>NZ_JAHLZC010000021.1:0-427328 GCF_025128215.1 Synechococcus sp. CS-197 | reverse complement strand
TCGCGGCAGCGATCGGCGAAGGCTTGCCAGTTGACTCAGTGGTCACGTTCAAGAGCGAGGAACGATCGTTGTCTGGTCGCCATCGTGAAGGGTTCAGTTGGGTTTTGCACGCTGAGGGGGGGCACTGTGGGGATACCGCTTCAGATGCACGCTCACGGGTACAGGTGACGAGGCTGCATAGCCCTCATGCAGCCAGAGGTCACCTGCAGAGGCGGCGTAATGGATCTGCCAGTTGTAGAGGCCTCGATAGGTGAGTGGCTCCCGTTGGAGCAATGCGGCGTAGTGCATCACGGCCTTGCCGTAATGATCACTGTTGTTGTATCCCCAGAGACCGCGGCGGATGTCCTTGAGGCCGCCACGTCGCACCAGATAACGCGCCGCTGCATGGATGGCGTCCCACGGATCGCGGATGTCTCCATCTCGGCCAATTCCGGGCTCGGCCCAGGTGGTCGGGAGGAACTGCATGGGCCCTTGCGCATTGGCGACAGACACACCATCGATCCGGCCCATTCCGGTCTCTACGAGATTCACAGCAGCCAGTACCTCCCAGGGAATACCGGTGGCGGTCGCTGCGCTTCGGTAGGCCTTGAGAAGAACATCCTGCGAGGCAGGTTTCTGGATGCGCCACGCCGGCAGGGTCGTGGATGCCGGTCCGCGGTGCATGGCCAGGAACGAGCGTCTTGCTGCGATGTGTTGATCGAACACCCATTGCAGCTGCGAAGGCAGTTGATCCCTCACCGCTGCAGCAACTGCAGGCTGGTGGGACAGCACTCGGTAGATGACCTGCTGTTGATGGGCGAGTTGAGCGATTTCCGCTGGATCGTGGTTCGGATCCACCAAGGCGGTTTCGATGCCAACCAGAAGAGTTGCTGTGCTGTTGGCCTCGACCGGAACCAGGGGGTAATGGCGCCCGTTCGGTGCCACTGGAAGGCCTGAGCGGGTTGGCAGTTCAATGCTGGTGCCAGCCACCGTTGGCTTGACGGCTTCTGGACGCTTCGACGTTGGTGTGTTCAGCGGCCGGCAGGCAACGGTGAGAGGTGTAAACAGAATCGGCAGACCGAGCAGCACAGTCGTCCAGCGGTGGCGACGGATCAGGAACCTGGTCATGCGGTGAGAAAGGCACGCCTGTCGTGAAAGTCTGGCTCGTCTCCGTGGTGAGACAAAGCCCAGTAGCTGAGGTTGTTGTCCATGTCCTCAAGCACCATCGCGATCGCCAGCTCAGGAAGTTGAACCGCAGTCCACCAGGGATCAAGAGGCAACGCGATGGTGCAGCGGCAATCCCACCGGGAGCTTTGCCAGTGGATCAGGGGTGCAGACGTTTGTTCGCGGGTCCCCTCACCTCGATAGGTCTCGAATCGATAAAGATTCCAGTCGCCATTGGGTGACGCATTCAGTTCCCAATAACGGTCGCGGTTTGGCAGGGCAAAGAACGCTTCAAAACAGGTGTGTTTCCAGAGCCCATCGAGGCGCTGCCCGCCGCGCTGGTTCGAGCGGAGCGCTGCATCCCTGTAAGCCAGCCTGGGAAGCGGCTGACCCGATTGGGATGGCCTCAGGCTGAAGCTCAATTCGAGGGTGTTGTGTTCTTCCCAAACGAATTCCGCACTGGCCAGGAGCAGCGGGGATGTGTTGGCAGAGAACGGGACCAGCGGGCAAACCTGACGCACCATCACGGGATGGCGTGCCATGTCAGTTCCCTCCGTGAAGGCTGTTGATCAAGGACACCAGCTCATCCCACTGTTGCTCCACTGAACGCGCGAGCGCGAACTGCACCCAAGCCCGATCCAGATTGTGGCCGGCTCGCTCCGTTTTGAAATAACAGTCGCCTGACAGGTGATCAGTGAGAAAACGCAGACCCAATTCCAAGGGGATTAGGCGGATGCACGCTGGCAGGTAGCGCACATCGTCATCGCTGAGAAAGGATCGCCCCACCTTGAGGTACCCCTCCAGGATCGAGCGGCAGAGTTCAAGATCGAACACCACCTTCTCAGGCGTTGTGGTTTCCTCCCCGAGGCGGTTGCAGCAAGAGCGCAAACAGTCGCCGATGTCGTAATGAAGCAATCCGGGCTTCACCGTGTCGAGATCGATCAATCCCACGGCATGCCCGCTGAGATCATCAATCATCACGTTGTTGATCTTCGGATCTCCGTGAATGGGGCGGCGTTTCAGTTCCCCTCTGGCGCAAGCCTGTTCAAGCACATCGAGTCCTTCACGGCGCGCATCCACGAAGGCGAGCGCGTCAGTCACCCGCGCGTCAGTGATGGGCAACGCGCTATCGAGAACGGTATCGAGCTCATCCAGATACGCCGGTGCGATGTGGAAATTCTCAAGGGTGTCTGCCAGTTCCTCAGTGGGCAGATCGCTGATCAAATGGTGAAACATCCCGAGCCCGTAACCCAGCTCCCAGGCATGGGCCTCATCTTTAATCACATCGGCGGTTGTGGCCGCTCCGATGTAGGAGATCGAGCGCCAGAACTCACCCTCGTGCTCAACCCAGTGCCCGTCGCAATCAAGGGTGGGCAGAACCCTGGGAATCTCCCACCGTCTCCCCGAAAGTTCAGGGGGGTCTTGCGCTAGTCGCCGCTCGACGTGATCACCAAGGCGCAGGAGATTGCGCATCACCAGTTCCGGGCTCTCGAACACATCCGTGTTGAGTCTCTGCATCACGAAGGCTTGCCTTGCAGCGTTTCCCTCGAGGGTGACCAGAAAGGTGTCATTCACGTTTCCAGCTCCAAGTTGATCGATTGCCTTGATCTGTTCCGGTGGATGGAACAGTCCGGCAATGGTCTCCAGGGGGGAGCTGGAGCCTGAGGGAGCCTTGGTCACGGTGTATCGCCTGGGTCTCACAGCGAAACCATGCCGTCTTCTCCCTGATTTGCCAGTGAAGAGTGTGCGGAAAAACAGCCGGGGAGGCGGCAGCATGGGCTCCGACGGCATCAAGGGAGCGCGTGCCCCGCATTCTTCACACGGCTGACTGGCAGATCGGCAAGCCTTACCGCTGGATTTCTGATCCTCAGAAACAAGCTCGTCTTCAGCGGGAACGCGTTGAGGTCGTGAGCCGCATCGGCGATGTGGCCCGCAACGAATCGGTGGATGCCGTGCTCGTGGCAGGCGACCTTTTTGATTCCTCCACCGTTCCGGCCTCTGAGGTTTTGGAAGTGATGGAGCTGATCGGTGCGCTGCCGTGCCCTGTCCTGGTGATTCCCGGCAATCACGACCATGGCGGCGCCGGGGGCATCTGGCGTCGAGAGGATCTTTTGCGCCGGATGCGGGAGCGGGCCCCGAATCTGGAGCTTCTCACCCAACCTGAGCCCACGAGCCGAGCGGGGTTGACCCTGCTGCCTTGTCCCTTGCTTCGGCGGCACGACAATGTCGGGCCGATGCGCTGGATTGAACAGCTCAACTGGCAGAACCTGGATTCAGAGGCTCCACGCGTTCTGCTGGCCCATGGATCGGTGCAGGGATTCGGCTCTGGGGTTGATGTCAATGCCTTGAACCTTGAACAACTTCCTCCAGGAGAGGTCGATTACATCGCTCTTGGTGACTGGCATGGATTGATGCAGGTTCAGAGCAATGCCTGGTACAGCGGTACACCGGAGCCTGATCGTTTCCCGTCGGGGCCAGAGGATCAGCGATCGCAAGTGATTCTTGCCGACCTCATGCGGGGGGACGATCCGCGGGTGCAAACGATCACGACTGGGCGGGTGGCTTGGCATCGGATCACCATGCAGCTCCAGGGGCTTCCCGATCTGGAACGCTTGAACCAAGAACTTGATGCCTGCATCGGCAGCCGTGCGGGCCGCGATCTGCTGCGACTTGAATTGAACGGACGTCTTGGTTTGGACGCCCATCGTCGTTTGCAGGCAATGGTCGATGAGCTTTCCGAACAGCTTCTGCACCTGCGCTTGCGAGGTGAACTGCGCCGCCATCCAATCGATGGTGAACTCGATCACTGCTTAAACCGGAGCGACGGTCCGCTCCTCAGCAGCATTGCTGCCGGTTTGAAACAAGAGCTCGAGGGGGATGGTGACCCATTGATCGAGCAGGCTTTGATCGAACTCCATCAGCTCTGCGTCGACTCGCCATGCGCCTGATTCGTTGCCGGCTGGAGAGTGTGCGCCGCCATCGAGAACTGGAGGTGGCGTTTGCGCCGGGGTTGACGTTGATTGGCGGTGGTAACGAAACCGGAAAGAGCTCACTGGTGGAGGCCATGCATCGCACGCTGTTCGTGCGTGCCACAGCGACCGGTGCCGCGATGCGTGATCTGCGCTCTACGGTGCATGCCGGTCATCCCCAGACAGAGCTCGACTTCGAAGCCCAGGGGCATCACTGGTCGCTGCAGAAATCATTCAGTGGTTCCAGTGGCACCTGCCGTCTCAGCCGGCTGGGGGAGCCCGCGCACTTGGGTGGAGATGCGGAGGATCGCCTGGCTGCACTGCTCGGTGTCGAAGAGATCATCGGCAGTCGACAGGTCAATCGAATTCTGCCCAGTCGTTGGGCCCATCTCTGGGTGATGCAAGGACTTGCAGGCCGCAATCTCCTCGATCTCGATGGCAGCCATTACGACCTCAACGGCCTCATTGCTGCCCTGGAGAACCAGGCTTCGGACTCCCTGCAATCACCCCTGGATCAACACATTCACGATCAGCTCGAGGTGTTGGTCGCCTCCAGCTTCACTTCGCGTGGTGTCAAGCAGCAAAGCGAACTCTGGAAGCGACGCCAGGAGTTACAGCAGGCTGAGCAGCGGCACCGGGATGCGTGTCAACAGCTTGAGATGTACGAAGCGGCCTGCCAAGAGCTCGATCGCAATGAGCAGGCGCTCCGAGATCTTGAGACCGTCCAGGCTCCAGCACTTCAACAACAGCGCAGACGCTTCACCACCTTGCGCGATTTGCAGCGTTCGCTGGCGCCGCTCATTCAGGAGGAACAACAGCGCAAGCAACAGCTCAAGACTCTGATGTCTCTCGATGCTGAAACGGAGTCGACAGACCGCTCAATCCAGGCCCATCGCCGTGACCTGGAGAAAGCGGGGGACCAGGTCGCCCAGCAGTCCGAACAGCTCAAAGCCAGGCAGGCGTCTCTCAACGCTTTGGAAGAGCAGCGACAAGCGCTTGAGGAGCGCGGTCATTCACTGCGTCGGCAGCAGGAGATCCGAACCCTCGAAACCCGAATTCGCGACTATCAACAACGTGCCGATCTGCGGGCTCGCCTGCTCGCGCAACAGGGATCACTCCAAAACAAGCTTGCTGCTGCTCCGAGCCAAACCAGCGAGGCTCTGTCGGCCCTGCAAGGTTGGCAGGAACGGCTTCGCGAACTGGAGATCCGACTGAACA
This sequence comes from Synechococcus sp. CS-197, assembly GCF_025128215.1. Classification (NCBI taxonomy): domain Bacteria; kingdom Bacillati; phylum Cyanobacteriota; class Cyanophyceae; order Synechococcales; family Synechococcaceae; genus Synechococcus; species Synechococcus sp. CS-197. Next base: position 421,998 of record NZ_JAHLZC010000021.1, on the reverse strand, counting down.
GTATGGCGTCGTCGATTCACCTGGAAGCGGCTGACCAGGAGGTGGTGCTGGATGGTGTCGCGTTGCCTGAGGGACAGACACTGCAGCGTTCCGGGCCATTTCGGCTGCAGGTCGGTGAGGGGGTGATGGTGCAGGTGAATCCCGGAGAGGGCACTGGCATCGCTGCGCTGACCACACAACGCTCCCAACTCCAAACCCAAGTCAACGAAGGGCTGCGGCAATGGGGCGCCCAATCCCTGGAGGAGGCCAAGGAGCAGTTCTTCCAACGGCAACAACTCAGCCAGGAGCTCGCTCTGGTCACAGCGCGCCTCCAGCAGTTGGATCAGCAGCATCCAGCCCATGCTGACGGGACCGAATCCCTGGAAACACTGCAGCAAAAACGCTCAGCCCTCCAGCAGGACCTTGGCCTGGAGACAGCGTTCACGATGGATTCCGCGGCTTTGGATCAGGCACTTCTCGACTGCCGGGCCACCTACAAATCCGTTCAAGATCAGACCCGGGCGCTTCGCGCGGGGCTCGATGCACTGGAGCGGACCTTGCGCACTGTTCAGTCGAATCAACAGGAGCGACGCGTCGCGGTTGAACGCCAGGAAGCCCAACAGCTTCAGCGCCGCCAACAGCGGCAAACCTTTGTCGACTCTCACGGTGAACAGGCACAGATTCAGCAGGAGCTGAATGGTCTGATGGAGACCATCTGTCTTCAGCAGTCCAAGCTTCTTGCGCTCACTGCTGAGGCTGGTTTGGAGCGGGAGGCTGATGTTGACAAGCAGTTGGCCGCTCTTGAACAGCAAGAGCTGACCCTCGCCCGTCGGCGTGAAGATCTCAATCGTGAACAGGGGGGGCTGCTGGAGCGCTGCGATCGTTTCGGGCGCAGCGATTTGCACGCGCTGGTCGAGGAGGCTGCAGCCGCGATGGATCTGGCGATCCGGGCTGAACAGCAGCAAACGTTGGTGGCGGAAGCACGCCAGCTGTTGCTGAGGCGTTTCCAGGAGGCACGACGCGATCTCTCCAGGCGCTATTCCATGCCCCTCAAGCAGAGCATCAATCACTTCCTGGCTCCCCTGCTTCTGGAGGCCTCTGATGGTTGTGAGCTCAATCTGGATCCCACAAAGGGTTTGAATGCGCTGCAATTGCAACGATCCGGGCGGTTGTTTGAGTTCGCCCAGCTCAGCGGAGGCATGAAGGAGCAGTTCAACGCCGCTCTGCGTTTGGCGATCGCCGACACGCTCCGCAGCAGTCATGACGGTTGCCTACCCCTGCTGTTCGACGATGCCTTCACCAACACCGATCCGAAGCGGTTGGCTTCAGTGCTCACCATGTTGCGGCAGGCTGTTGATCTTGGGCTTCAGGTGGTGGTTCTGAGTTGTGATCCGGACCCGTATCGCGACATCGCTGATGCCTGCGTCATGCTCCCCTCTCTTGAGCCAACGGTTTAAAGCGCATTTTCGATCACATTCATCGCTTTGAGATAGGCGGGGGGTTCGGCGTTGGCCTCCGTCTCCTCCACACCGGAGTCGTCTCTAATCAAACGGCGAGCATTATCAGCAATCACGGCATTGACCACTAAGTCCATCGCCTCTTGCTGATCGAGGTTTTGAAGTGCTTCGGCGTAGCGACGGCTGTGGGTGGGCCGAACGGATTCCTGGCAGTAGTTCGAGAGCTCGCGGCTTTCGGTCATCACCGAAAAGGCCACATCCTTGGTGCTGGATTGGCCGTAAATCGCCATGTACAGCAAGTTGACCATGGACGCGTCATGGACTGGAATCGCATACTTCCTGGCGATCTGAGGCCAGTAGCGCAGGGCCTTGAGTCCCTCAAGCCCCCCTTTGCGTAAGCCAGCGTCTTCGCACCAGCTTTCCAGTTCCTCCATGGAGTTCGGGCAGCGTTGTTCCACGCGCATGTGTTCGGCGAGCACTTGGCCTGCCTGGAAATTGCGCGTTGGCTTTCCGGAAACAGGACGCATCATGCTGCCGCGCACATCGGCGACCATCGCTGTGAGTTGGGCAAACGTGTGATCGCGCACCTTCTCCATATCCCCTCCTCTCACAAGAGCGGCTTCGATTCTCTGGACGCCGTAGCCGAGTTCGGTGAGGGGGAACGGTTGGCGGTTGTAGAGGCGTTGCCTGTTTCGGCGTGCCATCGACACCGTGGCTGCCTGATCGAGGCATTGATCCAGCAGCAGGGTGAGCAAGGTGGGGAGCACCCCAGGGTTGTCGTAGTGGTAGGTGTAGCCAAACCCGGCAAACACCGACGCCATGTTTTTGGCCGCTTTGATGTATTGCCCTTCGACGTTGTGAACCCCAGGCGATACCTGGATATTCGGTGAGAGGCGATCCAGCATTCGTGCTGCCAGCAGGGCTGTGAGGGCACTGGGATGGCAGAAATTGGCGGTGAAGCTGTCGTGGGGATTGCGCAGTGCCCCGTGGCGATGAAATCCGGAGAAGAATCCCAGGTTGGGGACCTTCTCACACAGCACATACGACTCGTTGGCGATGTGGTCATGGCTGAATGACCCAGCCAGGCAGGCAAGAACCACGTGGTCACGGCCGAGTTCCGCACGCAAGCGGCAGGCTTCCTGCAGATCCTCCTCCACGTGATTGCTGTTTGCGCTGAGCACAACCAGCTCGCAGCGCAGCAAGAGGTCTTTCAGGGTGTTCGGACAGCGCTGACCGTTCTGAAGATGGCTTCCCATCCGCTCCACGGTGGCAACGTGATCTGGGTCCATGCCTTCGAGGGCTTCCTGGGAGAAGGCCCCAAGAAGTTGTCGGCCAGGGCGGGCCGCCAGAAGCAATGAAGCAGGTTCCTCTTGCTGCATGGCGCAGTTGTAAGCGAGTGAGGCGGGGTACAACCCCACGCTGTAAAAACCCACCTTCCCTGCTTCCAGCTCGCGGATGCGTTGCCGCACCAGGTCGGCATCCAAGCTGCGAGGGAAGAATCCATTGCTGTTCAGGGCCGTGTCCATGCGATCGGCGCAGTCTCCTGTGATCAAGCCTTGATCTTCAACACTAGGCAGTGGCCTCGTTTAAATCCTGGCAGTTGCCGTCTTTGCTCTGCTGGGCGTGATTGGCTGGATGGGCTGATCGTGGGATCGTGACGACCGGTTCAGCGATCGAGGTGTTTCGGATGGATCTCGCCCAACTTCAAGAGGAGCTGCTCGCCAGTTCGGATCTGTTGATTGTTCAGGACCTCGACGGAGTGTGCATGCCGCTGGTGAAGGACCCGCTCACCCGCAGGATGCCGGCCGATTACGTGCGAGCAGCAGCGACGTTGAAGGGGCGCTTTCAGGTGCTGACCAACGGTGAGCATGAAGGCCGCCGTGGTGTGAACCGGCTTGTGGAGGCTGCCCTTGGTGACACCGAAACGGCTGCACGGGAGGGCCTTTACCTGCCAGGACTGGCAGCTGGTGGTGTGCAGCTGCAAGATTGTTACGGGCATCTCACCCATCCGGGTGTCAGTGATGCCGAGATGACGTTTCTCGCCAATGTGCCAACGCGCATGCAGGGTCTTCTTGCCGAGAGACTTCCCTCCGTCATGCCTGAGCTTGGAAACGAGGCCATCGCCGCGGAGATTGAGCGCGCGATCCTCGACACCCAGGTCTCGCCCACCATCAATCTCAACAGCCTGTTCAGCCTGATTCCCAATGATGTGGCACGGCAACGGCAGTTGCAGGTGATGCTTCAGGAGCTCATGGATCAGCTGATGGCGATGGCTGCAGCCGAAGGCCTGGCGAACTCCTTCTTTCTGCATGTGGCTCCGAACCTTGGACGTGATCAGGAGGGGGTCGAACGCCTTAAACCAGCGGAGGCCGGTGATGTGGGGAGCACCGACATTCAGTTCATGCTGCGTGGAGCGATCAAGGAAGTTGGCTTGCTGGTGCTGATCAATCGCCACATTGCCGATCGCACCGGTACGGCACCGTTGGGTGACGACTTCAACGTGCGTACAGCTCCCCACGACCATGGGGCACTGCTTGCGCTCTGTCATGAGCACATCGCCCAAGACCAGATGCCACACCTCGTCGGTGTCGGTGACACTGTGACGTCAACACCCTGCCCTTCAGGGGATGGATGGTTACGCGGTGGCAGTGACCGCGGATTTCTCACCCTTCTCCAGGAGCTCGGTGAGAGCTATGGGCACTGCAACCGTGTCGTTCTCGTGGACAGCAGCGCTGGGGAAGTGGATCGACCTTCCCTACTGGATGGCTCTCTCGAAGGGATCAGTGATCCAAACGACTCACTGCGGTTTGATGTTTGTATTCCTGAAGGACCGGAACGCTACGTGAACTGGTTCATTGCACTTGCGGAAGCGCATCACGGGCCAGAACCCTCAGCATGAAGGGCAGCTGGGTGATTGAGGGTTTGCCCCCACTCACCCAGATGGCCTGCTCCTCACTCCAAGGACGGAGGCCCGGGACGATCAGCCGGGATTTCGAGGCATGGTCTGGAAGAAAGGCTGCCTTGAAGTTGCGCTGCTCCACCAGCAGCTTGAGATCATTGAAATGAACGCCATCGGCGGTTTCAATCAGCTCAAGCGCGCCATCGCTTCGTAGTGCATAGACGATGCGTACGTCGGCAAGCCGCATCTCTCCGTAGACACCGCGATAGCTGCTTGGAGGGATCTGGTCTTTGTGACTGAAGGCATGCAACCCACCAATGAAAAGACGGAATCTTTCCTCTCGGCTCGGTGTGAGATCCCCGTAGCCGAACTCCAGGTTTCCGTTTTCAGAAACAGCGATGTAGGCCCGGCCCGCTGCCGCTGCTCGGTTTCCAGCTCGCCAGGTTCCATTGCTGAGCATCAGATCGCCATGGAGCGCCATATCCAAGTCCCCGCGACCGAATTGTTTCTCGAAGGTTGGGCCGGTGAAAAAAAGCAGGGCCTCTGAGTCCTCGTTGGCTTCGAATTCCCGGTTCCAACCTCCGAAAAATTCCAGATCGATCCAGCGCGGATCCAAAATCACGCTGCTGTATTCAACAGCGATGGAATCTCCGTTCTCGCGAATGAGTTCGGCACGTTGATCAGGCACGAAGCGCGCAATTTCATCCCGTGATGGAGGTTGCGGCGGTGGCTCCTCGCGCGGATTCAAGATCAGTTGGGCAGGCGGCTCCGGCCAGTGCATCGATCCACCACTGAAGAGGCGGGCACTGATCCCTCCGGCGATCCCGGCGAACACACCGAGGGCTATCAGCGGCCAGATGCGCACAACTGAAGCCTCAGATCGCTGAACGATGATGGCTCAACTCGCCGAAGTCTGCACACTGAGTTCAGTGGAATCGTGAGCATGCGTTCGCTGTTGTTTGGGTCCATTGCCTTGGCTGTTTGCGTGCCGGCATCGGTGCGGGCGAATCAACCGGAACCCATGGAGTGTGCCGCTCCTCGTCCCGGCAGTTATCTGGTGATTCGCCAAGGCCAGCGTGGCGAGGCACCTCTGGGTGGTTTGCAGCTTGAAACCTGGTTGGAGGATGGATCGGTCCGTGGTCGACGCTTTCTGCGCGTCGGGCGTCGCTACAGCGAAACCCGCTATCAGGGGCGTTGGCAAAAAGTGTCCGCCTGCGGCCTCACCGTGACCCGTGACCAGCAGGGAAGTGCAAGCAGTGTGCTGCTCTCCGATCAGGGAACCCCCCGTTTTGGCATCAGTACGAAGGTTGGTGATGTCGTGACCGAGCAGTGGTTGCCCCAGCCTGCTGGCGCCTGCAAGCCCTCTGCAATGGATGGCACCGTGCTCAGTCGTCAGATGGGGATGACGTTCGCGAATGGAGCTTGGACGCCAAATGCCGTGATTCAACGTGAGATCTGGTCGGCATGGCAAATGGCGGGGCTGGCTGTGTCGTCGTATGACGGTGCCGGTGAAGTCGCGGCTTATCAGGGTCGTTTCCTACAAGACGACAATTGCGTCGGGCGCATTCGTCAGCAAGATGCCCGGGGGGTGAATTACGTGTATGCAGCGATCCTTCGTTCCGATGGAAAGGGGTATGCCTACCTTCAAACCCAAGGCGATGATTTAACTGTGGCGCTACTCGACCGCATGGCGGCACAACCTTGATGGCGGGGTCAGTCAGAATCCAGCCTGATGCGATGAAGACTCTGCCCTCGCCCTTCCCATCCCTTCGGCGACGTCGCCTTGAAACATTGCAGGTGAACCTCGGCTACCGCTGCAATCAAAGCTGCAGTCATTGCCATGTGGATGCAGGGCCTTGGCGCACAGAAATGATGGAGCCCGATCAGGTGAAGCTGATTGCGCAGGTTCTGCAGCACTGTCACTTGAAGACCCTTGATTTAACAGGTGGTGCCCCCGAGCTCCATCCGCAGTTCAGGGAGATTGTGCGTGAGGCCCGCGCCCAGGGCGTCGCGGTGATTGATCGCTGCAACCTCACGATTTTGATGGAACCGGGGCAAGAAACACTCGCTGAATTTCTCGCTGATTCAGGTGTGCGCATCGTGGCTTCACTGCCCTGCTACGAACAGGATCGCGTTGATCGACAACGCGGTCGCGGTGTATTCGAGCGCAGTCTTGATGCGTTGAAAAGGCTCAATCAGTTGGGATATGGAATGCCCGGTTCGCCACTGGAGCTGGATCTTGTCTACAACCCGTCCGGGCCCTCTTTGCCACCACCGCAGCAATCATTACAGGCGCAATACAGGGAGCAATTGATGAAGTCCCATGGGATTTCGTTTCATCAGTTGCTCACAATCGCCAATATGCCAATCAAGCGTTTTGCTCGCGATCTCGAGGTCAGCGGAGAACTCGAGGGATATCAAACTCTCCTGCGTGAGGCGCATCGACCTGCCAATCTTGATGAGGTGATGTGTCGGACGTTGATCAGCGTGAGCTGGACCGGAGCACTTCATGACTGCGATTTCAATCAACAACTCGGTTGTGCAGCCGGCGCAGAGCCTGCCGTGCTCGCCGACCTTTTAACGGTGCAGGGTGGTTTGGAGGATCAGCCCATTGCTGTTGCGGATCATTGCTTCGGCTGCACTGCCGGACAGGGATCCAGTTGTGGTGGGTCGCTCAGCTGAGATTCACATCAACGTTGGCAGGCGCAAAGAGCAGAACCTGCTCTCCGACGCGATGCTCCTGGCCGTCGAGTGCCCTGACTCCACCGGAAACGAAATCGGCTGTCCTCTGGGCCAATGATGGCTCCATGGCCGTGAGATTCAGCACCACCGTGCACTGCTCGCGAATGGCCAGAACCGCTTCCGCTCCCTGCTCGAAGAGCAGGGGAGTGATCACGAGCACCTCGTGAAATCCTTCGGGAAGATCACCATCCATCACACTCAGCTTGGCTCAAGCAAGCTGCGCTGGGAGCAAACGTCATCATGAACGGATGAATGCAATGCAACCTACTGATCAGGGCCCTGCCCACTGCGGCAGCAAACCCAAACGGTTTGCCATCGGCGTTGCCCCTTTGGGCACGGTGTCCATTGGCATCGTTCCGATGGGCGTCGTCTGCATCGGAATCGTGCCGATGGGTGTGGTCTCCATTGGCATTGTGGCCATGGGTGTGATCAATCTCTCGATCGTTGGCATGGGACTGCTCGCGGTTGGAGTGAACACCATGGGGGTTTGGACCGCAGGACCCATGAGCATGGGCCTGGTGCGAATCGGAGCGAAACCAGGTGATCACGATCACCACGCCCATCACGGCGCTGAAGGATCAGGGTCCCTGAATGGGGATGATCCCCGCACGCTTGCTTACCCAACCCGAGAGCTTGCCGAAGAACAGGCCAAGAGCCTTGGCTGCAAGGGTGCACACCGCATGGGGAACTACTGGATGCCCTGCTTGGAGCATCCGCAGGAGCATCACTGACTCCTCTTCAACGGCATTGCGGGCAAATGCCTCGCACCGTGAGGCTGGAGCCGATGAGGTCGAAGCCAAACTTGTTGCTGGCTTGCAAGCCAGCATTGAGAACCTCTTCACTTTCGAACTCCTCCGTGCGCCCGCAGCGCACACAAACCAGGTGGTGGTGGCGAATGTGCTCGGCGTCAGCCAGTTCGAACTGGCTGCCGTTGCTGGTTTGTAATTCCTGAAGAAACCCCATCTCCACCAACAGCCTCAGTGTGCGATAAATCGTGGCGAGTGAAACTCTCAACTCACGATCCAGCAATTGATGATGCACGTCTTCGGCGCTGAGATGCCGTCCACCTCCAAGCGATTCGAACAACTCCAGGATCCGCCTGCGTTGGGGTGTCAGTCGACGTCCGTCTTGATGCAGCCCTTGCTGCAGAGATCCGCCAGTCTCAGGGTGCATGGACACTGATGGCATCCCAATCCAGCTGATCATTCTCAATAGTAGTGTTTATTGAGACTGGAGTCCAGATTTGACCCTGCAGCACCTGGCGGTGTCTGGTTATCGCTCTCTCCGGGATGTGGTGATTCCTCTGCATCGCCTGACGCTGATTACCGGGGCCAACGGCAGCGGCAAATCCAATCTGTTCCGTTCCCTCAAGCTGATTGTTGCGGCTGCTCGTGGAGATCTGATGGGCTGTCTCGCCCGGGAGGGTGGATTGCCTGCGGTGATGTGGGCCGGACCCGAAACCCTGAGCCGGGGCATGCGCTCGGGTGACGCCCCCATTCAGGGTGGACCTCGCGCCAAGCCAGTTCGTTTGCGTTTGGGATTTGCAGCAGATCCCTTCTCCTATGCCGTTGAGCTTGGTTACCCCCAGGAACGACGGACCGCCTTTGCCCTCGACCCTGAACGCAAGGGGGAATGGATCTGGGCCGGATCGCCTTTTCACCCCCGTGCTCTGTTGTGCTCCGATTCCGGGGAGCGTGATCCAGACCGTGGATTGTTTCAAGTGGGCGTGGATCCGCAGGAGCGACCCGAGGTTCTGCTTCTGCGTGAGCAAATTCTGAGCTGGCGTTTTTATGACAGCTTCAGGACGGATCCTGAGGCTCCCGCCCGTTGCCCTGTGGTGGGTACTCGCTGCTTCGCTCTGGCCGCTGATGGTCGCGATTTACCCGCTGCGGTGCAAACCATTCTTGAGAGCGGGGATGGTGAGGCCTTTTTAGCGGCTGTGGACGATGCATTCCCTGGTGCCCACGTGTCGGTGAACCATGGCGATGGCTTGTTCCGGCTGCAGTTTCATCAGCCTGGCCTTCTTCGTCCCCTCCAGTCTGCGGAGCTGTCCGATGGCACCCTGCGTTACCTGCTGCTCACAGCTGCGCTCTTCAGTCCAAGACTGCCGCCTCTGATGGTTCTCAACGAGCCGGAAGGCAGCCTTCATCCCGATTTGCTGTTGCCTCTCGCCCGTTTGATCCGCTCCTGCTCCCAACGGACGCAGGTGTGGGTGATCGCCCACTCCCCGCGTCTCATCGAGGCCTTGTCAGGCGGTGATGACTGTCATCGCGTGCACTTGGTGCGTGAATTGGGATCCACAGAAATTCCTGAACAGACCATGCTGGAACGCAGTGCCTGGCGCTGGCCTTCCTGACGCTGCTCATGCCAAGACTGATTCAACTCAGTGATCCACACCTGGTGGCGCGTGCTGAGGGGCGTGTGCGCGGACGTTCAGCGTTGTCTCTCTTTCAAAAGGCACTCGCCCAAGCCCTGCAGGAACAGCCGGATCTGCTGCTGGTCACCGGAGATTGCTGCCATGACGAAACCTGGTGCGGTTACGTGCGTCTGCGTGATGCGGTTGATGCTGCGATCCAGCAACAGGCTGCACGCACAGTTTGCCTTGGCTTCACAGCAGGCAACCATGATCATCCCCAGAGGTTGCGTGCCGTGCTGGGTCGCCATTGGGTTGTTGCTCCCGGCGTGATGGACGCGGGGTGCTGGCGTTTGCTTGTTGTGTCCAGTCACCGAGCAGGGGGGTGCGCTGGAGTGATCGGTGGCGTTCAACTGTCTTGGCTCAACACCCAACTCAGGGAGGCCGAAACGCTTGGAAAGTTTGTGGTGGTGGCTCTTCATCACCCTCCAGTCCCGATTGGTGATGCCTCGATGGACACCATCGGGCTTTCTGATGGTGAGCAATTAATGGACTCTTTGAAGCGATGGCCTGCGGTTCGGGTTGTGCTGTTTGGTCACATCCATCAGCACTGGAAGGGAATGGCGGCTCCCCGCTCAGATCTCAGCCTGCTTGGTTGCCCTTCGACATTGGTGTCCTTTCATCCAGTTCAGCCCTGTCCGCTCGGAAGGGCCTGGGATCCCGGCGGTCGCCTGCTCGATCTGATGGAGGATGGTTCTGTGCAGGAGCGCCTCATGCGCTGGTCGGCCTGTGAGCAAGCAGCAGGGTGAACCCGATAATGTGATGCCTGTTTGAGGGCGAGGGTGTCAGCTTCCTGGACGGTGTTGATGCGATTCGTCGCCAGTGGGCTCTTCCTTCTGGCCCATGGACTCCTGGTGCTCGAGCACATCGCTTTGGGAACAGCTCTGCACGGCGTTGCCGAAGTGTTTCTCGCTCCTTGGGCCCTGCGCCATAAAGCCTGGGACCTGATTGTGATCGGTATCGTCTTCTGCGTTTTTGATCTCTGGGGCACCCTCCGTCTTGTGAACGGATTGGCTTGAAATCAGGCCGGCCCTAAGGTTCAGTCCACCAGCGGGTCACAATGCCCGCTTTCTGCGGTTGAGCGCCGTCAGCAACCGTGACCACGAAGAGGCGCTGACCATCACGTTGATAGTCGTATCGACAAAAGCCCGGACCTGTCCCTGAACAGGACGCCAAGGCTTGCAAGTCTGTTCCAGACAGGGACTTCTCAAAGTCAAGGGCTGGACGTTGGGGTGCGGGGAGCCATCCCGATGCTGTGAGAGACGCATTGGCTTGGACGATGGACTGCCCGCTTTGCAGAACCACACGTGTGCTGTCGGCCTTGGCTGTCGCTGCAAAACCACCTAAAACAAGACTTGTTAGGACCAGCGTCCAGCGCATCGCAGTATCCGGCTCTGCATCCGGCTTAGCAACGAACGTCGTTCAAGCACCACGGACACAAGGTCCTTTGGAGCCGATCCTTCACAGTCGAACCGTCAAGGCCGATGGCGATCAGCTGTTGCGGCTGGCATCTTCCGCTTCTCGGGCGCCGACGACGAGTGCGGCCAAGAAAGGAAGGATGGCCAGAGCGGTGAGAACTTCCACTGGTTCTTGGTAACTGTCGGGAGCTTGGACGGTGGAGGCGATTGGAACCGTCTCAACAGCTACTGATGCCAGAACAACAAGACAATCGGGGCGACAGGATTCGAACCTGCGACCTAGTGCTCCCAAAGCACCCGCGCTACCAAACTGCGCCACGCCCCGTTTCTGAGATTGTAATTGTTGACCTGGGCGTGCACTGGTTGTTGGCCAACGCTCGTCAGCGCTACTCAGGCCTAACCTGCAAAGAGACGCTGATCCTTTGAATGGACTGGACCCCTGGAGCGGTTGCGGCCCTACGGGAGCGTTTCGACCTTCCCTTTGTACGTGCCGATCGCGAAGGGCTCGTGGTTGAGTTCAACGATCGATTTGGCACGATTTATGGATGGGATTCATCCCTCCTTGGAGAGACTCTTGGAATGATCCTTCCCGAAGAGTTCCGCGAACTTCACCACGCCGGATTTGCCCGTTTCCAGATCACGGAGTCATCGCAGGTGGTGAACCACCCACTGGAGCTGGCCACGATCTGTGCTGACGGCTCGGTGATCCGCAGTGAACATTTCATCGTGGCGGAAAAGGATTCAAAGGAAGGCTGGAGTTTTGCGGCCACGTTGAGGCCACTGGAAGGCCCCCATGCCTGCTGAAGGATTCGAGCCGCATCCCGAGACCTCCGCACTCGTGAAGCAGCTGCGTCAATCCCTGGGTTTGCTGAGGGTGGCTTTTGATGCCACTGGCGAGGCGATGCTGATTGTTGATTCCGGGCATCAGGTGCGCTGGGTGAATCAAACAGCCGCTGACTTATGGGGTGGTGGTCTTCCCTTACGCGTGGTCGGAAAGCCCCTGGAGGCTCTGCTTCGCTTACGCCATCTCGATCAACGCTTGCTCACATTGTCTGATCCGCAGCACCCTTTGAATCAGGCCAGGCTGGGTGAGGGACAGGCCTCCTTGCTCGTGCAAGCGATTGTGGCGCTTGCGGGAGATGAATCGGATGTTCTTCAACGCATGGTGTCTTGGCGGCCGATCTCTGAGTTAGGTGGTGTTTTCACACTCCTGACTTTCAGAGATCTCGAGCCACTCGAAAAGTCGCTCCAGCAACAGCGTGCTTTCATCAACACCCTGGCTCATGAGTTGCGCACGCCACTGGCCATTCTCACCGGAAGTTTGCGTCGCCTTGAGCGCAAGTCTGACTTGGCGCAACCATTGGATCGTGCTTTGGGCGACGCCATCGACGAAACCAAGCGGATGGCAGCGCTGGTTGACAAACTCTTGATTCTTTCCGAACTGGATACTGATCATTTCCATTGGAACCTAAAGCGTGCTCCTCTTAGAGATTTTCTCGATCGATGGCTTCATTCACTTGAGCCTGACAAGCGTCCCAGTGTGTCTTTACAAATCAATGAATCAATATCTACATGTTGGGTCGATCTTGATCAAGTTGCTCTGACTCGAATTCTCAATACCCTTTTTGAAAACAGTTTGATTGATGGATCAGAGGGGCTAGTTCTTTGTGTCGATGAGTGTCGTTCGTCTGGGTTCGTGGATGTGGTCGTTGGCTTCAATTCAGCTGAGATGGCTGGCAATCAGCAGCTCTCTAGGCAAGGGAGTCGGTTCAGTTCGGATGAACCAGAGCAGGCTCAAGGGGATTGGAACGCCAGTAATCTCGGATTTTCAGTTGTTAACAATCTTGTAGCAGGAATGGGAGGGATGCTCCTGAGCAATTCCACGCCTATGGAGACTTCAATCAATGGTTATGACTCAGTCACCCTTCGCTTTCCAGTGGTTGCCCCCGATTGATCACGTTGCGAGGGCCTGGTAAATGTTGATCCAGAAGCTCGGGAAGATGCTCAAACAGGTCGGGCTTGAGGATGTAGTCAACTGCGCCGAGATCATGAACTTTCTGGCGATTGATCTCGTCGTTGAGTGCGGTGACGACGATCACAGGCACTGGAACTGATTGCTTTCTGAGTTCCGCTAAACATTGAAAACCATCCATCCCTGGCATCATCAGATCCAAGAAAACCAGGTCGACTGTTTGTGTCTGAAGGAGATCGAGGAGGTGTTGCCCTGTCTCGCAGGGGATGGGCGTAACCCCCTCATCCGTGAGCTCTTCGAGGATTAATTGGCGCAAGCGTGGATCATCGTCCACAACTGCAACAACGAATTGATCAGCCATCGCTCACGGAAGCCCAGGCAACGAAACAAATGAAACACGCATGGGTCGCCTGAGATTCGAACTCAGGACCAATCGGTTAAAAGCCGAGTGCTCTACCGCTGAGCTAGCGACCCTTCTGTGCCGGTCTATCGAGACAGGTACAGGGTGTGCCGTGAAGCACCTGTGAAAAGTATCACCCGGGGGAACCTTCGTCCAAGGGGCTGCCCGTGGAGGATGGTTATGGAGCTGGGATCATGGGTTCCATCGGCAGATGGCCTGATGACTGACCGGAGCGGCCCGCAGAGCGCGATGTTTCCTGCGCCTCAGATTGATCCTGGGGCTTGGGTTGCTGAAAGTGCTGTGGTGATGGGGGATGTGCAGATGGCCGCTGACGCAAGCCTTTGGCCGTTGGCGGTTGCCCGGGGGGATATGGCGCCGATCTCGATTGGCCCGGGCAGCAACGTGCAGGATGGCGCCGTTCTTCATGGTGATCCCGATGCGCCCGTCACCATTGGCGCTGATGTCACCATTGGTCATAGAGCCGTGGTGCATGGTGCAACCCTTGAGGACGGCTGCTTGATCGGCATCGGTGCCATCGTCCTGAATGGCGTCACCGTCGGTCAGGGCGCCCTTGTGGCGGCAGGAGCCGTGGTCACGAAGGATGTTCCTCCCGGCAGCCTCGTTGCTGGTGTTCCAGCGCAGGTGAAACGAGAGCTGAATGCTGACGCTCGCGCCGCGCAGAGGGACCATGCTCGCCGCTACGCCGAACTGGCACGCACTTGGGCTCGAATGCTGCAAATCCAAACGGAGTGATGCAACACAGCCTCTCTTGGCTCTGCAATCCTTAAGATCTCCCAATCCTCCTGTCTGGACTCATGGATCTCCGGCTCGTCCTCGTGGCATCACCCATCCTGCTTGCCTTGGGCTGGGCCGGTTTCAACATCGGTCGTGCCGCTGTGGGCCAGCTGCAGTTGATGATCAAGCGCAGTCGGGCCTGATCCAACGCGACCACTTGGATCGATAGGGTTGAGATCCATCGCCCCGATCCATTTGGCAGCTCCATCCGTTGTAGTGATCGGTGCTGGCCTTGCCGGCACAGAGGCTGCTTGGCAAGTCGCCGAGGCCGGTCTCGATGTGCAGTTGGTGGAGATGCGACCTATCCGTCGGTCCCCTGCTCATCACAGTTCGGAATGCGCTGAACTTGTTTGTAGCAACAGCTTTGGCGCACTGAGCAGTGACAGAGCGGCTGGACTGCTTCAGGAAGAATTGAGGCGGCTTGGATCCGTTGTGATTCAGATGGCCGATCGTCATGCGGTTCCAGCGGGCGGTGCCCTCGCCGTGGATCGCGGCCGTTACAGCGCATCCCTGACTCAATTGCTTGAGCAGCACCCTCGGGTTTCATTCGTACGTGAGGAGCAGATTGCGCTGCCTGCCACCGACCAGGTCACGGTGCTCGCCACAGGGCCGCTCACGAGCGACGCTCTCGCGGAGGATCTGCGTCGCTTCACCGGACGTGCTGACTGTCATTTCTTCGATGCAGCGAGCCCGATTGTTGAAGGTGACAGCGTCGATATGACCCAGGCCTTTCGGGCCAGCCGCTACGACAAAGGAGACGCGGATTACATCAACTGCCCGATGAACCGGGAGCAGTATTTGGGGTTCCGTGACGCCTTACTGGCGGCCGAACAAGCGGAGCTCAAAGACTTCGATCAAGGGAATGCCACATTCTTTGAAGGCTGTTTACCGATCGAAGAATTGGCCAGGCGCGGTGAAGACACCATGCGCTACGGCCCCCTTAAACCGATCGGCCTCTGGGATCCGCGCTGGGGCGATGTCAATGATCGGGATGTGCGCCGGGCCAAACGCGCCTATGCCGTGGTGCAGCTGCGTCAGGAAGACAAAGATGGCCGGCTGTGGAACCTTGTGGGCTTCCAGACCAATCTCAAATGGGGAGAGCAGAAACGTGTTCTGCAGATGATTCCCGGTCTGGAGGGGGCGGAGTTTGTTCGCTTTGGCGTGATGCATCGCAACACGTTCCTGGAGGCTCCGGCCTTGCTCGATGCCACGCTTCAGTTCCGCTCCAGACCGAACCTTCTGGCTGCTGGACAGATCACTGGTACCGAGGGTTATGCCGCTGCGGTTGCCGGCGGTTGGCTGGCGGGTACTAACGCTGCGCGCCTTGTTCGCGGAGAGCGCCCCATCGATCTCCCCCGCACCACCATGGTGGGGGCCTTGACGCACTTCATAAGCGAAGCGCCCTCTGGCAAGTTTCAGCCGATGCCCCCCAACTTCGGCCTCCTGCCTGAGCTGCCTGAGCGCATCCGCGACAAACGAGCTCGCTACGGGGCTTATCGGGACAGGGCATTGGCGGATCTACTGCTAGCAAGAGAGGAACAAGCTCTCGGGAATGTCCCCTGTCCGGCCTGAACACCGACTGATTGAACGTCGCTCCCTCAAAGTCGGCGTGATGGCGAGTGCCGTGATGGCCGTTGCAGGGATCGGTGTTCATGTGATTTCCGGGTCCTATGCCTTGCTGCTTGATGGCCTCTATTCCGCAGTGATGGTGGGGTCCGGACTTGTGGCAGCACGGGTCAGTCGCAATGTGGTGCGCCCTCCCGACAGGGCCTACCCCTATGGATACGACGGTCAGGAAGCGTTGTACGTGCTCTTTCGCTCGTTGGTCCTGATCGGGGTGCTGTCGTTTGCCGCCATTTCGGCTCTCAGCACGGTGGTGGACTATGCCAATGGACGACCCGTGATGCCTGTGCGTCTCGGTCCTGTGGCTTGGTATTCCTTGGCGATGGTGGTGATCTGCTGGGGCCTGGCCTGGCGTCATCAACACGACTGGGCAATCACCGGCCGGCATTCGCAGATTTTGCTCACAGAAGCGAAAGCGGCCCGTGTGGATGGGTTGATCAGTGGCTTGACGGGATTGGCTCTCTTGGGCACTCCCTTGCTCCGGGGCACGATGCTGGCGGTTTTGATTCCGATCATGGACTCACTGCTCGTGCTGGTGGTGAGTGTCGCTGTGCTGCGCGAACCTCTCGATGGCTTTCTCACAGCCTTGGGTCAGGCTGCTGGGGTTTCTGCTGAATCCGATTTGATTCGAAGCACGCGTCTGGCTTTGGAGGATCTACTCGCGGGACTGTCGTGCTGGTTGCTTGATCTCACCGTGTATGAGGTGGGTCGTACGGCTTTTGTGGTGGTGTATCTGAATCCCAGCCAGCCCATGGATGGAGCCGCCCTTGATCTCATCCGTCACCGAATTGATGAGCGCTGCGGCGACTTGCTGGCTCGGCCTGTGCGGACTGAAGTGATTTTGACGGCAACACCGCCCTTCACATCGGGCGAGCCCTCCTAAGTTTGAACGCTGACGCGAATCCTGAACGTGGTCTCAAGGTCCAAGCCAGGTTGGGATGTGATCGTGATCGGCTCTGGAATCGGTGGCCTGGTTACAGCGTCCCAGCTGGCTGTGAAAGGAGCAAAGACGCTCGTTCTTGAGCGCTATCTGATTCCAGGTGGGTCTGGGGGAAGCTTCAAACGGGACGGCTACACCTTCGATGTGGGCGCCTCGATGATTTTCGGCTTCGGAGAGCACGGCCATACGAATCTGCTGACTCGGGCTTTGGCGGATGTGGGCCAGAGCTGCGACACAGTGCCCGATCCCGTACAGCTTGAATACCACCTGCCCGACGGTCTCACCATGCAGGTGGACCGGGATTACGGCGGATTCATGGATCGGATGGCGGCGCGGTTCCCGCACGAAGCCAAGGGCATCCGTGCGTTTTACGACACCTGCTGGCAGGTGTTTCGTTGTCTCGATGCGATGCCGCTGTTGTCGCTCGAGGATCCTGCCTACCTGGCCAAAGTGTTTTTTCGTGCTCCTCTGGCCTGCCTCGGTCTTGCTCGCTGGCTTCCATTCAACGTTGGAGATGTGGCCCGTCAGCACATCCGCGACGAGGAGCTTCTGCGTTTGATTGACATGGAATGTTTCTGCTGGTCTGTGATGCCTGCCGATCGCACACCGATGATCAACGCAGGCATGGTGTTCTCAGACCGTCACGCCGGGGGAATCAATTATCCGAAGGGTGGTGTCGGCACAATCGCGGAGAAACTGGTGGCCGGCCTCCAAAGCCATGGCGGTGAGATTCGCTACCGATCGCGCGTGACTGACGTCATCATCGAAGCTGGTCAAGCCGTTGGCGTACGTCTCGCTGATGGAGAGGAGCTCTTTGCCCGGCGCGTGGTGAGCAACGCCACACGCTGGGACACGTTCTCAGGGGATGGGTCTCCTTCAACAACGCTTGTGGATGCGGACCATACGCCCGCTCGAGAGGCAACCTGGCGCCGTCGTTATCAACCCTCGAGTTCATTTTTGTCGTTGCATCTCGGCGTGAGGGCTGATGTCATTCCCAACGGCTTGCACTGTCATCACCTTCTTCTTGAAGACTGGAATGAGCTCGAGTCGGAACAGGGGGTGATTTTCGTATCGATCCCCAGCTTGCTGGATCCATCTCTGGCGCCTGAAGGTCGCCACATCGTGCACACCTTCACCATGAGCGAGATCTCCGCCTGGTCTGGCTTGTCTCCTGCGCAGTACAAAGCCAAAAAAGAGGCTGATGCCGCCAGGTTGATTGAGCGTTTGGAGGCGCTTCTTCCGGGACTTGAAGCGGCTATTGAGCTTCGGGAGGTGGGAACACCACGAACCCATCGACGTTTTCTTGGACGGATGGGAGGAAGCTATGGCCCGATTCCTTCCATGCGCCTACCGGGATTGTTGCCGATGCCGTTCAACAGAACCGGACTCAAAGGTCTTTACTGCGTGGGTGATTCCTGTTTCCCAGGTCAGGGTCTCAATGCTGTGGCGTTCAGTGGTTATGCCTGCAGCCATCGCATCGGCGCTGATTTAGGCCTGAACGCCTGGGCGCTGCCGGCCTAAAAACCACGGAGTTTTTTGCCGCTGCTTAAGGTTTAAAGCTCTCACTGAATGATCATGGCCTCGGCGCCCCAACCAAGCGCAGCGGATCTGGCTCGGTACATTGAGCAGCGCGGGGAGATCGGCAAGCCCTGGATGCTGCAGATGCTGCGCTTGGCCAAGCTCAAAGAAGCAAAAGCCTCGATGTCGCCTGAGTCCTACATCGAAAGCCTGCAAGAGGCTCACGCCGATTTGATGCGCCTTGGAGAATTCTGGAAGGGCCGTGAAGCCGAGGTTTTCTCCGGTGGTTACAGCCCTTCGGATGTGATCGAACCCCTGCCGGGCTCCCCTGAAGATCGCTGAACCATGCGTGACTGCTTCCGCCTTTCGAGCCTGATTCGGGGAACCCTGATCTGCGTGTACCTGGCCCTTGTGGTGCCACTGCCTTTGATGGCTCCTCCTTCCCTACGGATCACCCTTTGGATTGCCGCTCCGCTGGGTCTTTTCGTGGTTTTGGCGATGTTGAGCGAGCAGGTTTCGGTGGACGAATCGGGGCTCGTGGTCGGTCATCCCCCATGGTGCCGTTGGTTGTTGCGTCGCGGATGGCAGCTGCGTTGGGATCAGATTCGCCGTGTGGTCCCTGTGGGGACAAGTCAGGGGGGGTCGGTTTACTACCTCAAAACAGCCAATGACGGACATCGTCTGCTTCCCCAACGCTTGGAACGTTTCGATCAATTTTTGTCCATCCTTCAGGAACGAACCGGGATTGATACCAGTGCCATCGGCAGGCTGACGCCTCCCTGGACTTACCAGTTGCTTGCAGCCCTCGCTGTGCTGATGCTCCTTACCGAATTGGCGATCGCTACGGCAGTTCAGATGAACTGGATGACTCTTCCGGCAGCGTATCCAGGCTGAATCGATAGCCCTGTTGCCGAACGGTTGTGATCCCCCCTCCGTCGCCCAGGCCGGCCTGTTCAAGTTTGCGCCGGAGCGTGAGCACTTGGGTGTCCACGGAGCGTGGCCCACCGCTGAAGGGGGGCCACGCCATTCTCAACAACTCCTGACGACTGCGCACCATCCCTGGAGGCATCAAGAGGGCGCAAAGGAGTGCGAACTCACGGGGACTGAGTTCAACGGGCTTTTCGCGCAGGGTGACCTGGCGAAGCAGGAGGTGGACCTCAAGCGGCCCCACCTTCACCCGTTCTTGAAGGCCACTGCGTTCGCGTTTGAGCAGGGTTCGGCACCTTGCGGCGAGTTCCTCAAGGCCGAAGGGCTTACGAAGCACGTCGTCGGCTCCGTCATCGAGCAGGCCCACCACAGGCTCTGCTCCGTTCCGGGCCGTGAGAACGATCACAGGGCAGCGCAGCTGTTGGCCGAGCCGGAGCGCCGAACTCTTTTCGAGCAGCTCTGCGCTGATTAGAAGATCAGGAGTTTGTTCCTGGCAAAGCTCAATGGCCTCAGACGAGGAGGCGACAGCTGCCGTGAGATGGCCATCCTGGCGGAGTCTTTGAACAAGAACGGTCCGCAAGGTTGGATGGGGCTCAACAACCAGCACGCGCGCAGGCTCCTTCGCCGGCGAGGCCGCTGGGGGAGTCTGCTGAGCCGGCACGAGTCCGGATGCTTTGGCGATCAGATCTCTGGAAGGGGGAGTCACACGCGATCGTCAGGCCCATCTACGCTAGGACCAATTCTCTGGCAATCTGGTAGCAGAGGCTGCCGACCTCAAGAAAGATGACATCCCTTCAGCATCCGGAGGCCATCCGTCATTTCCAATCGCTGTGTGATGCCTGTCAGGAATTGACCACTCGCTTCCACAGCCCATCTGAGTTGCGTCTTTATGCGGACGGTTACCTGCACGCGTTGCGTCGGGCCGCTGATTTGGATTCAAGGGAGCTTGCCAAATTGGAAATGCTCGTTGAGCGTTGGATTATGGATCCTTCAAGCTTTATCGGGCCTGATGGAGATCTCCGAACGCTCTATGAACATCCTCAGCAGTATTGAAATCAGCTGGCGAGAGCGATTTCGAGCTTTTCTTTCAGTTCACCGTTGTTGTACATCTCGATCAGGATGTCTGAGCCACCCATGAACTCTCCTTTGACATAGACCTGGGGAATCGTTGGCCAATCAGAAAATTCCTTGATGCCCTGGCGCACATCCATGTCAGACAACACATCGAAGGTTTCAAAGGTGATCCCGAGAGCGTTGAGGATTTGAACAACGTTGTTCGAGAAACCACACTGAGGCATCAACTTCGTGCCCTTCATGAACACAAAAACGGGGCTGGAACTGATAAGAGCCTCGATGCGGGATTTGGTCTGAGCATCCATGGGTCGACGGTGTAGGGGGTGTAGAGATCAGGCTGGTGTGGAGGTGTTGAGCGCTAAGGCGTGGATTGCTTCGCTCTCCAGTTCATCTTTCAGAGCTTTGTAGACGAGCTGGTGCTGACGAATGCGGTTCAATCCGTTGAAAGCGGACGACACCACACTCACCTGGAGATGATCCCCCCCGCCGGTGAGATCTTCCACGCTCACTTGTGCATCGGGGAGGGCACGGCGTATGGCAGCGCCAACGGCGTCGGGCTGAACCATGAGGTCCAAAAACAACAACAATGATGCTGGCAGATCAATGACGCTCTTGGACGGGTCAGCTACCTGGTGTGCTCTGACCACCACGAAACGGCGTGTCAACAAACCCGAGCTCAACCAAGCTCTGATAGGCCTTCTGGCCCTCCGGTTTTGCCGGTGTCATCAACCGAACCACTTCAACGAGGACGGGCACGGCCACTTCGGGTTGGTTCTGGCGGCGGAACAGGGCAGCCAGCCTCAGGTTCGCTTGAGCCACAAGCGAGAGAGCTTGACGCCCTTTGGCATCCATTTCGCGGGGAATCCTGGCGTCAAGACCACGGAAGGCACCACTCAGATCGCGATAGAACGCCAGCAGCTGCTTCGCGGCAGTGCGAGCACTGTCGTAGTCCTTCTTGGCTTGGTCGAGATTTCCTGCCGACACGGCGGAGTCACCGCGTTGGATCAGGGACTCAACTGCTGCAACATTGAATCCTGCACCGCTTGAGGCGAGAACCTTATTGACAGACGTCGAATTTGCGTCCGTCGCGGTCTGACCCATCGCTGGGCTGACGAACAGTCCGGCCGTCAGAGCGAGCGCCGAGCAGATGAGGCGGGAGCGCATGACTTTGATCATTAGTGGGCGGACTTTAAAGGCATTCCATGGGCCGACCAACGGCCCTCCTTGCCGCTTGTTCAGCCGCCTGCATCCCCTCCACAAGACGTTGGTTGAAGTGATCGGTGTGATCTCGCCCCCTCCCTGCAACGTGCAGTGCCGGTCCAAAACAGATCGCAGCTCGGCTGCGGGGACCGGGACGAGCCGGGTTGTAGGCCAGACCCACCGGGACAACGGGCACCTGCACCCCTTGTCTCAAAGCCATTTGGGCCAAGCGGGCTAGGCCTGGCTCCAGAACGATTGAATCGTCGTCGCGATTGATCCGTCCCTCAGGAAAAACAACTAGCTGCTGATCACTGGCGAGAAGATCCAGCGCAAATCGCAGCGTGGTGAGCGACGGTTTGTCCTGGTCAACGGCAAAACATCCCAGGCGATGGAGGAACCATCCCTGGAGTCCAGTCATTTCCGTCCGCGTCACCATGAAGCGACAGTCGCGTCCGGAGATGCGACGTCCCGCTGCCATGGGGAGCATGAGGGCGTCCCAGCGGGCGCGATGGGTTGGGGCCAACAGGACTGGACCCTTCATCGGCAGGTGTTCGCCTCCGAGCACCAAGCGTTTCCGAAAGTATCCAGGCAACGCGAGGTCCTGCGTGGCCACCATGGCCAAGGCAGCCCAGAAGGGTTGGATTCCCGTCTGTAGGGCTGTCGCTCTTGTTGCCAGGCTGCTGGGCACCGCCTTGAGCCGCAGATCATCTGAGGAAAAAGCTAGGTCTTGGCTTGCAGTCCGTCGCCACAGGCAGGGCAGTTAATACTGCGGCCGATCTCCTGGCTTGCCTCCATAGGATTCAGTTTTGGAACGTCCCGCCGTGGCCAGCCTCGGGGTCAATATCGATCACATCGCCAACGTGCGTCAGGCACGGCGAACAGTGGAACCCGATCCAGTGCCCATGGCACTTCTGGCGGAGCTCGGTGGAGCGGACGGGATTACGGTTCATCTCCGCGAAGATCGTCGTCACATCCAAGACCGGGATGTGGATCTGTTGCGTCAGACGGTGCGTTCCCGCCTGAATCTGGAGATGGCAGCCACTGAGGACATGGTCTTGATTGCGCTGCGGGTGCAGCCCGACATGGTCACGCTGGTTCCTGAACGGCGGGAGGAGGTCACGACGGAAGGGGGACTGGATGTCTCCAGCCAGCGCGTCGATCTCACGTCCAAAATCAGTCGCCTGCAGGATGCGGGGATTCCCGTCAGCCTGTTCGTGGATCCGGAGAGGGGGCAGCTCGAGGCTTGCCGAGACTGCCGTGCCCGTTGGGTTGAGTTGCATACCGGCACCTATGCGGAGGCCAAATGGACTGATCAACCGTCTGAACTGGCACGCCTCACCGAAGCAACAGCCCTGGCCCGTGCCATGGGTTTACGGGTGAATGCCGGCCATGGCCTCACCTATCAAAACGTTGAGCCGGTTGCGGCGATTGAAGGGATGGAGGAGCTGAATATCGGTCACACGATCGTGGCCAGGGCCGTGGCCGTGGGCCTGCAGCAGGCTGTTCGGGAGATGAAGGCCTTGGTTCAGAATCCCCGACGGGATCCACTGTTCGGAAGCTATTGATCATGACGACCTATCACTTCGTTGCGGCCAGCGAGCGGTTTCTCACCGAAGAGGAGCCGCTTGAAGAAGTGCTGAAGGAACGCCGGCGTCATTACGCGGAGGAAGGGAAGGACATTGACTTCTGGCTGATTCGCAGCCCTGCATTTCTCAACAGCCCGGAGCTCTCGGCCATCAAGCGTGAGCTGCCTGAACCCTTTGCTGCTGTGGTATCCACTGATTCCACCTTCATCACGTTCATGAAGCTGCGCCTTGAATACGTCCTGCAAGGGCGTTTTGAAGCTCCGAGTGAAAGCATCCCCGATCCCTTGGCCTCTTTGAACTGAAGAGCATTCACACTGGGTTTGTCCGCGACGCAACGCCCATGCGCTCCCATGCCTGCACCGCGCTGATGTTGATCGCGTTCTGGCACGGTTTGCCAGGTCGAGCTGATGCAGGCGGTGGCTGGGAGTCTTGGGTGTACAGCCTCACGCCCGAGCAGTTGTGCGCTGCCTACCTCGACGACATCGTCACCGATGAGGATCTTCCTGGAGGTCGTGGTCAGGATCCCTGTCCTGATGATGCGCTTTACAACGATGATCCCTGGTGATCTGGGTGCTTTCGGGGAATGCTCAGGGAGCAGGAACGTCATCAGTGGGTGAACGCAAAGTTGACGACGGCGACAACCGGACTCTGGGCTGAGGCGAAAGCTCTGCGTCTGTTGCAAGGCAGGGGGTGGACCCTGCTGGAGAAGCGATGGTCATGCCGCTATGGAGAGATCGACCTTCTGCTGTGCAAAGCGAATGCGCCCGTTCCCCGGTTACTGGCCGTTGAGGTGAAAGGTCGCCGGCGTTGTGGGCCGGATGGCTGGGGGCTTGCCGCTTTTGATGCCCGCAAGCGCCAGCGATTGGCCCTGACACTGAATTATTGGATCGCTCTCAATCCGCGACACGCCTGCTGTCAGCTTGAGGTGGTTCTGGCCCTGGTTCCCCTTCCGCCCAATCATCGACCTGTGCGTTGGCTCAAAGTGCCTGATCTCGTTGAACCCAATCGCTGAAGCGAGGCCTGACGTCAAAAGCGAAAGCGACAGGTGGTCGCCTGAAATGTCACTTCTCGGCTGCGGTCTGAACTCTCAGGGTTGTACGCGAAGGGGGCCCTGCGGCCAGTTCCTAATTCAGCCGCACCGCACTCAACATTGCGACCGTCGATCTCAAGGGAGAAGTCCTCCAAATTGATGCTTTGTTCCTGAATCCGCTCGGTTCGATTCGGCTCGATGGGCACCGGAGGCGGCGCCACGGGGTGGGACGCTATTTGCAGGGGCAAACCCGTGACCAAGGTCCAGACCAGCACGCCATTCACAGCAGGCTCTACACCACGCTAACGAGGCGACAATGCCTCACTGTGCGCGCCTAGACGAGCAGAGGCTGATGATTGGCTCAAGGGCTTCAGACAAGTCCCTAGCGCCGTGCCTCACCACCACATCCGCCTCCTCCCTCAACGGTTGGATGAAACGCCGTTCGCCAGGAATCATCTGCTTGAACATCTGTTTAAGCACAGAAAGCACCGTGCGTTGCCGCTCTCGGATGTCTCGGCGTAGTCGGCGCAGTGCCCTGACCGCCAGGGACTCCTCCAAGTAGATCAGGAGATCAGGAGGACAGCTGTTCAGAAGCAGTTGAGGTCCAAACGCGCCCTCCAGAAGCACCACATCGGCTTCCGCCTCGAGACGGGTCCAATGCACGGCCCGTGTGCCCATGTCGTAACGGCGAAGGCGCTTGAGCTCCCCCGATCGCAGGGCTCTCAAGTCGTTGATCAAGCTTTCGGAGTCGATGGCCTCAACGGTGTCGAAACCAAAGAAGGGGTCGGGTGTCCAGTGTTCGCGGTAGTAGTCGTCGCAGCCAATCACGATCGCTTTGATGTCTGCGTTTTGCAGGGCTGAAGCCAGCAAACCGGCAAACAGCGTTTTGCCTG
Source organism: Synechococcus sp. CS-197 (assembly GCF_025128215.1). Classification (NCBI taxonomy): domain Bacteria; kingdom Bacillati; phylum Cyanobacteriota; class Cyanophyceae; order Synechococcales; family Synechococcaceae; genus Synechococcus; species Synechococcus sp. CS-197. The sequence continues at coordinate 397,132 of NZ_JAHLZC010000021.1, read as the reverse complement.
CAGCCGACGGCCCGCAGATACAGATCAAAGGCAACAGCGATCCCTTCAGCGGATCTCAGAGCGGCTGATGCTCATTGTGAAGGCTCGCCCTAGGACCGTCAGGAGCGGCAGGCCTGCTGATGCACAGTGATGGGATGGCAGCGATGTGATGAGTTTCGGAGGCCACACGCCACGCAAGCGTTTCGGGCAGCACTGGTTGCGCGATGAACGGGTGCTTGATCGAATTCTTGACGCATCCGACCTTGGAGACGACGATCGTGTCCTGGAGGTTGGTCCAGGGCGTGGAGCACTCACAGAGAGACTTCTCGCCTCTTCAGCTGCTGCGGTGCATGCCGTTGAACTGGATCGTGACCTTGTCGCAGGACTTCAGGATCGGTTTGGTGACTCCCCGCGGTTCTCGCTACGCGAAGGCGATGTGCTTGCGGTGCCGCTGACCCTTCCCGATGGTCAACGCGCCACCAAGGTCGTTGCCAACATTCCGTACAACATCACAGGTCCTCTTCTCGAGCGCCTGATCGGTCGGCTGGATCAGCCCGTTGATCCTCCTTACCAGCGCCTGGTGCTGCTTGTGCAGAAGGAAGTCGCTGAACGGATCCGTGCCCGACCTGGAGCGAGCAGTTTCAGCGCTCTCAGTGTTCGCATGCAATTGCTTGCCAAGTGCAGCAGCGTTTGTCCCGTTCCCCCTCGCTGTTTTCAACCTCCACCAAAAGTGCATTCAGAGGTGATCCGCCTTGATCCCCTCCCCCTGGAACAACGGCCGGATCCAGTCATCTGTCGACGGGTGGAACGTTTGCTCAAGCAAGCTTTCCTGGCGCGCAGGAAAATGTTGCGCAACACTCTCACGGTGTCCCAGCCCCTCAGTGAGCTGGAAACGATCACGCAGCAGGCCGGTATTGATCTACGCCAGCGTCCCCAAGAGGTGGCACCCCATGCCTGGGTGGAGCTCGCCAGGGGTTTGAATCAAGCCGACTCCGCTGCGTCCTCTTTATGACGGCTCCGGTCTGCGTCACTGCACCCGCCAAGATCAATTTGCATCTTGAGGTGCTTGGCCTGCGTGCCGATGGTTTTCACGAGCTGGCCATGGTGATGCAGAGCATCGACCTTCAGGATCAGCTGCATTGCGAAAACACCTCAGACGGAAGCATTTCCCTGCGGTGTGATGCTTCTGAACTCAGTTGTGGTGAAGACAACCTGATTGTCCGCGCTGCCCGATTGCTCAGGGAACGGTCAGGTTTCAGTGAACTGGGAGCACGGATGCATCTGAAAAAGCACATTCCAATCGGTGCAGGACTGGCGGGTGGTTCCAGCGATGGAGCGGCGGCTCTTGTGGCACTCAATGAGCTCTGGGGGTTGAGCCTGGATGCAAGCCAACTGGAGCGTTTTGCTGCTGAGCTGGGCTCTGATATGCCGTTTTGCGTTGCCGGTGGGACACAACTGTGCTTTGGACGCGGTGAACGACTGGAACCTCTGCCGCCTTTGGAGGCTCAGCTAGGGATTCTTCTTGTGAAAGATCCCGACGTGAGTGTGTCGACTCCCTGGGCGTACAGCGAGTGCCGCCGCCAACGTGGCAGCACCTATCTCCAAGATGAAGCTGCATTTGAAGCACGTCGTGAAGCGCTCAGGGCGGCGCAGTGGCTGCATCCCCTCGGTGGGGAGGCGCCGCCATTGCGCAACGATCTCCAAACCGTGGTGGAGCCCCTCACGCCCTCTGTGCGCGATGCGTTGCAGTGTCTTGCGTCCTTACCAAACTGCCTTCAGGCGGCGATGAGCGGTTCGGGGCCCAGTTGTTTTGCGCTGTTTCACAACCGGGGTGAGGCGGATCGTGCCAAGGACCAGGTGCAGACCCAATTGGATCAGTTGGGTTTACGCAGTTGGAGTTGCTCGTTGATCCCCCACGGGGTCAAGCTGATGGCATGACCGAGCGCCAGCCGGCCGAACAGGCCCAATCGTCCATCAACAACAGTTCTGAGTCGGTGGTTGAACCCGGACCCCGCAAGGGGCCATTGAGTTTTCTCTCTGGGTCACTCACCAGTCTCCTGCTGGCCTGGCTCAGCCTTGGTCTCAGCAAGGGGATGGTGGCTTATTTCGCGGCCCATCCCCCCTCGTTCAGCAATGCCATCGCCCAGAGCATTGCTTCAGCGTTGAAGACCTTGTTCACGGGAATGTGTTTTCTGGCCACGTTCAGTTTCGCGTTCATCGGCCTTGGCCTTTTCCTGGTGTTTCTTCGCAGTCTTTTCACAAGACCCGATGGTGACGCTGCCTAGCGTCGGTGGAGAACAGGTCTTTCGATGACCCTTCACGATCTTGGTCAGCTGATTCTGCTGCTGTCTCCCGGCTTGCTTTTGTCCGTGCTCCTGCTGACCACTTTCGCGGCCGGAGGGTGAAGTTGCCTGGATTGAGATAGCTTGGCCGCTGACGCCGGCATGGCCGGGATTGCAGCAACGCCGTGGCAGGGACGCTTCTCTTCAATGCACTTCGTGAAGCCATCGATGAAGAAATGGCTCGGGATCCCCATGTGTGTGTGATGGGTGAGGACGTCGGCCAGTACGGCGGCTCCTACAAGGTCACCAAGGATCTTTACGAGAAGTACGGCGAACTCCGGGTGTTGGACACCCCAATCGCTGAAAACAGTTTCACGGGCATGGCCGTCGGAGCAGCCATGACGGGTCTTCGGCCGATTGTTGAAGGCATGAACATGGGGTTTCTGCTCCTCGCCTTCAATCAGATCTCCAACAACATGGGGATGCTGCGCTACACCAGTGGAGGCAATTTCACGATCCCCACAGTGGTTCGCGGGCCCGGTGGTGTGGGTCGCCAGCTTGGAGCCGAACACAGCCAGCGTCTTGAGGCTTACTTCCACGCTGTGCCAGGCATCAAGATCGTGGCTTGCAGCACCCCGACCAACGCCAAGGGGTTGATGAAAGCCGCGATCCGCGACAACAACCCCGTGCTGTTTTTTGAGCACGTGCTCCTCTACAACCTCAGCGAGGAGCTCCCAGCAGGCGATTACACCTGCGCCCTTGATCAGGCCGACCTCGTGAAGGAAGGGAGCGACGTCACGATTCTCACCTACTCACGCATGCGCCACCATTGCCTCAAGGCTGTGGAACAGCTTGATGCCGATGGGATCAATGCGGAACTGATTGATCTGATCAGCCTCAAGCCCTTCGACATGGAGACGATCGCCCGGTCGATTCGCAAGACCCATCGCGTGATCGTGGTGGAGGAGTGCATGAAGACCGGCGGTATCGGAGCCGAGTTGATCGCACTGATCACCGAGCACTGTTTCGATGATCTCGACGCCAGGCCGATTCGCCTGTCGAGCCAAGACATCCCAACGCCATACAACGGCAATCTCGAGAACCTCACGATCATTCAGCCCCATCAGATCGTTGAGGCAGCCCAGACCATCGTTCGTCAGGGGCTCTGATCGATGGCCCGCCAACAGGGCTGGTTTGCCCTCATTCTCGCGCTGACGATCGCGGCAGCGTCTGTTCTGACCAGCTTCCCTCTGCAACTCGGTCTTGATTTGCGCGGCGGCAGCCAACTCACTCTGGAAGTGCAACCCGCTGGGGCGATCACTGCGATCAAGCCTGAACAACTGGATGCGGTGAAGCTTGTGCTGGAGCGTCGCGTCAACGGCTTGGGTGTGGCTGAATCCACCCTGCAAACCGTCGGGGACGACCAGTTGCTTCTGCAGTTGCCGGGAGTGACCGATCCAAGCCGTGCTGCCCGTGTTCTCGGCAGCACGGCGCTGCTTGAGTTCAGGGCGCAGAAACCTGGCACTGAAGAAGAGATGCGCAGCCTTCTGCAGCTCCGCGCCCAGCTCAGGAGTGTGTTGGCTGCCAAGGCTGAGTCATCCGAAACCGATGACGCTTCCATCGATTCCGAAGAACTGGCCAAGGTTCAAGAGGCCCTTGGCCTTGACGGAAGCGCCAGCAGTGAAAAGGAGCAGTTGGAGCAGCTGCTCGAGCGCACCAATGCTGAGATCGTCGATCGTTTTGAACCTGCGGCTCTCACAGGCAAAGATCTGGTTACAGCAGGGCGTCAGCAACGCCAGAACTCGACCGGATGGGAGGTCACCTTGGGGTTCAATGCTGAAGGCGGAGATCGCTTCGCCAAGCTCACCCAATCCATTGCCGGAACCGATCGACTCCTTGGCATCGTTCTCGATGGACGTCCGATCAGTGAAGCCAGTGTGGGGCCTGAGTTCAAGGCCGCTGGAATCGCTGGTGGAGCCGCCACAATCACTGGCAATTTCACTGCTGAGGAAGCCAGAGACCTCGAAGTTCAGCTTCGCGGTGGTTCCTTGCCGCTGCCTGTGGAGATCCTTGAGGTCCGCACCATTGGCCCCACCCTTGGTGCCGAAAACGTACGGCGCAGCCTGATCGCTGCCTTGTCAGGTCTTCTCCTGGTCGGTGTGTTCATGGTGGTGACCTATCGCCTTGCCGGCCTTGTGGCCGTGATGGCTCTCGGCCTTTACGCCCTGTTCAACCTGGCGGCCTATGCCCTCATCCCAGTCACACTCACGCTTCCGGGGATCGCGGGGTTCATCCTCAGCATCGGCATGGCGGTGGACGCCAACGTTTTGATTTTTGAGCGAATCAAGGACGAGTTGCGGCGAGGCAACACGTTGATCCGTTCCATCGATAACGGCTTCAAAGAGGCCGTTTCGTCGATCCTCGATGGTCACATCACAACCTTGATTAGTTGTGGGGCGCTGTTTTTTCTTGGCACTGGCCTGGTGAAAGGTTTTGCGGCCACCCTCGGCATCGGTGTTGTTCTCAGCCTGTTCACGGCCCTCACCTGCACGCGCACCCTTCTGCGTTTCCTGATGAGTTATCAGGGTCTGCGTAAACCCACTAATTTTCTGCCCGCCGGGCAACTTCCGACGTCTGCCGCCTGAGCCATGGCCAATTCCAACCTCAATCCGGATCGTTCTCTTCGCCTGCCACTCACGAGTCGCAGGCGGCAGGTTTGGTGGATCTCAGTGCTGGTGGTTCTGTTGAGCGTGTCTGGCATTGCCCTGAGCTGGACCAACCCCCAGATCCGTTCCCCCCTCAAACCTGGGCTTGATTTCACTGGTGGGACCAAGATTCAGTTGGAGCGCCGCTGTGCGGATGCCTGTCCTGATCTGAGCGTCAGCTCCATCAACAACACGCTGACCTCCCTTCAGCTGCCTGTGGAACCGGGCCGTCGGGCTCCCAATCTGGACACTGCAAGGGTTCAGCTTCTTGATCGTGGCCAGTCGGTTGTTCTGCGCATGCCAGCTTTAACGGCATCCCAGGGTCAGGCGGTGATCCAGGCTCTTGAACCCGTTGCCGGGCCCCTTGAAGCTGGAGGCCAATCGGTCGACACGATTGGACCCAGTCTGGGCGTTCAGTTGCTGCGCAGCAGCTTGATTTCGCTTCTGGTTGCTTTTACAGGGATTGCTCTTTACATCACAATCCGCTACGACCGCCGCTTTGCGTTTTTGGCCCTTGTGGCACTCGCTCACGACATTGTGATTGTTTGCGGCGTCTTCGCTTGGCTTGGACTGCTCACGGGGCTTGAGGTTGACAGTCTGTTTGCTGTTGCTCTGCTAACGATTGCGGGCTATTCGGTGAATGACACCGTGGTGGTGTTCGATCGCATTCGCGAACGTCAGCGAGAGGACGGTGATCTTCCTTTGACGGTGCAAGTGGACCGTGCTGTATCCGCAACGCTGACGCGCACGCTGTACACCAGTGGAACCACCTTGCTGCCTCTCATTGCTCTGATTCTTTTTGGGGGGTCAACCCTCTATTGGTTCGCGGTCGCCCTGGCTCTCGGTGTTGTGGTGGGTAGCTGGTCCAGCATCGCCTTGGCCCCGTCGCTGCTGAGCCTCTGGCCCTCGCGTAGCGGTGCCCAGGCCAGTGCCTGAGGTGACAAAAGGCCAGCGAGAGCCGTCTCAGCAGTGGGTTCCACTGTTACTCCTGATCCTGGCTTTCCTCGATCTACGGATCGAACTCCGGCTGCTTCTGGATCACATCACGTTGACAGCCCTGATCTACACCATTCGACAGCACACGCTTGCGGTGGTTGTGCTCATGCTTCAACCATCTCTCTGGTTCCATTATCGACGCACCCGAATCCAACATCGATCTGTCGAATAATCGCGCTGGACTCACCTCACCGCGCGAACGATTGCTCGAAAAAATTAGTATCTGAATTGCTTGTAGGTTTTTATTTCTAAAGAATCTTTCTGAGAGGCATCAATTACTTCGTCTCGATCAATGGCCAGTTCGACACAATTGAATCGACGGTAATCTTCGACAAATGTGCATGTTCTCCTTGGCTCTTTGTTGGTGACTACATCAACATCTTCAATGATCTTTGTTTTGGGAATCTTGCCGCCATCGCTGGCAGATGTTAAACCTTGGGCCGGTTCGCTGCTCTGTTGGAATGAGCAGAGTTCTTTGGCTAGGTCGTTGTCAGCTGAGTCGAGGCATTCGGCATAGTCCGCTTCGATGCGCGCGCGACGGCGCTCATCGGCAAGCATTTCCAATTTGAGCCGCTCCTGCTTGCTCAGAGGGACGGACCGGCGGGTCCGTTGTGTCGTTCTCACGACGATGTCTCCACCCTCCATAATCCAGCGTTCGGATTCGGCCTGGGCAGCTTCCTTGGAGGGATAGTCAGGGAGGACTGTCTCAGCGTCAGGCCCGGATGTTGAGCGTCGGGCGTTGGCGTAGAAGAGACCGGCGTAGAGGAGGAGTCCAATCACGGCACTTCCCGCCACTGTCGCGAATACAACGAGGGAGGAGGGCCTCTCCAACACTTGAGCCTGAATGAAGCGGAAAGCTAGCAGTTCAGTGCGGATAACTCACCCGTCTGCCGTTAAGCAGTGAATTTGCTCCCCCTAGGGTGGTTTCAGACAGAACGGAGGGACAGCCATGACTCTTGATCTCGAGGCCAAGAAAACGCTGCTACGCAAAATTCCCCATGGACTCTTCATTTGCGGAGTTGCCGAGGGAGATGTGGTGAATGGATTCACGGCGAGCTGGGTCACCCAGGGGTCCTTTGAGCCACCCCTCGTGGTGATGGCTGTCAAAGCAGACAGCACCAGCAACGGAATGATTCAGCGCACAGGCCGTTTTTCACTCAACGTGCTCGCCAGCGACCAGAAGGATCTGGCTGCTGTGTTCTTCAAGCCCCAGGCAGCCGTGGGTGGCCGCTTTGAAGCAGCACCTTATGAGCTTGGGCCTCTTGGCTTACCGATCCTCAACGATGGCTTAGGGGGCGTGGAGTGTGAGCTGGTTGGCCAGCTCGCCCATGGTGATCACACAGTGTTCATTGGGGAAGTGAAGTCTTCAGTGCTGCATCGCGATGCCCCTGCTCTTGAACTGGGACCAACGGGATGGCAATACGGCGGTTGATCGTGGTTCCGCGAACGTCTCCATAGCCCTCTTAAACGAACTCTCCGCAATCAACCCGAGAGGCGTCCCCGCAGCACTGGAGCTGCGGGGAGCACACGTTTCTAAGTCCAGCGATCCATGATTCGCTGAACCACGACCTGCTGCATGCCCACTTGAAGCACAACAACGAGAGGGAGTGCGAGTAACACCCCAGGAAGACCCAGCAACGCGCCCAGGCTGAGCTGGGACGTAAGCGCCACCGTTGGCAACAGATTCACCGTTCGGCGCAGAAGCAGGGGTGTGAGCAGGAAGGCTTCGAGGTTCTGAATCACCAACCGCAGGACGAGCACCTGCACCATCAGTGCTGGGGAGATCAGCAGAGCGATCCCCAGGGGGAGCAAGGTGGCAGCGGTCGGACCGATCGTGGGAACGAAGGTGAGCACACCGCAGAGCAAGGCGCTGAGCAGAGCCAATGGCACCTTCAGTGCTGCTAGACCGGCCCAGGTCAGAAGAAACACGGCGGTCGCCGACAGGGTCATGCCTGCCAGCCAACCTCCGAGAGCGGCCCTGCAGGAATTGAGCACTTCAGCCATTGCGGCCCTTGCGGGCCTCGGTGTTGCAGCGATCAGCATGCCCCGATGGGCCTGGGGATCGAGTGCAAGGAGAACTGCAAGCAGGCTCATCAGCAGAACCTGGATGACACCATTGGCCGCTCCTCCGGCGAATCCCAGCAGCTGGGATCCCACAGGTTGAACTTTGTCCCAACTGATCTGGTCAGGAATGGTTTGATTCAGTTCCGCCAGTTGAGGCTGGCTGGCCAGAATCGTGCGAATTTTGCCAAGAAGGCTTGGCAGAAGAGATGTGAGCTGTCCGAACTGCGTGATCAGCTCTGGAAGAAGCAGGCGGATGACCACCAGTCCACCAACCATCAGCGCCAGCACCACAACCAGGAGTGCCAAGGGGCGCTGGATCTTGAAGCGTTTGATCAGCCCGTGCACTGGGACGTCCAGGGCGACGGCCAGAACCACAGCACCGAAGAGGACCAACAGAACCCAGCGCAACTGCCAGACCAGCAGGGCCAGCACCACCAGGGTGAGGGCTGCCAGAAGGTTACGGGGACTCATGCGTTAACCCGTCGCTTTTTCCAGGGGTCGAGAAGGTCGTGAATCACGATTTCACGGATCAGCACCTGCAGTACAACGGCAAGCGGCAGCGCCATCAGAAGCCCCAGGGGGCCGAACAGCACGGTGAAGATGAATTGAGCTGTGAGTGTGAGACCAGGCAGGAGATTCACCTGGTGCTGCATCACTGATGGGGTGATCACATAGCTTTCAACGTTCTGAATCACCACGTAGAGCACCAGAACAGCAAGTGCTTTCCAAGGGGCATCCACCAGGGCAACAGACATTGGAAACACCGTGCTGAGTGTGGGGCCCACGTTGGGAATCACATTCAGCAGCCCTGCCAGGAGTGCATTCGCCACAACCAATTTCACGCCGAGCAGCGTCAGTCCGATGCCAGCAAGCACGGCAACGCAGAAGGAGCTGATCAACACGCCGATCATCCAGCTGCTGAGGGCATCGCCGCACTGGAGAAGAATGGTTCTTGCTCTGCGTCGATAGAACGAAGGCACCAGCTGAATACCCACCTCGCGGTACGCCATTGGCTGGATGCTCACCATCAGAGTCACGGCGAACACGAACAACAGCTGAACAAGACCGTTGCCGAGGTTGCCTGCCAATCCGAGCAATCCCTTCAGACTCCCGGACACACCAGAAGCGAGCGCGGAGCCGCTTGGGAGCGCTGAGAGGCCATTGGAGAGATCCGATGGGGTGATCGCCGGCTGTGTGTTCTGGCCGTAAACAAGCATTGAAGCCGAACTGATCCATCCGGTGATGATCTGCTGCAGTTCCCTGGCGGCAGTGGGGAGTTGGATCAGGAGCTGCTGAAACTGGCTGAAAAACGGAGGAAGAATCACGGCCACGGCGATGGCCACCACCGACGCCAACCCGAGCAAGCACACCAGAAGCGCCAGAGGCCTGGGCAAGGTCCAGCGCTCACGCAGAGCCCCCACCAACGTGCAGAGAGCCATTGCCAGCACAACACCCGCGAACAGGTGAATCAGGACGTCGCGAAGGCTCCAGAGCAGTAGCCCGGAAATCAGCAATGCTGCAAACCCGAGCCAGTGCTGAAATTTCACCCTTCAGACGCTTCGTCGGCACCCTCATTGTTACCCGAGTTATTGGAATAACCCAGTCCTTTGGTTTCGGCATAGCGTTCAGCAAAACGCATGAAGCGTTCAAAATCCTGCTCTGTTTTCCAGGTGTAGGTGGCCTCCAGAGCTGAGGGCTTGCCGTTCACGAACTTGCCATTGACCTCACGGGTCACCAATTCACCTTCCTCATCCACCATCCACATTCCGGCGATATTGCCCAACGTTTCCGGAGCCAGTGCCTCAGGCTGCTCAAAAATGAATGTGGCCTGGCCGGTCCGTCCATCACGGCTGCGGGTGAGTCGAATATCAGGTACGACGGGTTCATCTGTACCGCGGAAAAACTGAATCGCTGCCTTGTCGCCGTCTGCCATGGATCGATCGTCCGCGCAAGACGCGATCTTAAGAGCAGACCATGGCTCTCACGATGCCTTCTTCAACCAGAAGTTTGGCTGCTCCTTTGGGATCCACTCCCTCCAGGTCAATGGTTCTCAAGGCTGGCTTGCGTTCCAGCTCTCGGTCGTAGCAGCTGTCGTAGTACGCGAGCATCGCCATGCAGGCATCGCTCCAGCGCTGTTGGTCGATCGCCAAAAGGGCCTCCCGGGTGCGCTGAGGTCCAAGGCGTCGCTGGATTCGTTCAGTCGCCTCCCGCAGTGCGGTTGCGTCGTGCACGGCGTACACATCCACGAGACGATCCACCCGCTCCTGATCACTACGGCGGATCTCAAGAACAGGGGCCATCTGCATCTGCTGAAACAGGGCCCTGGGAATTCTGCAGCGGCCCACCTGAGAACTTTCGGCTTCGAGCCAGATTTCCGAGGCTCGCCGGCGCGCATGCTCTTCAAGGATCTCTGCCAGTCGATTCTCGTAATGCTCCGTGCTTGGTTGCTCAGGCAGACCGAGATTGCCGAAGCTGCTACCTCGGTGATGGGCCAGTCCTTCGAGGTCCACCACGGCCACGTTCAGGCTCTCCAGCTCCAGAAGCAGATCCGTCTTGCCGGTGCCTGTCCGTCCTCCAAGCACCATGAGGGGCCAAGGACTCTCAAAGCTCTGCAGCACCCACTGCCGGTAGCGCTTGTATCCGCCTTCCAGTAAGGACACCGGATGATCACGCAGGCCCGCCAGCCAGGCCATGCTGTTGGAGCGCATCCCGCCGCGCCAGCAGTAGAGGCGCAACGGTTGTGCCTCGCCACCAGCGGTCTGCGTGAGGGTCTCCGAGAGATCAGCAAGGCGTGGGCCGCAAAGGGCCAATCCGAGTTGAATGGCGGCATGGCGACCCTGCTGCTTGTAGGTCAGGCCAACGTCATGGCGCTGCTCGTCTGTGAAAAGTGGAATGTTGATGGCGCCTGGCCAATGTCCCTGACGGAACTCTTGAGGGGTGCGAACGTCAACCAGCGGACCTGCCGCTGCTCGGAATGTCTCGACACTGGCTGCGGTCGTGATGCCCATGCCTGACATAGTGGGCCAACGCCGACCCTGTCGAGCCGGCAGGACGACATGCTCTCCGGAAGAACTCCAGCTCAAGATCTCAGCATCGACAAGCTCCTCGAACGCCTCGCTAGCGGGTCAGCCCGGCAGCGGCGCACCACAGCGGTTGCCTTGGAGAAAGCAGCCGATGCCCTGGCTTCTGTTGGATCTGAAGCTCTGAAGCCTTATCAAGCCAGTGGTGACGATTGGGCCGCCGGGTGGATTCTGCAGGTTTTGCGCCGACATCAGCCCGACGCTTTGGCTCAGATTCCGGGCATTTCTGCGGGTGGCTGGTTCGAGACGCCATCAGCGCGAGGCATTGATTACAGCGCCATGCAGCAGGCGTTGCTGGACGAGGACTTCGAAGAGGCTGATCGTTTGACCAGCTGTGTGCTGCGTGAGTTGGCCGGAGAGCAGGCCGTGAAGCGCGGTTACGTGTATTTCAGCGAGGTCCCCCCCATGGAGGGAGTCGATCTGTGCACGTTGGATCGTCTCTGGGTCGCCTACTCGCAGGGTCGTTTCGGATTCACTGTTCAAGCACGACTCCTGAAGGCTTTGGACGGTCGCTACGACAGGCTCTGGCCTCGGATCGGCTGGAAAATCGATGGCGCCTGGACCCGTTATCCAGGTGCATTCCAATGGTCCATGGAGGCACCGGAAGGGCACATGCCCTTGGTCAATCAACTCCGTGGTGTGCGGTTGATGGACGCGCTGCTGTCCCATCCAGGTCTTCAGCCAAGGGGATGAACCCCTGGGAGTTCACGGGAGCGCTTGTGTTTGGCAGGGCCGACTCCCCTCGTTATGGTCGAAGCAGGATGGTTCAGTCCGAATGCTCAGCCGCTATCGACCCATCTTTCGGTGGGCTGATTTCATCCTCCCCTCCACGCTGCAGCTGAGTCCTCTTTTGGAGTTGCTGCTTGAACCGGTGGATTGCCAGGAAACCTCCTGCAGGCTTCAGCTTGGGTTGCAAGAAGCGATCGTGAATGCCGTGCGTCATGGCAATGCCGGTGACCCCGGCAAATGTTTGCGCATCCGGCGGATTCTCACTCCCAATTGGTTGATTTGGCAGATTCAAGATGAGGGCAAGGGTTTGCCTGGTTCTGCACGGCTCGCTTGTTTGCCTGAACAGCTCGATGCCAACCATGGACGTGGCTTGTTCTTGATGCATCAATGTTTTGATGACATTCGCTGGAGCTCGCGGGGCAATCGCGTGCAGCTGGCCTGTCGCCGTCCAGGACAGCCTGCAGGAACGCTCAGCGATGGGGGCAACCAGGATCTTTCAGTTCTCGTCTGATCCATCCCAACGCTTGCTCGGTCATCGCTTCCACATCGCGCTTCTCACCATCCTGTAGAAGCTGGGTGAGTGCTGCTGCAAGAAGCTCGGCTCCCCGACGATCCGCATTGGACTTGAGCTTGTGCCACTCCCGATCCCCAATAGTCAGCGATTGATGCAACGCTTTGGCTTGCTCCACCGCACCGTCAGGCCAGAGATTCACAGTCACGCCGATATCTACGCGAACCCTTTCTAATCTGAATGAACAACGCATAACGACGGTGACCAAACCGGGGCGGTTTCATCAGCGTTATCTCCACCAGTTGGGTGGGCTTGCAGGGTTGCAGCCCAAAACCTGGGAGGGTTCGGATCGCAGATCAAAACGGCGGAAGCAGCAGCGCCGTTTGATTCAGCAGTGCATCGAAGCAGACCCTGCAGCCTTGCAATGGCTGTTCATCCCGGAACGGGGACAACTCCTTTGGAAAGCCCTGCGCTGGGGTGGACCAGGGCTTCTGATCGGGTGGTGGCTAGGGCGAAGCTGAATCAGGCTGCGACAGGAGACTGCTGGACAACCACCAACGAATCGGGGGGTTCAGGCTGAGCTCCATCAAGGGGAGGAAGTTCCGAGGCACTGCTGTCTGGAAGCATCTGGCCTTTGATCCAGGCTTGGTGCAGCGCTCGACGCCGGCGGTCTTCAGCAAGGACAAGGCGATCTGCCGCGGATCTGGGACTTTCACCAGGATGCACTGCAGTTCTCAGGCAAATACCGAAGCCATGGGCTTCGACCTGCACCTTGCCTTCCATGAGCACCAGCTGAAAAGTCCAGCCTTGCAACCAGCGGATCCTGAACGGATTCGTCATCGGCGGACATTCAAGTGTTTGCACCTTATGGGGTTCCACCCCCAACGCAAGGCCGTCTGTCAGGGAATCACTTCGTGCCGGAGTCGGGTTTGGTGGCACTCCAAACGCGGGCCATGAAATGAGATTCGGCTTGCACGTTGCAGAATCCAGCATCCAGAAGCCGCTGATCGATGTCATCACTGATGTAATCGCGGTAGTAAGGCTCATGGAACACCCGCCGGAAATTGTCCATAGCCACATCGAACTGGGGCGAATCCTTCAATTGCACAGAGTCGGCGAGAACGAGCACACCGCCGGGTTCGAGAAGGCGGTAGCAGTCCTGCAAAACGGCTTGCCTGGCATCAGCGGGCAATTCATGCATCAAGAACACACAGGTCAAGGCTTGAAAACCGCCTTGATCAAAGGGCATGCGTTCAGCATTGCCTTGCACGAGCTGCACGAGGCTGCATCGCCCTTGGTTCAGCCAACGGTTGGCTTGACGCAGGTAAGCCTCAGACAAATCCACCCCGACAAGGGTGGCTTGGGGAAGTGCAGCACGAATCTGGTGGAGTGTGCGCCCCGTTCCGGTGGCGACATCGAGGATGCGCAGATTGGCCTGGGAGCGGTTGGAGAAGTGCTTCAAGCCATCCAGCAAGGCGGGAAGGATTCTGCGGCGCATGGCATCGGCGGCGCCGTTGAACAGAATGTCAACCTGCAGGTCGTAGAGCTCCGCTGAGTGATCTGACAGGTAACCATCCGTTTGATGGTGAAAATTCTGGAGGTAGTAGTCGGGATAGAAGTCGCGATCCGACAGATCTGGTAAATCCTGGACGTCTCTAGCTCTGCGACGGGCCCAATTGGAAGGAAGATCGAGCCAGACACGGGGATAGCGCTCAGCCCAGTCCAGCCATGGAATATCAAAGAGAAGCGATTGCGGGTACAGACCTTCTTCAGCGTCCAGCCAGTCGCGGTCGTGGAGCGTGTTGAGCGACTGGCGGAGAGCTGCCATCATTTCAGTCGGAACGGGTTCGGTCTGCGGAACGACGTCCGGTGCCACCACTTCCATCACCTTGGTGCTCAACTCCTTGTGCACCAGCCCAGCGAGGCTCCGACCCTGCTGAAGGGTCCGATACGCGATCTCGGTGAAGCTGGGCGCCATGCGAAAGAGCCTGATCAAGCAGGTTTATTTCAGCCGATCCTGAGGCTCGCCGTGGCCGTGGCTCGGGCCTCCAGGGAAAGAACTGTGAAGAACAAGAAAAAATGGTAGCTGTTGCTACAGAATTAATCCGTTGAGACGGAGCGCACGGGATGGGACAACAAACGCAAGCTGCCGCATTCAGCCTGGATTATTCCAACAACGTTCTGGAGAGGCGTCAGCGCGCAGCCGCTGAGTACATGATCTGGGCTGATCGCCATGCCCATGAGGTTGCACGCACACAGGCAACCCTTGTGCAGCATGACCATCCACAGCCAGTGGAACGACGCAGTGCCGCTGCTCAGCAGAAAGTGTGGGCGCGTCGGAGACTGCACGAGAAGCATCTCCATGACAGCGCCATCGCCCAGCTGCGGCACCGCTGAAGCCTGGGTTCAGGCGTCGTAGTACATGGTGAACTCGTGGGGGTGTGGACGCTGACGCAGCTGCTGCACCTCCTCGTACTTCAGGTCGATCCAGTTATTGATGAAGTCCTTGCTGAAGACGCCGCCCTCCATGAGGTAGTGGTGATCAGCATTCAGGGCTTCAAGGGCACCATTGAGGGAGGCAGGCACCGTGTCGATCGCGCTCAAGCGTTCGGCTGAAAGCTCGAACAGGTCCTCATTGGTGGGTGCACCCGGGTCGATCTGATTCTTGATGCCATCAATGCCAGCCATCATCATCGCGGAGAAGGCCAAGTAGGGATTGGCAAGGGCATCACCGGAGCGGAACTCCAGGCGCTTGGCCTTGGGGTTCGGTCCAGTTAGCGGAATGCGCACCGCCGCTGAGCGATTGCCCTCTGAATAAACGAGATTGACCGGGGCTTCAAATCCAGGCACCAAGCGCTTGTAACTGTTGGTGGTGGGATTGGTGAATGCCAGGAATGACGGAGCGTGTTTCAGGATTCCGCCGATGTACCAGCGGGCGGTTTGAGACAGGTTGGCGTCTGTGCCTTCTCCGAAAAACAGCGGTTGGCCGGCTTTCCAAAGACTTTGGTGCACGTGCATGCCACTGCCGTTGTCGTTGAAAACGGGTTTGGGCATGAACGTGGCGGTTTTGCCGTATTTTTTGGCCACATTGCGAACCACGTACTTGTAGGTCATGGTGTTGTCGGCCGCCTTGATCAGCTCGGCGAATTTCATGCCCAGTTCGTGTTGGCCAGCACCCGCCACTTCATGGTGATGCTTTTCGATGGGGATTCCCAGTTGGGCCATCATCAACAGCATCTCGGAACGGATGTCCTGCGCTGTGTCGTTGGGTGCAACAGGGAAATAACCTTCCTTGAGCTGAATCTTGTAGCCGAGGTTGCCACCTTCCTCCAGGCGTCCGCTATTCCAAGACGCTTCAATGGTGTCAACGCTGTAAAAGCTTCCTCCCTCGCTGGAGTTGTAACGAACGTCGTCAAAGAGAAAAAATTCTGGCTCCGGGCCGAAAAAGGCCTTATCTGCCAAACCGCTGCCAGATAAATAAGCCAATGCTCTCTGCGCCAGGGCGCGGGGGCAGCGGTCGTACAGGGTGCCCGTCCGCGGATCCTGGATCGAGCAGATCATGCTCAGCGTTTTATGGCTGTAAAACGGATCGATCCAGGCTGTCGATGGGTCGGGAACCATCGCCATGTCTGAGGCGTCAATGGTCTTCCAGCCACGGATTGAGGATCCGTCGAAGGCCAGTCCTTCCTCGAAAGAGTCCGCTTCCAGAAGGTCAGAGCAGATGGTGAGGTGCTGCCACTTCCCGTGGAGATCAGTGAACTTGAGGTCAATCAGCTCAATGCCTTCATCCTTGATCTGCCGGAGTACATCCTGGGCGGTGCTAGCCATTGGCGTTAGTGAGTCTTCGGTCACCGCATGACCGTAGGGATCGCCGTGGGATGGTTTTGTATCAATGGGTACATTTTTTCTCTAGCCTGCGTTGAGCTGGATCGACAGCTTTCTTGGTAACCGTTTCTGTCAAGTTCCCGGGATCCCACGCGCTGGAAGCGGTTTCGGATCGATGTTGGTGTTAGCTTCCGGCCAACGTGGCCAGAGTTCTGCATGCGTGATGCCATCACCGGATTGATCGGTCGGTACGACCAGCTCGGCCGATACCTCGATCGCTCCGCCATCGATCGGATCGAGAGCTATCTCGATGAGTCCGCCATCAGGCTGAAGGCCGTTGAGTTGATCAACCGTGAAGCGGCAGAACTTGTGCGTGAAGCGAGTCAGCGTCTGTTTCAGGGTGATCCAGAACTGCTGCTTCCCGGAGGCAACGCTTACACCACACGGCGTCTTGCTGCCTGCTTGCGCGACATGGATTATTTCCTTCGCTACGCCAGCTACGCCTTGATTGCAGGTGACAGCACGATTCTCAATGAGCGGGTTCTGAACGGATTGGACGATACCTATAAAAGTTTGGGCGTCCCCACCGGACCGACGGTGAGAAGCATGGTTCTGCTTGCTGATGTTCTCTGCGAACGTCTCCTGGAAGAGGGTGTCCCCTCCAAGAGTCTGGATTTGGTTCGAGCTCCTTTTGAGCACATGGCATCGGGCCTCGCCGCCAGCGATGTTCGTCAGCGCTGAATTTCTTAGGGAGTGTCTGTTCGTTTCAAGCGGCATCGGAACAGGGCTTTCCAGCTCAAACCGGCTCGATTGATGCGTAGGCTTTCACCACTGATTAATGGTTTCCGGCCTGCCGATGACGCACTCTCTTCCCCAGATTGATTCGCGCCATCGCCGTTCTGTAGAGCCCATCAGTACGCCTGACCGCCTCCTGCTGGGCCCAGGCCCCTCGAATGCCCATCCCACTGTTCTGTCTGCACTGGCAAGAACGCCGATCGGTCACCTCGATCCCTTGTATGTGGATCTGATGGGCGAGGTGCAGGAATTGCTGCGTTACGCCTGGCAGACCGACAATCGCCTCACCTTGCCCATGAGCGGTACAGGAAGCGCGGCGATGGAAGCCACCCTGGCCAACACAGTTGAGCCCGGCGATCGCGTGTTGGTCGCAGTCAAGGGCTATTTCGGCAATCGCCTGGCGGATATGGCCGGCCGTTACAGAGCCGATGTTCGCGTGATTGAAAAACCCTGGGGGGAGGCGTTCACGCTCGACGAGCTGGACTCTGCACTCCAGCATCACAAGCCGGCGATTCTGGCCATGGTGCATGCAGAAACCTCCACAGGGGTTTGCCAACCCATGGAGGGTGTTGGTGACCTCTGCCGCAAGCACGACTGTCTGCTTCTGCTCGACACGGTCACATCTCTTGGAGGTGTTCCCCTCTACCTCGATGAGTGGAAGGTGGACATGGCCTACAGCTGCAGCCAGAAGGGTTTGAGCTGTCCTCCAGGCCTTGGACCGTTCACCATGGGCCCTCGTGCTGAAGCCAAGCTTGCTGCGAGAAAGGACAAAGTCCCAAACTGGTATCTGGATGTCTCCTTGCTGAATCAGTACTGGGGAAGCGACAGGGTTTATCACCACACCGCTCCGGTGAATATGAATTTCGGTATGCGTGAAGCCCTCCGGCTTCTTGCCGACGAAGGATTGGACAACGCCTGGTCAAGGCATCGCTGCAATGCGGAAGCGCTCTGGAAAGGATTGGAATCTCTTGGCCTTGAGATGCATGTCCCCGAGGCCTTGCGATTGCCCACACTCACGACCGTGCGCATCCCAGATGACGTGGACGGCAAGGCCTTCTCGTCTTATCTGTTGAACACCCATGGCATTGAGGTGGGCGGTGGTCTTGGCGCTCTGGCAGGAAAGATTTGGAGAGTTGGCCTGATGGGCTACAACTCCACCCCTGAAAACGTGAATCGTCTGCTCAATTTGTTTGAGACTGAGCTTCCTCGTTTCCGCGAAGGTTCCTGCGTCGCTGCCTGAACCAGCCCGCCAGCAGTGCCGATGCCTGCTCTTCCAGCACTCCGCTCACCACGCGCATGTGGTGGTGAGCACTTTGATGTTCAGCGAGATTGATCGTGCTCCCTAGCCCGCCGCGTTTGCTGTCTCGGGCAGCGAAAATCACCTGACCAACTCTGGCCTGAACCAGGGCTCCAGCACACATGGGGCATGGCTCCAGGGTCACCAGCAGGGTGCAGTGGTTCATGCGCCAATCGCCGAGCAGCCAGGCGCCCTGTCGTAAGGCCATCAACTCCGCATGTCCCAGGGGATCGTTGAGGCATTCCCTGCGATTGGATCCATGGCCGATACACCGCCCTGCTTCATCGAGGAGAACAGCCGCTACTGGAATCTCGCCAGTGGCGCCCACGCGCTCAGCCCTGTTGAGCAGCCGCTGCATCCAAGCCCTCATCGCCTGGGGAGTGAGATGAACCGGGTCCGCCCGCACGGCCATGCATCGCTGCCTGACATCCAATGTGCCACCAAAGGTGACAATGGTTTTTGATCGCGACTGTTTCTTGCACGGCTCCGCTCGGTCATCTTCGGAAGCATTGGACCGATTGGCCCCCTTCGCTTCACCTGATGGCCTGGACCCTCAGTTGCAGACGTTTCTGGAGGAGGCCAGCGCGCAACTTTGCCGTTGGTTTGGTTCTGCGAACCAGCGATCACCATTGCCATCGCTGCGTTTACTCCCCCATGCTTTCCCGGAGACGGAAGGCCTTGGAGCACAACATCTTCTGGATGATCTTCAGCAGGTGATGGATGGTGCTTACCAGCCATCCCATCCGGGAGCCTTAGCCCATCTGGATCCTCCTCCGAATACAGCCTCGATTGCCGCAGAGCTCATCTGTGCAGGACTGAACAACAACCTTTTGGCGGAGGAACTCTCACCCAGCCTTTCCCAGCTGGAGCGTCAACTTTGTGGATGGTTTGCCTCCCGTCTCGATCTCCCCGAGGGAGCAGGCGGGGTCGCTGCCAGTGGTGGCACGCTCAGCAACCTCACCGCCTTGGTCACCGCCCGCCATTCTCTTGGTCTGGATGCTGTGTCCAACGCTGTCGTCTTAACAAGCGACGACGCTCACGTGTCCTTGGCCAAAGCTTGCAGGGTGATGGGGCTTCACGCCGATGGTCTGCGGCGGATCCCCGTGGATGGGCATGGATGTCTAAGGGTGGATGTTCTGCAACAGGAGCTCAACAATCTCGCGACTGAGCAACGTCCCTGTTTGGCCATCGTCGCCACGGCCGGTACGACGGTGCGTGGTGCGATCGACCCCCTGAGGGCGATCGCCAAAATGGCCAAAACCCATGGCACCTGGCTGCACGTGGATGGTGCCATCGGCGCTGTTTTTGCTCTCTCTGAGAAAACCCGTTCCCTGGTGGACGGATCGGGTGAAGCCGACTCAATCACCGTGAATCCGCAGAAGCTGCTCGGGATCGCCAAGACCTCCTCGCTGTTGCTGGTTCGCGATGTGTCAAAGCTCGAAGCTGCCTTCGGAACTGGACTTCCCTACATGGAGCCTGCCGCGTTTGGTGCTCACGGTGGCGAAATGGGATTGCAAGGAAGCAGACCGGCGGAAATCCTCAAGCTCTGGCTTGGATTGCGTCAACTGGGAATGGAAGGGATTCATTCGCTTTTGTTCAATGCTCTGGCTCGCAGGGAGCGCCTGCAACGATGCCTCGACGATCAAGCCCTTGATGTGCGTTCCGGCCCGCTCCACCTCCTGAGCTGTGCGCCGAAAAATGCTGACTGCGATTCCAGTGAACGTTGGTCCGCACAACTGCGTCAGCGTCTCCTTGATGAACAGATCATGGTGTCAAGACCCCAATACCAAGGGCTCCACCACATCAAAATGGTGCTCGGAAATCCCCATACCTCCAATGCTCTGATCGATCATCTGGGGATGTGCATCAACCAATCGATCGCACGGAGTGAGCACTGATGTCAGGCTCTGACTCGCAGCAACAGCGAGGCCGATGGATTGCAGTGCTCACAGGAGCGGTCTCGATCCTGATTGGCCTGCTTTACCTCGGGCTGATCACGGTTCTCGATAGCCGCGGTCCCATGCGTCCGCCTCCGCCCGAGGCCCTGGTCGGGGCGGCAGTCGTTTCTTCGCTTCCTGCTGAAGTGGGTCCACAACCCGCCGGAGCGCCGTCTCAAGAAACTCCCGAAGTGAGCGATCGCGTCGGTTGAGGTCGTAATGCCTCTGAACGACGTCCTGGACGCCGCCATCGCCCCAGTCTTGATCCTGCTGAAAGAACGTGATGAAGCTGGCCCCTGCAATTCTGGTGAGCCATCCAGCGGCGACTCCCTGCACGGCTCGTCCGAGCAGAAGCGTGGGAAGGTTCACGCTCAGTGCTGTGCCAATGAGAGTCACTCCTCCTTTCACCACACCGAGCCCTGCCAAGGTTCGCCCAACGGAAAGCGCGAGGTTCTGAGCCCTGTCGCGGGTGAGCTGAATGCCGTAAACACCCGCCACTTCCATCACCATCTGGGCATTGACCGCGGCTGTGCCGAGTAGATCCACACCCGGCAAGGGAGTGGCTGCCACCACCCCTGCACTGATCCACGTGTAGCGATCAACGATGCGTCGGGCTTCCTGTTCGCGTTGCTGATCGAGCAGCGTGCGGCCCGTTTCACCAAGCGATCGGCATTGGAGAAGGATGTTGTCGGCAAGCAACTCCTCGCCGTCTTGATGCAGAACGACGGCGAGTCGTGTGAGCAACGCCCCCACCTCTGGTGGAGGTTGCCAAGGGTTTTGCCCTGGCCTCGGCAACGATTGTGGTGCCGCGCTGGTCCCCACGACATCCTCAGGGGAAAGCCATCCCAGACAGCGTTCACGCAGAAGCTGCAGGAGCCGTCGCTCCTCGTCCTCCCCTCGGAGGTCGCACTTGTTGAGCACGAGGAGAAGCCTCTTGCCAAGACCTGAGAGGCTCTGAACGATGGCCAGTTCCTGGCTGCGCAGATCACCATCCACGACCACCAGCATCAGATCAGCGCGCGACGCCCGTTGTCTGGCCTGTTGCTCGCGGGTGCGTCCGTCCTGGCCACCTTCAAGGATTCCAGGCGTATCCACAAGAAGCACGCCTCGCTCCAATCCTTTCAGCCTCAAGCGATACGAGCGGCTTTCACTGGTGGATCCCATCGATGCCCCCACTTCGCCCACGATGTCCCGCAGGAGGGCACGGATCAGTGAGGTTTTTCCACTTGATCCGGTGCCGAACACCACCACTTCCAGGTCGCCACGGTGAAGCTGTCGGGCCACGCGTTCCCGCTCCTCCAGCAACGATTGGCGAGCGACATCGTCTTGTAGTCGAGCCAGAAGTCGATCCACACTCTCAAGGCTCTGACGGGCGGCGTCCCGTCGATTGCTCGGCGGGACTGGATTGGATGCCCCCATGCCCTGGGCCCGGCGTCCCTGCTTCCAGCGTTGAACCAACGGAACACCGAATTGGACCAACGCAGCCACCAGAAGCACAGCGCCGATGAGAAGCACGGGCCCAACAAGCCAGGGAGGCAGCCAATAACTGAGATCCCAAAGCAGGTTGCGAATAGCCTGAAGCACCAGGCCAACCACCATCAGTGCGATCAGAGCCGCAGTTCCTGCCAAGAGCAAGCGGGTCTGTTGTTTCATGCGCCAGTTATCGCGTATTCAGCCCGCCCCGTCCTGCTGAACGCATGATCTCTCCCCAAAGAGACGCCGCCAGGGCACTCGAGCTGGCCGAGGGGCTGTTGTCGTCATTGCCGAGCCAGATTCCAAGCACCCAGTGACGGCTTGGTTCATAGCCGATGAACAGGAGATCGCGCCCGTCATTGGTGGTTCCGGTCTTGCCACCTTCCTGTCCTCCGAGAGACGCTCCGGTTCCAGTGCCGCTTCTCACCACCGCGCGCAGCATCGCCTGCATTTGTTTGGCAACGTCCGGACGGATGGCCTGACGTCCGCCATTCAGGCTGTTTGCTTGTGGTCCAGTGAGACTGCCGCATCCACGCAGATTGTTCTGGCGGCAGGTTTCAGCATCCATCAGCCGACGGATCGTTGTGGCTGGTTTCCATTGCCCTTTGTTGACCACGGCGGCATAGGCACTGGTGAGCTCGATCAAGCGCACTTCACTCTGTCCAAGCGCCAATCCAGGCACGGGATCAAGAGGGGTGGTGATGCCCAGGGCCCTTGCCTGACGGACCACTTGCTCCAATCCCACGCGCTTGGCCAGGCGCAGGGCTGCTGTGTTGCTGCTTGATGCAAAAGCACTGGTGAGCGTCAGACGCCCCTTGCAGGGACTTTCAAACCGCTGTCCGCCCCATTCCATGGCGCTGCAGTCAATGCTCTCAGTGGGCTTGATCCCCTTGTCCAAAGCAGCCAGGTAAGTCATTAGCTTGAAGGTGCTTCCTGGCTGACGCATGGCCATGGAGGCACGGTTGAACTGACTGAAGCGGTAGTCGCGTCCACCGGCAATCGCGAGCACGCCTCCACTGCGACTGTCGATCACCACCGCAGCACCCTCTGTGACTCCCAAACCGCCAGCAGTCCTAATCAGGTTGCGCAGTCGTCGTTCAATCACGTTTTGAAGCACCGGATCGAGGTGGGTTTCGATCAGGAAGTTCCCTTCAGCTGCCACCTCAGGGCCCACGAGAGCGGTGAGGTCCCTTTTCACCTGATCGGTGTAGAAGGGCGCTGAGCGACGGGTGGCCTCTTTGCTGCATGCATTTTGGGCCAGCTGAATGGGCTGACGACGAGCCGCGCGCGCTGCATCGAGGGAGAGCCGCCCGGCGTCCGCCATCTTGTTGAGAACCCTGTTGCGTGCTTCGAGAGCGCGTTGCGGGAATTGACAAGGGTCGTGGCCATTGGGCGAGGGCAACAGGCCCACCAACAGCGCCGCTTCCTCCACCGAGAGTGATCCAGCTGATTTGTTGAAAAAGATTCGGGAGGCATCGTCAAACCCCCAGCCCACTCCGAGGTACACCCTGTTGAGATAACTCAACAGCAGCTCACCCTTGCTGAAGCGACTCTCTAACTGAAGGGCGACCAGCAGTTCTCTCCATTTCCGGCCCAGGGTGTCTCCTTCGCCCACCAGATCCGGGTAAAGGCTTCTGGCCAGCTGCTGGGTGAGGCTGCTTCCCCCCTCCAGAACCCGTCCGCCGGTGATGTTGGTGGCGAACGCACGGATGGTGCCGATGGGATCAACCCCTGGGTGCCACCAGAAACGGTTGTCTTCACTGCTGAGTAGGGCGTTAATCAGTGACGGTGAAAACTCAGCAAGAGAGTCCAGTTCCCGGTGACGACTGGAGTCAACGGAATCGAGCGGTTTGTTGTTGCCGTCGTAGATGGCCACCGGGCCACGCACTGTGGCCAGGCGGCCACGGACGGGCACATTCAGACCAGCAAGAACAAGAAGAGCACCCGATCCCCCCAGTGCCAGCACAAGTCCGAGGCCAAACCAGCGCCGGATGCGTTGTGCAACCCGATTTGCTGGGTTTTCAAACCGCAGGGAGGGGGCTCCGGCTTCGCTGGCGGGAGCCAGGCTGATCTGGTCACCGTCTTTCAATTCGATTTCCCTGACCCTGCGGCCCTTCCACCAGAGGCCATTGGTTGAGCCTTGATCAACGAGACACCACTGCTGTTTGCGCTTCTGCAGCACAGCGTGTTGACGGCTGACGGCGGGATGCTCGATGTAGATCTCCAGACCTTGGTCGCGACCAATTCGGTATCCCTCCCCGTGCAGCACAAGGATTTGATCAGGCCGATCGTGCTGATGGATTGTGAGCCGGGCTGCGCCCTTCAGATCAGGATTCGTCATGGCCACGGCGTTCGCGGAAGGCGTCGATGGCAAAGCAGACGACGGCGACATTAATCACGACATCAGCCCAGTTGAAAATGGGGAACTGGATGGGCACCAATTCCAGGAAATCGGTGACATATCCGAGGCGCCAACGATCGATGCCGTTGCCCAGGGTTCCTCCAAGGAGACATGCCAACGCAAGACCCATCCAGACATCTCTCTTGGGTTGACGCCAGATCCAGGCGCCAACGCCAAGGGTGACCAGCAGGCTGAGAACACCGAGAAACAGGGTGGAGTCTGTGAACAAACTGAAGGCTGCGCCTGTGTTCTTCACCAGGCGAAGCTGCAGCAATCCAGGAATCCACGGCATTGGCCTGCCAAGAATCAAAGCGGAGTGCGCCCAGTGCTTGCTCCACTGATCCAGGATCACCATTGCAACGCTGATCAGGAGCAATGCTTCGCGCCGCAGCGACCGACGGGTTCGTTGCCCTGCGCGACCGGCTGGATTCATTCCACCCACAACAGACTCCGCAGCCAACGTGCCAAGAGGCCTGCAGCGCAGCAAAGAGCGAGTTGCGCCACCAGGGGACCAAGGCTGTAGCTAAACAACAGTTCTGCCAGGGGTTGCTGCCAGCGACCGAGTGCGGCTCCCAAGAGGAGATTGAGCAAGCCACAGAGCTGAATAATCAGCAGACCGGCCATGGCAGCCAGCGTGAGCCGTGGAATGTCATTCATGCCGCTCTGCATCGCTAACCGACCGGTCAGCCACGCGGCAGGAATGAATCCGGCTAAGTACCCGAACCCAGGGGTGAGCACATAGGCAAAGCCGCCGCCCCCGTAAAAAACCGGCAGATCCACAAGGCCGATGGTGAGATAGGCGACCGAGGCAATGACACCGGCACGGGGGCCTGCAACCAGGGCGCACAAAAGCAATGCCGGAACCTGCCAGGTGCTGGGCAATGGCAGCACGGCTCCAGGTTGCTCAGGGAGAGGAACCACGAGGGCCGCCTGAATCAAGCTGCCCACCAAAATCAGAAACAGACCGGCGACAGCGCCGCTCCATGTGGCCAGAGCCCTCACGGACAGTCGTCAGCTGGAGCCATCCTGCTGTAAGAGGGAGGCATTGCCCAGCTCCTATGGCCGTTTCCATTGGTGACCAAGTACGACTGCTTCGTGCTCAGCCCTATCTGAAATCAGCGGATCCGATGCCGATGCTGCGTCCACCCGATCTGGTGGACCTTGATGAGGTGGGAACCGTGACCGCTCTGCATCCCGGAGAGACCGTGGCGGTGCGTTTTTCGCGAGGGACTTTTCTGTTGGGAACCGATGCGCTGACCCCCAGTGACGACAAGGCCTCAAGCTGACGCGAACGGCCCGTTGTTCCAAACTGATTTGAGCATGCTGAGGGAGTCAGCTGGCCCACACAGGCTGAGCATCGGCTGGGTCAGGTGTTGCTGCGCTACGGCCTTGAGTGCATCACCGCTGAGGCTGCTGAGCTGATCGAGACAGTGGCGATCGTGGTCGTCGGGTAGGCCAAGCGCGCGGAGCTGGGCGCGACGCTCCGCCCTCTGTCCTGTGGTCTGGGATGCATGGGCCAGCTGCCCTCTGAATTTGGCCATCGCCAACTCGAGGTCCGCTGGGTCAATCACTGTGTTCAGCAGATCGTCCCAGCTCCGCATCAACAATTCGAGACTGAGCCGAGCCCGATCCACTCCGGTGGACGCATGCATCACAAAGGGCGCCGCATGCTGTCTTGCCGGATGGTGAAGTCCCACGTCGTAAGCAACGCCATGCTCTTCCCGTAAACGTCTGAACAGAAGGCTCGACATCCCTGATCCCAGATGGGCCTGCAGCACTCTCAAGGCCAGATCATCCGGATGACCATGGGGGAGCGTGGCCTGACCAAGCATCAGCACCACCTGTTCGGTCTCCACGCTGTTCAGAGTTGATGAGTCACCCGCTCCCTCTGCCTTGCTCCAACGGGGGCGGCTCTGGGAGCGAGATTCCACGGGGTCATCCCCCCAACCTTCGAGAATGTCTGGGAGCGTTTCGGGAATCGTTCCGGAGAGAGCCAGGACGGAACCGTCGACGTTCAGTGCAGCGGCAAGGTCCACCAGGTGGTGGTGATGAAGGCCCTCTAAGTCACCAGCGACTCCAAGGGGGTCGTGCCCGTAGGGACCCTGGGCAAAAGCAAGTTGCCGCCAGCTGTCAAAGGCACGTTGGAATGGATCTTCCTGCTGTCGCTGCAGCGCTTGCAGGCTGAGATCCTTTTCCAAAGAGATCTGAGCTGGGTTCAAATGGGGGCGCTGCAGCATCCAGCCAAGGATTGGCAGCAACCTGTCGGCATCGTTCTGCGCGCACTTCAGGCTCACCAGAATCCCGTCTTCGTGGGTGTCGCAACGCAGTCCTGCACCGCAGCCTTCCACCAAATCAGCCAGCTGGAGATGGTCGAGAGGTCCGCAGCCACGACTGAGCACGGAACCAAGGAGCTGATGTCCACCCCGCTGACCGAAAGGATCTGCGCCGCTTCCTCGGCAGATCCAGAGCTTCGCGGAAAGAACCCCGGTGGTAGCGACCGGGTCGATGACCACTTCAGTAGTGCCGTTCATGCTGATTCCGCAGGGCGGGCGATCAACGTGAAGGCCTGGTCGGGCTGCAGTGTCTGCATGACATCGTCCTTCAGGGCCTCCGGGGTCCACTGTTCGAGATCGTTGAGAGGGTCGAGCAGTTGCCGCTGCCGTCCCCAAACGGCTTGGGAGCCCGCACAGGCAGCAACCGCACCGGGGGCTTCAAGGCTGAAGCGCAGTCCATTGCCCACCAAATGAAGAGCTCGCTGTCGCTCCTCCTCGAGAACGGGGGCTTCAGCGCTGCGCTGCAGTTCCTGTCGAATCTCCAGTTCAACCCGTTCCAGTTGCTCTTCCGGGCAACATGCCTCAAGCATCACCAGGCTTCCCTGCTCAAGGGTCGTCACATCCATATCGATGGATTCAACGATCTGAAGATCTTCGCGCAGCCGTTGCACCAGTCGGCTCCGACGTCCCTCGGACAGAATTGTTGTCGCCAGATCAGCGCCCGCTACCGCGATGGGATCCGCCGCCGCGGCGGTTGGCCAGACCATGAGAAGGCGCGCTGACTCAAGCCTGGCAAAGCTTTGGCAGTCCCTTCCCTTTTGAAAGGGAAGCGGATTGGCAGAGGGGGACTCACCGGCAGGTGGGTGTTGTGCTGCGCTTTGACCCCCTTCGCTCAATGCGGAAAGCGCGCTGTCTCTCACGTGGTTGATGAGATCACCAGGGATCGCACCGGCGACAGCAAGGCAGCAGTTCGGCCCCTGGTAACGGCGATGGTGGTATTGACGCATTCCCGAGGGATTCATCGCCTTCAAGCTGGTGTCGATTCCGAGGATCGGCCGGCCGTAGGGATGGTTGGGGAACGCGAGTTCCAGCACTTTTTGGAAAACGAGATCATCGGGTTGATCGCGGTACTGAGAGATTTCCTCGAGAACCACCTCGCGCTCCATGGCGAACGAGTCCTGTTCCAGGGATGGACGCAGGACCAGATCAAGCAGCAGCTTGAGCGCTGCTGGTGTTTCCTTGGGTGGAACGAGAACGTGAAAGTGCACGTCATCGAAGCCGGTTGCAGCATTGCTGCTGCCGCCAAGGGCTTCGATTTGGCGATCAAACTCTCCTGGTTGCAATAGCTCACTGCCTTTGAACACCATGTGCTCGAGAAAGTGAGCGATGCCCTCCTCGCCTGCCTGTTCCCAGAAGCTTCCTCCCCGACACCAGAAATCAAGGCAGGTCAGACCGGCACCCGGTAGTTCTGCAGAGACCAGAGTGCTTTGGTTCGGGAGAGTGAGGTAATCCAGTGCAGGACCGGAGGAGATCGCTGTCAGGGTCCCGTGGCAAAGTCCCATTCTGTGCAATGACGGATCGGATTGATGCCTGAGTCCTCAAGCGGCCCGGAGCTTCATCCGTTGGTGGTGTCTCTCGCCGCTCGCATCCGTCAGTGTCGCGAGGGCCTTCCCGAACTGCAGGACCTTGCGGTTCAGGCCGATCTTGAGGAGATCATCGGCAGTCTTGATGGTGAGGCGTTGAGCATCAGCAATGAAGTGCACCGCTGCCGTGGTTTGCGCAAATTGCATCTCGAAACCGCGCGACTCGGCGTGGGCCTGCAAATTCTCCACTGCGTGTTCTTTCCCGACCCACGCTTCGATCTGCCCATTTTTGGAGCCGATATTGTTGCGAGTCCAGCGGGAATCTCTGCGGCCATCGTTGATCTTTCGCCAGTGGGTGAGCACCTGCCAGCTGCGATCGAGGCCGACCTCAGCAGCATCGGCATGCCTGCTTTTGAACAGGTCCGTGATCTCCCTGCTTGGGCCACAATTTTTTCGCCCTTCGTTCGCTTCATCCGTCCTGCCAATGGCCAGGAGGAGGAATGGTTTGTGGAGCTGGTTGAGAGCTACCTCAATATCCTGAGCCGCGCTGTGCAGCGTGCCCAACCAATGGCATGCAACGACCCGTTTACGATTGCCAGATACCACGGGCAGGTGTCGTATTGCCAGCAACAGAAACGCAACGACAAAACTCGCCGGGTTCTGGAGAAAGCCTTCGGGACGGACTGGGCCGATCGCTACATCGAACAGCTGCTGTTCGACGAGCCGGTGAGTCCATGATGTCCAAACGTGGTCTATGGATTGGGGCAGGGACGCTCACGATCCTGGTGATTGCTGGCGGTGTTGCGTTTCTCCAACGCCCTGCTCGCGTTGTTGCCAAAGCCCCTCAGACCGAATCACCGCGCCCTCCGGAGGCCGTGGCTGCCTTGGGGCGGCTTCGACCTCTCGGAGAGATTCGCCGGCTCGCCGCACCGATGAGCAGGTTCGGGGGCACCCCGCGCGTCTCGAAACTTCTGGTGGATGAGGGCGACACGGTCACGCGCGGTCAGGTGCTGTCTGTTTTTGATAGCCGACCTCAGATCGAAGCTGATCTGAAGTCTCTTGATGCTCAGATCCGCACGGTTGATACGGAAATCCCCCTGAGACGTCGAGAAGTGGCTCGCTACGCAGAAGCAGCCAAGGTTGGTGCCGCTTCGATGGTGATTCTCGAAGAGAAACAGAAAGATTTGACATTGGTGGAGCGCAAGCGCATCGAGTTGATTGCTGAGCGCCGCGCCCTCGAGGCTGATCTCGTCGACAGTGAGCTGCGATCACCGATTGACGGCACTGTGCTCAGGCTGCACACCCGAGTCGGTGAGCGCCCCGGTGCTGATGGCGTGCTCGAAGTGGGCGCCAGCCAATCGATGGAAGCGCTGATTGAAGTGTATGAATCCGACATCAACAGGATCGCCGTCGGTGATCCTGTGACGCTCGTCAGCGAAAACGGTGGATTTGATGGGCGTCTGATGGGGCGCGTTGAACGCATCAGCCCCCAGGTGAGGCAGCGCGAGGTGTTGTCAACCAATCCAACCGGTGACGCCGATGCCAGGGTGGTGGAGGTTCAGGTCAGCCTTGATCGTGATTCGGCCCGACGGGTTGAATCCTTAGCGGGGCTGAAGGTGATCGCTCGCTTCAAAACCTCATGAGTGGTGGGTTCTGGAGCAACAGAGGCATTCCTCTGGCCTCTTTGATGTTGATTCGACAGCCTGTGCGCTTGGCTGTCGCTCTGGCAGGCATCAGTTTCGCTGGAATTCTGATGTTCATGCAGCTCGGTTTTCGAGATGGATTGTTTGATGCCAGTGTCACTGTGCATCGGTTATTTGATACCGATATTGTTTTAATCAGCCCGCGATCGACCAGTTCGGTCAGTATGGCTGGCTTTCCGAAAAGGCGTTTAGTCCAGGCCATGGCCCTTCCTGAAGTGGAAGGGATCACCCCTGTGAATTGGAATCTTCTCCTCTGGAGAAATCCGGAAACCCGAGGAACTCGCTCCATTTTGGCCCTTGGGTTTGAGCCCGGTGATCCTCTGTTTACGGATGCAACCCTGGCACCCAAAGCCAAACAGCTCACCCAAAAGGGCCGTGTTCTCTTTGACGAACGATCGCGACCGGAATTCGGGCCAGTTGCTGAGTGGTTTCGCGAAGGTCGCGTTGTTGAAAGCGAAATTGCCGGTAAACGTGTTCGCGTTGCTGGCTTAATTGAGCTTGGTACATCGTTTGGCGCCGATGGAAACCTGCTCACCAGCAGCGAAACATTCCGTGAACTGCTCCCCAACACGCCTCCAGGAAGCATCGAGGTTGGGTTGATCCGCCTCAATGCTGATGCCGACGCTGAGGAGGTGGTTATGCGTCTGAAGACCTTGCTACCTGACGATGTCACGGTTCTGACAAAACAAGGGTTCATTGATTTCGAGCAGAACTATTGGAAAACCGGCACCTCGATTGGCTTCATCTTCACCCTCGGAGCTGCCATGGGGTTCGTGGTTGGCTGCGTGATCGTTTATCAGGTTCTTTATTCCGATGTCAGCGATCACCTGCCTGAATACGCCACGTTGATGGCGATGGGATATCGGCTTTTCAACCTGCTCGGGGTTGTCGTGCGTGAAGGCTTACTACTGGCCCTGTTTGGATATCTTCCTGCTTATGCCGCTGGCCAAGGTTTGTATCTGCTTGTGCGCAATGCAACCCAACTCCCTGTTGCCATGGATTTCAGCCGAGCATTCACTGTATTCACGATGATCCTGATCATGTGCATGGCGTCAGCGGGGTTGGCCATGCGACGCCTTGTCGATGCCGATCCGGCGGAGATCTTTTGATGTCGAGCACCACCCTCTCAGAAAGCCATTCCAGGCAAGGCTCACGACAGGAGCTGAGTGTGAGCATCAGCGGCTTGAGCCATTGGTATGGCAAGGGGGCGACCCGTCGCCAGGTGTTGCAAGGTGTGGACTTGCAGATTGCCGCTGGTGAAGTGGTTCTGCTGACGGGGCCCTCTGGATGTGGGAAAACCACCCTTCTCACACTGATCGGAGCCCTACGCCAGGTGCAGGACGGTGATGTTCGCGTGTTCGGACAACAGTTGAAGGGAGCTGGGCGGGGGCAGCGACAGAAGCTTCGCCGCCGGATTGGCATGATTTTTCAGGGCCATAACCTTCTTCGTTGCCTCACGGCTGAACAGAACGTTCAGATGGGCTCCGATCTTCTCCCTGGATTCAGCTACCGGGCCCGTCGCGATCAAGCCAGGGAGTGGTTGCGTGCTGTAGGTCTCGATGCTGAGCTCAGCAAGCTTCCCCACGATCTCTCGGGAGGTCAGAAACAGCGTGTGGCCATCGCCCGTGCCCTTGCCGCACGGCCCAAGCTCCTGCTGGCTGATGAACCCACGGCTGCCCTCGACAGCGCGACGGGTCGAGAAGTGGTGGAACTGTTGAAGCGTCTAGCGCGAGAACAGTCTTGCTCCGTGCTCATGGTCACCCACGACCCGAGGATTCTTGATGTTGCCGATCGGCTGGTGCGCATGGAAGATGGGCGCCTCTTTCAGGCCATTGAGTAAGTTGGGAAGACAACCGCCAAAGTTGCAACCTACGCATGGCCAAGCGCAGAAATCTCAAGAAGGAAAAGCAAGAGCGCAACCGCGCCTATGCGCGCAAGTTCAAAAAGCGCAAGATGCGCAATGACGGCCGTGGCGAGGGTGCCGGCAACGGTGTGACAGGAACCGCCAACAACGGCGGAGCCGCCGATTAAGCGCGTGCTCTTTCCAGAGCGGGGGGGACTTCCCCCCTTTTTTTGTGCCCTTAGGCTGACGTCAATCGGATTCCCGAGAAGCGCGGATGTTCATCAGCGTCGTCATTCCCACCTACAACCGACGCCCGATCCTGGAAAAGTGCTTGCTTGCACTGGAAGGGCAAAATCCCAGTGGGGAGATTGAAAATTATGAGGTGGTCGTCGTCGATGACGGCTCCACCGATGGAACGACGGACTGGTTGAGGGCTTCAAGCAGCCGCTTCCCCCGCGTGCGTCTGATTGAACAAAGCCACGGCGGGCCTGCGGAAGGTCGCAACCGGGGTGTCAGCCATGCCCGTGGAGATGTCATTGTCTTTATCGACAGTGACCTGGTCGTCACGCCAACGTTTCTGGCCAGTCATGCCAGAGCCCTTGCTGCTCAGTGGCATCGCAGTGGTCATCGCCTTTGTTTTACCTACGGCGCAGTGATCAACACTGCGAATTTTGAGCATCCAACCCATGAGCGGCACAAGCTCAGAGACCTGTCCTGGGCTTATTTCGCAACGGGTAACGTCGCCATCGATCGCGGCGTTCTCGAGCAGTCAGGTCTCTTCGATACTGGATTCCGGCTCTACGGCTGGGAGGATCTTGAGCTGGGTGAACGACTCAGACAAATGGGTGTTGCGCTCGTCCGCTGCCCTGAAGCCGTGGGATATCACTGGCATCCCGCTTTTCGGCTTGAACAAATCCCCGATCTGATTCGTGTGGAGAGAGAGCGGGCCCGCATGGGGCTTGTCTTCTACAGAAAGCATCCGAGCCGCCGAGTGCGCATGATCATTCAGTTCACTTGGATGCACAGGATTCTCTGGTGGGTCTTAACCCTCGGGGGATTGGTCAACGAGCAAACACTCAAACCGCTTCTCTCCTGGTTGATCCGTCAAGGACAGCCCTCTCTGGCTCTGGAGCTCTTGCGACTTCCATTGAACCGACTTGGTGTGGAGGCTTTGTACAGAGAAGCCAAGGTCATGGGTCTGCATTGACCAGCCCATTTGATACATTCAATCTGTTCTTTCAAACCGCACACCTGTCTGTTTCGGGTGCTGATCGTGATCCGGCTTCAGTCCGCCACGTGATCCCTGACAGGTGGAGGCCAACCCGAAACCTCAATCAATCATGGCTGTCGTCACTCTCGCTGAGATGATGGAAGCTGGTGCCCACTTTGGACACCAGACCCGTCGTTGGAATCCCAAAATGTCGCGCTACATCTATTGCGCGCGTAACGGGGTCCACATCATTGACCTCGTGCAGACCGCTGTCTGCATGAACAACGCCTACAAATGGGTGCGTTCTGCTGCAAGAAGCGGCAAACGTTTCCTGTTCGTGGGAACCAAGAAGCAAGCGTCTGAAGTTGTGGCCCAGGAGGCCCTGCGTTGCGGTGGGTCCTACGTGAACCAACGCTGGTTGGGCGGCATGCTCACCAACTGGACCACCATGAAGGCCCGGATCGATCGTCTCAAGGACCTGGAGCGCATGGAGGCCAGCGGAGCCATCGCCATGCGCCCCAAGAAGGAGGGTGCTGTTCTTCGCCGTGAACTGGATCGTCTCCAGAAGTATCTGGGTGGTCTGAAGAACATGCGCCGTCTTCCCGATGTGGTGGTGCTGGTCGATCAACGCCGGGAAACGAATGCGGTGCTCGAGGCCCGCAAATTGGATATTCCTCTGGTGTCCATGCTGGACACCAACTGTGATCCCGATCTCTGTGAGGTCCCCATTCCTTGCAACGACGACGCTGTGCGTTCCGTTCAGTTGGTGCTGAGCCGTTTGGCCGATGCCATCAATGAAGGCCGTCACGGCTCGAATGAACAGCGTGGTGGTGACGGCAGCGAAGGCTGAGTCCCGCGAGCCGCTAAGTTCACGCCGCCCTTCCGATGAATCGGGAAGGGCGGCTTTTTGTCCAAACACTCCTCTCCTTCTCCTCTGATGGCCGCTGCCGTATCCGCCAAGCTCGTTAAGGACCTGCGCGACAAGACCGGCGCTGGAATGATGGATTGCAAGAAAGCACTTGCAGCCACCGACGGCGATGCTGACAAAGCCATCGAATGGCTTCGCCAGAAAGGTATTGCCAGTGCTGAGAAAAAATCAGGCCGAACTGCTGCTGAAGGAGCCATCGGCAGTTACATCCACACAGGCGCCCGTGTGGGCGTGCTGATCGAAATCAACTGCGAAACCGATTTCGTCGCCCGTGGTGACATGTTCCAGGAACTGCTCAGAGACGTGTCCATGCAAGTGGCTGCCTGTCCAGGCGTGGAGTACGTCAACACCGATGACATTCCCTCTGAGATCCGCGAACGCGAGAAGGCCATTGAAATGGGTCGCGATGACCTCGATGGCAAGCCTGAGCAGATGAAGGAGAAGATCGTCGAAGGCCGGATCAACAAGCGTCTGAAGGAACTGGCCCTGATGGAGCAACCTTTCATCAAAGACAGCTCCCTCACTGTTGCTGAACTGGTGAAGCAAACGGCCGGCAAGATCGGCGAGAACGTGAAGGTTCGCCGTTTCACGCGCTACACCCTCGGCGAGGGCATTGAAGTTGAGGAAAATGATTTCGCCGCTGAAGTGGCTTCGATGACCAAGGGCTGATTTTGGGGGCTGATTCGGAGAGCCGACATCGTCACGACCCAGACCTCCAGTTGGAGCGTCTGGGTCGCCGGTGTCGCTCCCTTACACCTGTTCTTTACCGGGAAGAGGCGCTCTACCTTCAGATCGTGCGCGATCAGCTCTCCAGAGCTGTGCGTACAGCCATCAAGCACCTTGTTTGTGCGCGCAGTGTCGATCCAACCATCCGCAGAGCGGATGGAGTGGACGATCTGCTTCGGCGTGTTGATGCCCTGGTACAGAGAACCACGTCTCTGATCACAGTTGAGCAGCTTCTGGTCACGGCCGATCGTCTGCGTCGCGATGCGCAACGCAACCGGCTGCTGCAAGTCCAGGCACTGACCACGGCTGTTGAACAGCCATCTGTTGAACAATCTGCTGCTGAACAGCCTTCTGCTGAACAACCGGCTGCACCCGGGGTTTGTGAGGAAGTTCATCTCGGCCTGTCCCTTCCCCTGGAACGTCCAGACCTGATTGAAGGCCTCTTCCCTGCACAGGAGACCGTTGAGGAGTCGCCTGATTGCGAGATGGATGAGCCGTCCCAAGATGACCTCCCTCCCCCTCAGGAGACGACAGAGCTTGACCTGCTCCGGTCGTTGTTTGTGCTCGCTGGTGAAGCCATCGAACCCAGAGAATCTTCCACGGAATCCACGGACTCGACAGATCCCCTTCCCAGGTTGGATGGCACTGAATCGAATCAGTTGATGCCCACCTCACCAAGCGCTCTGCTGGTCTGGATGGAGGGGATTGATGCGGCTCTCAGCCGGCGTTTGCGCAACCTGTCCCATGCGCTCAACGTGGAGCTGATGCGTGCGGGAATCATTCGAAGCCTGTTGCCTATTCAGCTTCTGGAGGCTGCCTTGAACGGTCATATTCCATCGGAAGCCACCCAGTCCAATCTTCTGAAGCTTCAGCTGCCCCTACCAACGGCTGGTGATCAGCAGTCTTACGAAGCGCAATGCTTGCTGCTGCGCAGCTCCGAACTGGAATTCGATGATCACGCTCTCCGCCGTTGCCGCGGACGTCTCCAGCATCAACGGCGAGCACTCTCCACTCTTGTGGTGAAGGAGCGACACTGGCAACGTCGCAGCAGCGCCAGAGAGGTTCAAACCCATTGGTGGCCCAACCAAACGGAGAGTCCTCCGCACCATTGAGTTCTGGGCTGGATCATCAGTCCCTAGAACGTTTTCACATTTGGCTACGCCCGCTTCAACAAGCGCTGGCGCTTGAGGCGGATCGTGGATTCGTCAATGTTCAAGGCCCTAAGGACACCTTTCACGGATTCATGAGCCGTGAATTGGGTGCTCCACCAGCAGGCGCGTTCCCGCCCGATTGCGAGGAGCGCCTTCAGGCGTTCTGCCATGAATTTCAGTCTTATCCCTCCCTCAGTGATGCTGCGCGTCGGCGCCTCGATGGCATTACAGGCCGGGTCCTGGGTCTTGCTGTCGAGAGCGACCCGCAGCGCCAGGTCCGTGTCGGCCGCTGCATCCACGTACAGATCACAGATGCCATCGGGATGCCCGAGCACGGGAATCCGGATGTTGTCCTGGATGAAGCGGACCAGTTCATTGCTGCCGCGGGGCATGATCAGATCTACGAGACCACCGAGGCGCTACAGAGCCAGGATCACAGCATTGTTGGTGCAGCGGGCTTCACTGCCGCCTTTGAGGATGGCCCCTTTCCCGGATCGAATCGCCAGAAAGGCAATCTGCACCACTGCATCGGGCCGCGCTTCAAAAATCACACTCACCACCTCGAGGGGCACGGTCAGCCGCTCCAACACCAACCCTTCGTCCAGCTCCCGGTGCAGCGCCCTGCGGCCATGGGGGTCCTCGAGCGCCGCCACTTTGCGTACACCGTCGATCGCTGCGGCCAGCTTCGTCCGATCGAGCTTCAGGCGTGCCATCAGCGCAGGGGCAAGGCCCTCGGCAGCTGAGTGCTCCAGATCCTCCCGGTTGGCCGCAACAATCACATCCGCCTCTGCAGCCAGGGCGTCGGCCATCGCCTGCAGGGCATGAGCGCGCTGCTCATCAGAGGTCTGTCCCAGCGCGACCGCTTCAAGCTGGACAGCCCCCGTCCGTTGCAGCAAGTCAGCGGAGGGCACAGGAATGGAACTCATGACACTTTGCCCGCCAGACAAACCCAATCAATAACATTCAACCAGGACCAAACTTTGCCCTACAATGATCCAATCAACAAATCATCTTTGCAGAACGATTGTTAAACAATGAAAATGCCCAAATTCTTTCAAATCCTTTTGATCGGACTGGGAAGTCTGGCAGCCATTATTGCAATTTTAGTCGCTATTATCTTTCAGGCAACATCAGGTCTAACCGCAGCCGCAGACAAACTCTTCAGCGAGCTCAAAGAAGGGAACACAAAGGCCGCCATGCAATTATTCTCACAACAAGTTGATGATCAAACACTAGAAAGAGAGCTAAAAACCTTTGCACGCGCAAATTCCTTAGACGATTTCAAGAACACGTCCTGGAGCAATCGCTCCATTTCCACGAATACCGGAACACTGGAAGGGAGTATTAACCTTGAAAATGGCACCACCATCCCAGTCACCATTTCGTTCCAAAAAAGCGGTTCTGACTGGTTAATTTTTTCAATTAAAGAAAAACGATCTGGCGTGATTTCCAGCGCGTCAGAAGGCGTGCCAAGCGAAAAAGAACTTCTTGCGATTACAGCTGAAACAACAGACCTTTTTGCGTCATCCATCAAAGAAAATAATTTTCAAAAGCTCTACAATGCCATTTCAAAGACTTGGCAAAATGAAGCCTCACCAGATCAACTCGAACAAGCATTCAAACCATTTTTAAAGCTCAGCAAAAACAAACAATCACTTACTTATCTCAATAACCTAACGAGAAGCACTCCTGCCTTCACAGAAGAAGCCATCATCAATGATCAAAACGTGTTGATCATCAAAGGCCGTTACACGATCGATCCGCCTTATACATTCACGTACTCTTACGTCATGGAAGGTTTCAGCTGGAAACTCATTGGGCTAAAAGTCTCGATCTGACCGCTCGGATCAGATCAAGTCGAATGGTTTAAAGCCAGCCGTTGCAGAGCGAGCTTGGCTGCTCCCAGCCGACCGGCTCCATTGCCGAGAGTACAGGCCTCGATCCTCAAGCCTTCACGCGAGACCGCCTGCACCCGTTGCTCCACCTCGCGACGGGCCTCCGGAAGAAAATGATCGGCGAGCACTCTCCACTCTTGTGGTGAAGGAGCGACACTGGCAACGTCGCAGCAGCGCCAGAGAGGTTCAAACCCATTGGTGGCCCAACCAAACGGAGAGTCCTCCGCATCATTGAGTTCTGGGCTGGATCATCAGTCCCTAGAACGTTTTCATATTTGGCTACGCCCGCTTCAACAAGCGCTGGCGCTTGAGGCGGATCGTGGATTCGTCAATGTTCAAGGCCGTCAGGACACCTTTCACGGATTCATGAGCCGTGAGTTGGGTGCTCCACCAGCAGGCGCGTTCCCGCCCGATTGCGAGGAGCGCCTTCAGGCGTTCTGCCATGAATTTCAGTCTTATCCCTCCCTCAGTGATGCTGCGCGTCGGCGCCTTGTCACAACGGTGAGGCAGTGGCTTCACGCCCTGCGTCAGCGCCTAGAACCCACGCGACCGATGGCACCTCCCAAATTGAAGGTTGCCACTCGCAGCACGGCGGCTGCAGCCAATCAGCAGGGAGATCTCTCTCTCGACGCACCGCTGTCACGGGTTCGAGGCATTGGTCCCAAGCAGGCGGAACGCTTGGCCAGCCTCGGGCTGCTGGTGGTCAGAGATTTATTGCTGCACTACCCCAGGGACTATGTGGACTATTCCGCTTTACGCCGGATTGAGGCCTTAGTTCCTGGGGAAACGGCCACCATCGTGGCCACGGTCCGTCGCTGTCACGGTTTCACAAGTCCGAGAAACCCCAATCTGTCGATCATCGAACTGCAGCTGCAAGATCCCACCGGACGGATCAAAGTCAGCCGCTTCCTCGCCGGTCGCCGCTTTAGCAACCCCTCCTATCTCCATGGACAGACCAGGCTCTATCCGAATGGAGCCACCGTCGCAGTGAGCGGACTGGTCAAGGACGGGCCTTACGGCCGCAGCTTTCAGGATCCGCTGATTGAGGTGATGGAGAGTCCCCAGGCTCCTTTGCAATCCAAACGCATCGGCCGGCTTCTACCGGTGTATTCCCTGACCGAAGGACTGACAGCGGATCGTTTCAGGAGCTTGGTGGAGGCAACCCTGCCATCCATCCGTTTGTGGCCCGAGCCACTGCCGGCTCAACGACGCCAGGCCAGGCAGCTGCTGCATCGGCACCAGGCCATGACGGCGATCCATCGACCGGAGTCATCCGAGCAACTCCAACAGGCCCGTCACCGGCTTGTCTTTGATGAATTTCTGCTGCTCCAGCTTGGATTGATGCAGCGCAGGGCGGCACTGCGCCAACGAACAGCGCCATCCCTGAAGATCACGTCGGATCGAGACGGTCTCCTGAGTCGATTCCTGAACAATCTTCCGTTCCAGTTCACAAACGCTCAAACCAGAGTGCTGGCAGAAATTGATGCCGATCTCGAGCGCTCGGAACCCATGGCACGGTTGGTGCAGGGTGATGTGGGCAGCGGCAAAACCGTTGTTGCGGTCGCTGCCTTGCTCAAGGCCATTCAGGCTGGATTACAGGGAGCCATGATGGCCCCCACCGAGGTGCTAGCTGAACAGCACTACCGCAGTCTCTGCCAATGGCTCCCCCCTTTGCATGTCACGGTTGAGTTGCTCACCGGTTCCACGCCGCTGAAGAAGCGTCGGCGCCTTCTCGCCGATGTGGCTTCCGGGGCCTGCAAGGTTCTCGTGGGGACTCACGCCCTTCTCGAAGATCCCGTGGCCTTCGAACGTCTTGGATTGGTGGTTGTCGATGAACAGCACCGCTTTGGGGTGCGTCAGCGCAATCGACTTCTTGGAAAAGGGCTGCAACCCCATCTGCTCACGATGACGGCGACACCGATTCCGCGGACGCTGGCGTTGTCGCTTCATGGTGATCTCGACGTCAGTCAGATCGATGAGCTCCCCCCTGGCCGCACGCCGATCATGACCACAATGCTGGCCGGCTCTGAGCGCGATCAGGCCTACAGCTTGATCCGCGAAGAGGTGGAGAAAGGTCAGAGAGCCTATGTGGTGCTTCCCCTGGTGGAAGAGTCAGAAAAAATGGACTTGCGCTCAGCCGTTGATGTGCATCGTCAGCTTGAGGATGAGGTGTTTCCAGATCTCAAGGTCGGACTCCTGCATGGACGGTTGCCAAGTGTGGACAAGCAGGCGGTGATTCAGGCGTTCGCGAAAGGTGAGACGCAGGTTCTGGTGTCCACAACCGTTGTGGAGGTTGGTGTGGATGTTCCGGAAGCCAGCGTGATGATGATTGATCATGCCGATCGTTTCGGATTGGCCCAACTTCACCAGCTCCGTGGGCGGGTTGGCAGAGGTGCGGCCGCATCCCGATGCTTGCTGATCAACGACAGTCGCAACCCCCTGGCCCGGCAAAGGCTTGAAGTGCTTGTGCGCTCAACCGACGGTTTCGAAATCGCCGAAATGGACTTGCGACTTCGTGGTCCCGGCCAGGTGCTGGGGACTCGCCAGTCCGGGTTGCCGGACCTGGCTTTGGCCAGCCTGGCTGATGATGGCTCCGTTTTGGAGGAAGCTCGGGAAGAAGCGGCCGATATTCTCCGCAACGATCCTGATCTGATCGATCACTCTGTGCTGCGCAGCCTGCTGGATGCGCAACGCAACCGGGTGACGTCTGCGGCGCAGTTGAATTAAGGAGCTGATCAATAGAGTTCGTCTGATTGCAAGATCAACGATGCGCCGGCCTTGGAGTGATGTGGCCATCAAGGAGTGCGGTGAACCGCTGCAGTCGCTCAGAGGGACGTTCCTCTGTCTTGAGCCCCATCCCTACGCAAAACTCGGTGCCCCCTACGGAGATCAGGGTGATCCCTTCAGGCTGCGCGCAAGTGTGATCGCGCGACTGGTGCGAGCGCAGAACCAACTCATTCAGCATCCGGACCCCGAGGTCGGCCCGCTTCAGCTCCTTGTGTTGGATGCCTGGCGTCCAGTCAGTGTTCAAGCCTTCATGATCGAGCACGCGATTGAGGAGGAATGTGGACGTCGTGGCCTCAATCCGTCGAAGCCCCAATGGCAGACGGCACTGGATGAGGTTAAGCGCGAGGTTTCACGGTTCTGGGCGCCACCCAGCGAGGATCGCTCCATGCCGCCTCCCCACAGCACGGGTGCAGCGATCGATTTAACGCTGGCCGATCAGCGTGGAGCGGCTTTGAACATGGGGGGAGCCTTCGATGCCATCGGCTCTGAATCCCTGCCAGACCACCATGCATCCGCTGCGAAGGCCAATCCCAACAGCCCAGAAGCTCTCTGGCACCAGAGACGGTGCAGCTTGCATGCCGCCATGAAACAAGCGGGTTTTGTGCGTCATCCCAATGAGTGGTGGCATTTCAGCCACGGGGATCAGCTGTGGGCCTGGACGGTTGCGGAGTCGATCGCTGTTTACGGCCGCGTGGATGGTGACGCGTGCGCTGCGGCGAGCAGTTCAGCCACGCGCTCATCACCGAGCCGGTTCACGTGATCACCAAAACCTCTCCGACCACCAGCCTGCTTCCAGCTCACAAGCAGCGGTTCCAGCGTGCTTTCAAGTTCATCCAATGGCATGCGTTGCAGAAAGGGTTTCGCTAAGCGCTGAAGATTGGCGCTGCCACCAAGCCACAGCTGATACTGATTCACACCGCTGCCGACCAGTGCGAGCTCTGCCATGTATGGACGGGCACAACCATTGGGACATCCCGTCATGCGGAACAGGAGTGACTTCTCGATTTCAAGCCTGCTGAGTTGGGCATCCAGCCGCTCGAGCACCTTGGGAAGGATGCGTTCGGATTCAGTAATGGCTAATCCGCATGTGGGTAAGGCAGGGCAAGCAATGGCGTGACGAGCCAGCGGTGGGGGTGCTTCCGGCATTTGCATTCCAAGATCCGACAACGCGTCACGCACGGAATTGCGCTGAGCACTGCCGATGTTGCAGAGGAGCACGTCTTGATTGGGTGTTAAACGCAGCTCGAGCTGGTAGCGATCCACGATGTCGCGGAGCCCTGCCTTGAAGGATCCCTCAAGGCGTCCGCACAGCAATGGAATGCCAACAAACCAAACACCGGGCTGCTGTCGGTGCCAGCCGAGGTAATCACTGAGCTTGGCTTTCGGCTCGTTGCGAAGACCTTTGAGCTCACCGCGGAAATAGTTCTGCGTGAGTTCGGTCCTGAACCAGGACACGCCTTTGTCGTGAAGAAGATATTTCATCCGGGCATGACGCCGGATCTGACGATCACCGTGATCGCGCTGCAGGGCCAGGATCGACTGCACGAGATCGAGCACATCGCCTGCTGCGACGTAGCCAAGGGGATCAGCAACCCTCGCGAAAGTCTCTTCTTTGTTGTGGGTGCGGCCCATGCCGCCGCCCACATACACATTGCAGCCGAGCAGAGCACCTGCGGCATCGGTGAACGCCACAAGGCCAATGTCCTGGGTCAGAAGGTCGACGGAGTTGTCCCCAGGGACCGTCACGGCCACTTTGAACTTTCTGGGGAGATAGGTGTCTCCGTAGAGAGGCTCGTCGTCGCTGCCGGAGAACACGCCGGCATCGCGTTGACGGAGGCGTGCTGCCTTCACCGATCGTGAAGGACGAATGCGGTAACTGAGGTCGCCATCGATCCACAAGTCGAGGTATGAGGATTCAGCGGCTTCGGGGCTGAGAACATCGGCAATCTCGTCGGCCAATTGGCGAGCCGCTGGATAAGCCCCTTTGGCGTAAGGAGCAGCCGGTGCCATGACATTGCGGTTGATGTCTCCACAGGCCGCCAAGGTGGAACCCATGTTTTCCACGATGGTTCCAATGACTTCTTTCAGGTCCCCTTTCGGGATGCCATGCATTTGAAAGGCCTGTCGCGTCGTGGCGCGCAGGGATCCATCACCGAGGCGGTTGGACAGGTCATCCATGGCCAGGAACAACTGGGCAGGGATGCGACCGGCAGGACTGCGCAGGCGCAGCATCATTTGCCAGGTCTTGTCTTTTCCCTTCTCCCTTTTATCGCGATCATCTTGCTGGTAGCTCCCGTGGAACTTCAGCAGTTGAAGGGCATCCTCACTGAAGAAGGGAAGATCGTTCGCGAGTTCATCCAGCAGGGGGTCCCGCAGGTGATGACTGTCGAGCTTGCGTTGCTCAGCCTTCGGCAGCCTGGTAGTGGTTGATTCCGTGGCGGATTCCACACTGGACTGACTCACCGGCAAAGAGCTGCAGCAACCTCTCGAAGCTAGCGAAGCGGCCACCTCTAGCGACTCCTATTAGCGGCTTCCAATACAGTCTCTTCTTGGATATCCGCGTGCTGTGGCGAACACGTTCCTTCTTGAGATCGGCACTGAAGAACTTCCCGCCGATTTCGTTCCCTCGGCTCTTCGGCAATTGGAGCAGAGGATTCGTAGCGATCTCAAGGATCTGCGCCTGGCCCACGGGGAACTGTCCGTGACGGGAACACCGCGTCGACTACTTGTGGTCGTCAGGGAACTGATCGATTCTCAGCCCGATCTGGAAGAAGACCGCAAAGGTCCACCAGTTTCCCAGGCCTTAGTGGATGGCCGACCTGGACCCGCTGCCATCGGTTTTGCCAAGCGCTGTGGCGTCGATCCAGAAGATCTCCAGCCCAAGGACACGCCGAAAGGCCCTTGTCTATTTGCACGGGTCAAGACTCCAGGCCAACCCAGTTCCGCACTGCTTGGAGAGTGTGTTCCCCGATGGATCGATGCACTGCAGGGTCGTCGATTCATGCGTTGGGGCTGTGGAGAGCAGCGCTTCAGTCGACCGGTGCGTTGGCTGGTGGTGATGCTGGGGGATGCCGTCATTCCTGTGACTCTTGATACTGCAGACCCTGTGGTGACCAGCGGACGCACAAGCCG
This sequence comes from Synechococcus sp. CS-197, assembly GCF_025128215.1. NCBI lineage: Bacteria > Bacillati > Cyanobacteriota > Cyanophyceae > Synechococcales > Synechococcaceae > Synechococcus > Synechococcus sp. CS-197. Next base: position 353,827 of record NZ_JAHLZC010000021.1, on the reverse strand, counting down.
TGGTCATCGTTTGCATGAACAGCTTCAGGAGGTGAACTCTGCCGAGGACCTTCTGAGGCAACTCAACGACGCCGGGGTGATGGTGAACCGTGAGCAACGGGCTGAAACCATTCGCGCGGCGATCGTCTCGGAATCCGAGCGCTGTGATGGACAAGCTGATTGCCCAGAGTCGCTGTTTCAGGAACTTGTTGATCTAGTTGAAAGCCCATCGGTGCTGAAAGGCCGGATTGCGGATCGCTTTTTAGAGCTGCCACCCGAAGTGATTGTCACGGTGATGCAAGCCCATCAGCGTTACGTGCCTTTGCGGATCCCGCAGGCTGTTTCAGACCCTTTGCAGCTTCAGGCCCGAAACGTTCTGAAGCCTGAATTCCTGCTGGTTAGCAATGGAGTGGAGTCCGCTTCAGACACCATTGTCAGCGGAAATCAACGCGTTCTTGGGGCCCGGCTAGCCGATGCTGAGTTCTTCCTCAATGTTGATCGGCGTCAGTCCAGTGAGCAGCGACGGCAAAGCCTGGAGCGTGTCACCTTTGCTGAGGGTTTGGGGTCGCTTCTCGATCGAAGTGAACGCATCAGTTGGGTCATGGACCAATTGCTGCTTGCGCTTCAGCTCGAAGGGACGGTCGCCAGCCATGCCAGACGTGCCGCCCACCTTTGCAAGCACGATCTTGTCTGTCAGATGGTTGGAGAATTCCCTGAACTGCAGGGATTGATGGGCGGCAAGTATCTGCTTGAAGAAGGAGAGCCCAGAGGCGTGGCTCTTGCGGTTGCAGAGCACTATCTGCCTGCTGGTTCCGGTGATGCGCTCCCTGCCAGTGACGCTGGTGCCCTGTTGGCTTTAGCGGAACGCATCGAATTGCTGCTGAGCATTTTTGCCAAAGGTCAGCGACCGACGGGATCCTCTGATCCCTATGCCCTTCGCAGAGCCGGCAATGGAATTGTTCAGATCCTCTGGAATCGGGGTTGGCAACTGCCTCTGCAGTCACTCTTCACAACCGCATCAACGCACTGGGCTGAGCGTTTTCCAGCCTTCAATGTTGAAGCTGAAGCCCTCGCCAACGATCTCGGACAGCTGCTCTGTCAGCGCATGGTGTCCCAATTCGAAGACGATGGATTTGCGATCGATCTGGTGCAGGCCGTCTGTGGGGAAGGGGTGAGCACCGAGCGCTTGCTGGAGGATCCGGTGGATGCACGGGATCGCCTTCTGCTGTTGAAGACACTGCGAGAATCTGGCCGACTGCAAGACCTTCAAGCTGTTGTCCAGCGTGCATCCCGTCTGGCTGAAAAAGGCGACTTGCCTCCGTCGAAGCTCTCTGTTGAAGGCATCGTGGATGCCTTCCTCTTTGATTCACCGAGTGAAGCTGCGCTGCTTGTGGAACTCGAAGCCTTGAGCCCCCTGGCCCAAGCGAAAGACTACGAGCGTTTGGCTCAGAGACTTCAAGGAGCAGCCCGTGCGCTTGAAGCGTTCTTTGATGGCTCCGACAGCGTGATGGTGATGGCTGAAGACCCATCAGTGAGGCGAAATCGCCTCAACCTGCTGGGAGTGCTGCGCAATCAAGCCTCAGTTTTGGCTCGATTCGACCATATCCAAAGCTAAAGATGAGATTGCAGCTGAATCTGCATCATGCAGATTCAGCTGCTCAGAGATTCAGCCTGTGGTGACGGTGGGGCGCTCTTTCGGCTCTGCGGTGGATTCGTTGTGAGCCTGCGCCTTAATGGCCTGGGCTGCTTCATCGGCCAGGAAATCTCCCTCTGACCGCCCCACAGCGGAGGGAACAGCGTCGTAACCAGCAGGAGCAAGGGCTTCACCACGAAGCAGGCTGCCAAGGGTACGCAGGGTGAGTTTGATTTGCTGCCAGGGATTCATCAACACCACCCTCTTGTACAGATAGCTGTCAAACGTGAGTTTCTGCACATCCCGGTCGTCACACATTTCGACGAATGCTTCGCGGGCCGCATCGTTGCGATAGAAAATCCGTTGAAGAATGTCGAGAACGGCGTAGGTGGCTCCGTACTTACGATCCCAACGCTTGAGATAGGTGGACTTGATCTCCTTTTCAGTGGGGACGCGGCTGCCGTTCGCTGAAATCTCAACAATGGCTTCAGCGCACATCCGCCCACTTTTGGCAGCAAAGTAGATGCCTTCACCGGAGCTCTTGGTGACGTAACCGGCAGCATCACCCACCAGAGCCATTCGCCCAACGACACGACGCGGTCTGGGATGTTCCGGAATCGGATGGGCTTCAACTTTGATCACTTCACCTTTGAACAAGCGCTTGCGGGCGCGCTCACGGATTCCCTTTTGCAACCCCTTGATCAGGGACTGGTTCTGTTGCATGGTCCCTGTTCCCACGGCCACATGGTCGTATTTCGGAAAGACCCAGGCGTAAAAATCGGGAGAGACGTCGGTCCCGACGTACATCTCGGCGAGATCTTCGTAGTAAGTCATCTCTTCAGGAGGCAGTTTGATGCGTTCCTGAAATGCGATGGCCACGTTGTAATCACCAGCATCCATTGCTTTGGCCACACGGGAATTGGCACCGTCGGCTCCGATGATCAGGTCCACCTCAAGGGTTTTCAGTTCGCCGGTCGGACCCCCCGAGCTGTAGTCGGCGTAATGCAGGGTGTAAGGACCCTGACGTGCATTGCCGGTGTCGATCTTCTGAACAAGACCATTGACCAGGGTTGTGCCAAGGTCAGCGGCACGGTTGCGCATGAAGGCATCGAAAACCTCACGGCGGCACATCCCGATATAAGCGTTGTCGTCGTACCCGAGCGGATCAAGCTTGATATCCACCTCCTTGTTGGAGGGGGAGATCATTTTCATGTTCCGCACCTTGCGGTCGATGATCGATTCCGGCAGATCGAATTCCTCGACCATGCAGAGAGGAATCGCTCCACCACAAGGTTTGGCGTTGTCGAGCTTTCGCTCGAACAACCAGGTGCTGATGCCAGCCTTGGCCAGAATCTCGGCTGCGCAGGATCCGCTCGGACCACCTCCGACGACGGCAACTCTCAGCATCTCAGCTCACTCCGCTGGATTGTTGATAAAAAGCTATCACCGTTGAGGCGCGAGTGAGGGCTGCACTGGCGCCCCCCCTTACGATCGAAACAACACTGCAAGAAGCGTCGTGTCACGGGCTGTCGCCAGCCGCAGCAGATCCCGCGATCTCAACCGCGACGATATTCCGGTGGCGCGTCGCAGCCGATCGGCAGTTCCCAAGCGTCGCAGTGGTTTAGGTCTGCTGTTGGCCTGTGGACTGGTTTTCTCCGCATCCCTTGCCACGGTTCTGTTTGTCCCGGAGTTGTTGAACGCCAAACGTTCTCCGGCACCGATTGAGGGGATCGATGCTCGCCCTTCAGGCGATGGGCGTTTGCTCGGACACTTTCCTTACCCCGAGGCTGGTGTTGACGTTCTCGTACCGGTGGAAGCTGGGATTGAACTGCACCGTGATGCAGCGCGTGCACTCGATGCCATGCGTCGATCAGCAGCAGCGGATGGGGTGGATCTACGCCTTCTCAGCGGTTATCGCTCCCACGATTTACAGAAAAGTATCTTTTTTGATGTGAAGTCGGAGCGCAACCAATCCGCAGCGGAACGGGCCAAGGTGTCTGCACCACCTGGCTATTCAGAGCACAGCACCGGCTACGCCGTTGATCTCGGAGATGGCGACGATCCCGCCACCAACCTGTCGCAATCGTTTGAAAACACGAGCGCCTTCCGTTGGTTGCAAGATCATGCGGCGAGTTATCACTTCACACTTTCATTTCCCACCGTCAATCCCCAGGGGGTGAGCTACGAACCGTGGCATTGGCGTTTTGAAGGAACGTCAGAGGCTCTGCGTGCGTTCGAACCGGCGCGACAATTGGCTGACGGTCGGTAACGATGGCCTGCCGACCCGAACTCTTGGCACCTGCAGGCGACTGGGACGCCCTCAAAGCTGCCGTCGCCAGTGGAGCTGATGCGGTTTATTTCGGGGTAGAACTCTTCAACGCCCGGTTGCGTGCTGAAAATTTCAGCGTGCAAGATCTTCCCGAGGTGATGAATTGGTTGCATGCGCGAGGTGTCAAGGGCTTTCTCACCCTGAACGTCTTGGTTTTCACCGATGAGCTTGAGCAAGTCTCTGAACTGCTGGTGAAGTGCTGGTCAGCCGAGGTTGATGCCTTAATTGTTCAGGACCTTGGTCTGTGCCTTCTCGCTCAAGAGCTGGTGCCCAATCTGGCCTTGCATGCCTCAACCCAGATGTCGGTGACCAGCAGCGCTGGTGTTGCACAGGCCGCCGCCGCTGGTTGCGAGCGGGTTGTGATGGCGCGCGAGCTCACGCTGAACGATCTGGAACGGGTTCAGCATCAACTCAAGCAGCGGCAGCTTGATGTTCCACTTGAAGTGTTTGTTCATGGTGCGCTGTGTGTGGCCTACTCAGGCCAGTGCCTAACGAGCGAATCGTTGGGCCAACGCAGTGCCAACCGAGGAGAATGCGCCCAGGCATGTCGACTTCCTTATCAATTCATTGTTGATGGTGAGGAGCGTGATTTAGGCGCTCAACGTTATTTGCTTTCACCACAAGACCTCGCAGCCTGGTCTGTGATTCCAGAACTCGCAAGGATCGGCATCAGCAGCCTCAAGATTGAAGGGAGGTTGAAAAGTGCCACGTACGTCGCCGCGGTGACCGACGTGTATCGCCGCGCCCTCGACGGAGTTCTCGATGATCCAGAGTCCGTTCGTTTACAGCTGGAACTTGGTTTTTCCCGGGGACTGGGCACGGGTTGGCTTGAAGGCATTGACCATGCAGAACTCGTGGATGGCCGTTGGAGCAAAAAGCGTGGGCCGTCCTTCGGATGCCTCGTCAAAGTCCATCCCCGGGGTTGGATCGAAGTTGAGGCGGAGATTGAGCCTCAGCGCGGTCAGGGCATTGTGTTGGAAGTGGCTGCAGGCGAGGGCGGAGCTTTTCAGATTCCACGGGAGGTGGGGGGCCGAATCATGGAATCTGAGCGTTCAGGACCAGCCTGCTGGCGACTGAAGCTTGGCCCGAGTCGCGTTGATGCAAGGGGACTGCTCCCTGGCGCTCCGGTGTGGCTCACAAGCGATCCTCAGTGGCACTCCACCTGGACTCGCCGAGCTGGTCGACAGACGCCTCCGCAAGAGGCTCCCCTTTCTCTGGTCGTTCGCGGCCGAATCGGTGAACCACTGGTTCTTGAGCTTGAAGGCGCCCATAGCTCTGGGGGCCAACCCCTCGCCGTTGTCAGTGAACGCTTGCTCGAGCCAGCCAAGGATCACGGATTAGATCGGGAGCGCCTGGAGGCTCAGTTAGGCCGTCTTGGGGGCACAGGCTGGCGACTTGAGACTCTGCACTTGGACCTCTCTGGGTCGCTTTTCCTGCCAATCGGCGATCTCAACCGTCTCCGACGAGCCCTGCTCCAAGCGATGGCTGACGCCGGACTGTCGCCTGTAAATCGCTTGAAGTCACAACGACGCTGTGGGGCAATACCGAGTCGTGCTGAACGTCAGCAGCTGATTCGCAGCTGCTATGGGCGTTTTCCTGCCAACACGGCCGATCACACTCAGGCCGCAAGACTCACGGTGTTGGTACGAAGTCTCGATCAACTCAAGGGGTTGATCGAGCTAGGCGATGACACGCCGATTGAAGGGGTCATCGCCGACTTGGAGCAACCCCGTGAGCTCAAGGAGGCTGTTGCCATCGCACGGGGTTGCTGGAGTGATGGCATTTGGCTAACCGGTCCCAAAGTCACGCGTCCCAATGAGGGATGGACGTTGGACCCGCTCCTGCGTGCCAAACCTGACGGGTTCCTTGTGCGCAACGCCGATCAGCTTGAACGTCTCTGCGAGTCAGCCCCCTGCCGGGGGGACTTCAGTCTGAATGTGGCCAACCCTCTCAGTCTTTTGTGGTTTCTCGAGCACTGGGGACTGCAACGGGTCACAGCAAGTTGTGACTTAAATCTTCAGCAGCTTCTGGATTTAGCCGAAAACTCGCCCTCTGATCGGCTGGAGGTCGTGCTGCACCAGCACATGCCCCTCTTTCACATGGAGCATTGCCTGTTCTGCGCCTTGCTTTCGGATGGGCATGATCACACGGATTGCGGCAGACCCTGTGAGTCCCACACCGTTCTGCTGAAAGACCGCAGCGGTGTTGAACACCCCTTGCGCGCAGACCTCGGATGTCGCAACACATTGTTCAACGGAACCGCGCAAACCGGAATCGAAGCCTTCCCAGCCATGCGCTCGCGCGGATTGAGGCATTTCCGGCTGGACCTGCTTGATGAAGATGCCGAGGATGCCAAGCGGCGCGTGCGGCTTTATGGCGAGGCCCTGGGTGGACGCATGCCCTCTGCTGAGGTGTGGCGCCGCGAGCAGATTGAACATCGCCTCGGCGTCACGCGGGGCAGTCTTCGCGCAGATCGTGCGCAGGGAACTCCATCGATCTCACGTTGAGATAGTCTTCACCGGCTGCGCCTGCGGGCGTCCCAGCGACCTCTCGACCCAACACGGACCCCCCATGAGCGCCCAGCAAAAGGCGATCCGCAATATCGCGATCATCGCCCACGTTGACCACGGCAAAACGACCTTGGTCGACTCTCTGCTGGCCCAGTCGGGCATCTTCCGGGATAACGAGGCCGTTCCCACCTGCGTGATGGACTCCAACGATCTGGAGCGTGAGCGCGGAATCACCATTCTCTCCAAAAACACAGCGGTCACCTACAACGACACGCGAATCAACATCGTTGATACCCCTGGCCACGCCGACTTCGGTGGTGAGGTTGAGCGCGTGCTCGGCATGGTGGACGGTTGCCTGCTGATCGTTGACGCCAACGAGGGCCCCATGCCCCAGACCCGCTTCGTGCTGAAGAAAGCACTGGAGCAGGGACTGCGTCCGATCGTGTTCGTCAACAAGATTGACCGAGCCCGCGTCGACCCCGAGACAGCGGTCGACAAAGTGCTGGATCTGTTTATCGAACTGGGTGCTGACGACGATCAGTGCGATTTTCCCTATCTGTTCGGAAGTGGCTTGGGAGGTTTTGCCAAGCCGGACATGAAGACCGACAGCGAAAACATGCGCCCGCTGTTTGATGCGATCCTGCGGCATGTTCCGCCCCCGGTCGGCGATCCCGAAAAGCCGCTGCAGCTACAGATCACAACCCTGGATTACTCAGATTTTCTGGGTCGAATCATCATCGGCCGGGTTCACAATGGTGTGATCAAACAGGGGCAAAATGCTGCGTTGATCAAGGATGACGGCAACGTCAAGAAAGGTCGTATTAGCAAATTGCTTGGATTTGAAGGTCTCCAGCGCGTGGAGATTGATCAGGCCTCCGCTGGTGACCTTGTGGCTGTCGCCGGCTTTGACGACGTCAACATCGGTGAAACCATCGCTTGTCCTGACGAGCCTTCGGCATTGCCTCTGATCAAGGTCGATGAACCCACGCTGCAGATGACCTTCGTGGTCAATGATTCACCCTTTGCCGGTCAGGAAGGCAAATTCGTGACCAGCCGCCAGGTCAGAGACCGGCTTCAGCGCGAGCTGCTCACCAATGTCGCTCTGCGGGTTGAGGACACTGACTCTCCGGATCGCTTCGCTGTCAGTGGTCGTGGTGAGCTTCACCTCGGCATTTTGATTGAAACCATGCGTCGTGAGGGCTACGAGTTCCAGGTCTCCCAGCCGCAGGTGATCTATCGCACGATTGATGGCACTCCCTGTGAGCCAGTGGAAACCCTGGTGATGGATGTACCGGAGGAATCTGTGGGCAGCTGCATTGAGAAGCTCGGGACTCGCAAGGGTGAAATGCAAAACATGGAAACCGGTCAGGACGGCCGCACACAGCTTGAATTCGTGGTGCCATCCCGCGGCTTGATCGGCTTCCGCGGTGAATTCATCCGAGCGACTCGCGGCGAAGGGATCATGAGTCACTCATTCTTCGAATACCGCCCGATGCTTGGCGATTTCGACACCCGACGCAATGGTGTGCTGATCGCCTTCGAGGAGGGAACTGCAACCTTCTATGCCCTCAAGAATGCCGAAGACCGCGGCCAGTTCTTTATCTCCCCTGGAACCAAGGTGTACAAGGGAATGATTATTGGTGAGTACAACCGTCCCCAGGATTTGGAGATCAACGTCTGCAAGACGAAACAGCTCACCAACATGCGCTCAGCTGGTGCCGAAGAACTCGACACCCTTCAATCTCCTGTTCAGATGACGCTCGAGCGAGCCCTCGAGTACATCGGTCCCGACGAAATGCTCGAAGTCACGCCTGAATCGATCCGTCTGCGCAAACTTCCTTCCAAGAAGGCGGCCAAGTCCAAGCGTTGAACCTGCTAGACGATCCTCGATTCAGCAAGGCTCTTGAGTTGTTCAACTCAGGGGCCTGGTATGAAGCGCACGATGCCTTTGAAGAACTCTGGCATGAGCAGGTTGATCCCAACAGACGCCTGCTACAGGGAATTCTTCAAATCGCCGTTGCTCATGTTCACCTTGAGCGCGGGAACACCCGTGGGGCCACCATCCTTATGGGGGAAGGAATCGGTCGTCTCAAGCCATCGCTTCCTTCAGCGTTGGGGCTTGATCTCCAGGCCCTGCACACAGCGTCAAGCGTTCGCCTGCATGCCTTGCAAAACGAACGCAACCCGGACGACGATCCGCCCCCAAAGCTTATTCATACGAATGATGCCGTGGGATCATGAGTTTCTGATGGTTCATCACCGAGCACCATTGTTCAAGTCTCGTTCGCTGACTGCCATCCCTGCCCTGAGACATTGGCTTGTGGCGTTGGTGGCGGTTGGCTCCATTGGGTTGGCACGCTCCCAGTCCTTGCCGGCACCAATGAATCAGTCAGGGCCGATCGACGATGGTTTGATCACCATCGAGTCGGACAGCCAGAGCGCCGACAATGTCACCGGTGTGGTCACTGCTTCGGGAAATGTTCGAATCGTTTATCCAGCCAGGGGAATGGTGGCTACATCGCGACAGGCCCAATATTTCAGCCGCGAAGGGCGTTTGGTTCTCAGTGGTGATGTGGACGTGATTCAAGACGATGGCAGCACTCTGCGAGCTGAAAGAGTGACCTACAACCTCGATGATGAACGTGCTTTGGCCGTTCCGAGTGAGGGCACGCAGGTGCGAGCAACCATGATCCTGCGTCCTGATCAGCCTGCAAAGACCCCGCTAACGCCATGAGTTTGAGCCTCAATGGCGTGTCTCTTTCGTTGGGGGGAAGGCCGCTGGTTAGAAATCTCACTCTCAGCCTGGAACCTGGAGAGGTGATTGGGTTGCTTGGGCCGAATGGCGCCGGTAAAACAACCAGTTTCAATCTTGTGATCGGCCTTCTCCGCCCAGACTGCGGGGAGGTTTTGCTGGACGGCCATCCTGTCGCCAGCTTGTCCATGCCTCAGCGTGCCCGTCTCGGAATCGGCTATCTGCCTCAGGAGCCCAGTGTTTTTCGTCAGCTCACGGTGCAGGACAACCTGAAATTGGTGCTTGATCAGAGTGGGCTGAGTGGCATTCAGTACCGAGAACGCCTGCAGCAACTGATCAGGGACTTTCATCTCGAACCATTTCTCAACCGCCGCGGCTATCAGTTGTCAGGTGGTGAGCGACGACGGTGCGAGGTCGCCCGGGCTTTGGCAGTGGGATTGGAAGGACCCCGTTACCTTCTCTTGGACGAACCCTTCGCTGGTGTCGATCCGCTGGCGGTTGCCGACTTGCAGCAACTCATTCATTCCCTGCGCCAACGGGGCATGGGCATTTTGATCACCGACCACAACGTACGTGAGACGCTCGCGATTACAGATCGTGCCTACATCCTCACCGATGGAAGCATCTTGGCCTCCGGATTGTCTGAACAGGTCGCCCATGACCCGTTGGTCCGTCGTCACTATCTCGGTGAGGGTTTCCAGCTGTGATCGACACCATTAAGGCCTCCATCCGTCGGCTCATTCAGCGGATCCCCCTGTTGGATCGTTGGTTGATCGGGGAGCTTCTCAGTCCGCTGCTTTTTGCGATTGCCGCCTTCACTGTGGTCTCCCTTTCGGTTGGGGTGATGTTCGAACTGGTGCGTCAGATCGTTGAGTCGGGCCTTCCTGTCGCCATTGCAGTGCAAGTGCTTTTGCTAAGGCTCCCCAGCTTTCTAGTGATCTCATTTGCGATGGCCACTCTGATGGCAACCTTGTTGGCCTATAGCCGTCTGTCAGCCAACAGCGAGCTCACAGCCCTGCGCAGTGTTGGCGTGACAGCCACGCGCATGATCGTGCCCGCCCTGATTGTGGCGCTGTTGATGTCAGGCCTCACCTTCGTCTTTAACGACGTTGTGGTGCCCAGAGCCAATCGATCTGCTGAAATCACCCTGCGTCGTGCGCTTGGGAAAGCAATTGCCACAGAAAAGGGAAGCAACATTGTGTATTCCCGCTTTGGTCGAATTCAGGACCCCGATGGCAGCAGTAGCAAAGGACTCGCGCAACTGTTTTATGCCAGGCAGTTCAAAGATGGCGTGATGAGCGGAGTCACCGTTCTCGATTTCACCCGCGCTGGCTTCACGCAGATGCTTGTAGCCGATCGAGCTGTCTGGAACGAGCGCCAAGCCAAGTGGCAGTTCTTTGATGGGCAAATTCTTACGTTGACCCCTTCTGGGAGCACAACATCAGCTGACTTCGATCAATACCTCTATCCACTCAGTGCAGCGCCGATCCGCATTGCTCAATTGCCGAAAGATGCCAACAACATGACGGTTGCCGAAGCCCTACGTGCGCGGGAGCTGCTGGAACAAGCGGGTGATATCAAAGAAGCACGGCGGCTTCAGGTGCGAATTCAAGAGAAGTTCACGCTACCGATGGCTTGCCTGGTTTTCGGCCTGATCGGCGCCAGCCTGGGGGCGAAGCCTAATAGCCGTACAAGCCGAAGCCAAGGGTTCGGAATCAGCGTTGTGTTGATCCTTGTGTATTACGTGTTGAGCTTCAGCTTCAGTTCCCTTGGCGTCAAAGGCACCCTGCCTCCATTGTTGGCCGCTTGGTCACCGGTTTTGATTTCATTGGCTGGTGGTGGTTGGCTCTTGAGACAAGCGAGTCGTTGAACCGCCAGAACGTTGGAGCGCTTACCGAAGCGAGACAATCGATGCAGCTTGAAGCGCCGCAATTGTAAGCAAAATCGAAAAAAGCATTGCAGTCTGACGTCTGAGCTCGTTGGAGCGATGCGTACTGCTTGCCGTTTGATCAAAATGAGAAGACGGAGACGGTCGTGTTTCCTGCGATTCATCGGTTCTGCGTTATGCCGTCAACATCCACGTCTCTCTCTCCTCTGTCCACAGGTCTTGCCAGAGCGACCGCTGGGCTCAACCTGTGCCATGAGAACGCATCTGAAGTGTGGCATCAAAGACCGCCATTAGATTTTTTACAGATTCACCCAGAACACCTCATCCAAGAGGAAGGGGGCACGTATCGCGACCAATTGGATGATCTCAGGCACGCCTATCCAATTGTCTTGCACGGTTTTGGTTTGTCTCTGGGTTCCTGCGCACCACTGGATCAGGACTATTTGCAGCTAGTAAAGCGTGTCTTGAAGGAACATCCAGAAGCCTTCTTTTCTGATCATGTCTCTTGGAGCTCACTCTCTCATCATCACTTCCACGATTTGCTTCCACTGGTCATGAATGATGAGACACTCGATTATTTGGTAGAACGGATTGACCAGGCTCAGGAATTGATCGGCCAACCCATTCTGCTCGAGAACATCAGCAGTTACATGCGCTTTCGTGACTCCACTTACGATGAACCATCTTTCATCAACGCTTTAACGGAGCGAACTGGTGCTTATGTATTAATGGATGTCAATAATCTTTGGGCCAATGCAGTTAATTTTGGAGAGAACCCACTGACCCAATTAATGGAATATCGCCAAAGCAGCGTCAGGGGATACCATCTCGCAGGATGCACGCGTCAGCAAGCAGGCGATGGAGATGTCTACATTGATTATCACGGTGAGGCAGTTCATGAAACAGTTTGGGATCTTTATGAAAAAGCACTAAGACACTTTGGACCATGGCCAACCCTGTTGGAATGGGAAAATCATGTTCCTCCACTTGAACGCACACTTCAAGAAGTGAGCCGAATTACCCGCTACCTGAATGATTTATCTGTTGCACCAGGAGCAACATAATTCATAGGCGATGGCTTGCTTCGATCACTTCTCTCCGATTTTTGAATGAACGCTTTTCAAGCATTCATTCAGCACAACAATCCAAAACCTTACGACACGCTCAGTTCAACGCCACACCACTCAACTCTCAAAGCTCTTACTTGTCATGAAGTCCCCCCAGCTCCTGCGTCTTCAACAGCAATTCTTGGCGAGCTTGCATCGAGAACCAACACCCTGGATTGTTGATCAGATCATTCCTGCACAAGGTTTCACGGGTGCTGAAGAGATTCTCAAGATCTACCTTCATCGAGCGATGGCACGAACTGTCGATCCACTGCACGATGTGTTCAAGACTGTGAGATGGCTGATTGGCGCTGAAGCGTTTGAAAAGATTCTCGAAAAATTCTATGAGTCGTCACCTGGAGAACCACTCAATGCGCAAACATTAGCGACAGAATTTGCATGCTTTTTAGGATGCATCGACAAGTCTACTCTTGACTCTTTGTCTGCTTCGTACAGTCTCGATATCACGGATGTCAATTTCCCTCAGATGTTATTGGCAGCAGGGATGTTGGATTGGCGATGCTTATGGGCAAAACTTGCACCATCTCGCAACCGCAAACCTGTTCAAGAACTCATTCAAGATTTACACCACCGTTGTCACATTTGGGCACGTCCAAGGCTGAATCGGGGTACGAGACTTTGCGTATCAGGAGTTGATCTTGAAGCACTGAAAGCTCTTGCCGGAACCGATGCATCAAAGCATCGCTTGCCAATGGTTGAAGGAGGAATCGCTACATTTTTAATTTATTCAGACCTTGAGAATCAAGTTATTGTTCGACGCTTAAATCATGAAGAATCGCTGTTATTGAATCATTGTGACGGGACACACACACTTGCCTCATTAAAGCATGAAGGCAGTTTTTATAACTACGGAGATATGGATACAATCAATCTCGTCCAACGTTTGATCACAGAAGGAGTGATCGTTGATCTTCAGTCAGAACTGAAGTAAATTACTGCTCACAACAAGGGCAAAGAAAGATGATGGCGATCAATTGTTTTGATGATCCGTAATGCCAAGAGTTTTTCTCCATTCCTCAACGGATAACTTCCATTGATCTTCTAATTTATATGCAATGACTAAATCAGCATTAAGACCCAACTCAAATCCACGGCTTAGAGCCATCAACAAAGGTTCAAGGGGTTCATCGTTTTGCAATGCACGCAGAAGTGAGCCCGCAATTAAAAGAACAGCAAGCGGTGCACGGTTTTGCGCCAATGCAAAAGCCTGAAGACCCATTTCTCCAACCAGGTCGGTGCCAAAGCCCGTCAACACATGAATGATGTCATGAGTTTCATGTAGCCGATGAGAAACAAAACTCTTTAAATTTGTCACTTCACCGCTGTCCATAAGCTCATCCGGCGAAAATCCTTGCTTGATTAATTCATCCGCATAAGTCTTCCCAAGGCTTCCACTAGGAAGCAAAGAAAGTTCTTTCAGGGATTTGGTAGGAGGACGCCAACGCTCGTCTGCGAGAGCCTGAAACCGTGAATTCTTCAGGAGGTGAGCCATCGATTGTGCAAATAGATTCGTACCACGCAGGCTCCCGGCTACGGCACGAACATTATTTAGCTCATCAGGATTTTTCATCCACAATGACAATCCCGCAACCATCTTCAGCGCTTGCGCTTTTTTATCGAGATTGAAAAGCATACCAATCGATCAAGTGATCCAAGACTAGTCAAATATTTGTTAGCTGCCAATAGTTGGTAAAAAGAGAATCACTGGCTAACGTTGGAGTGATTGTAAAGACCATTCATGCTCGATTTACTACCACTCTTTTTGGGTGTTCGAGGTATTGGCCGCTATCGCACGATCCTAGGAGTCATGGCTTTCGCAAGCTTAATCCTAGGTTTACTCTTCTTATTCAATGTTAACGCAGAGCCAAATCCTTTTCTTCATTCGGTTGCAATCGCTTTTTCTTTATTTTTACTATTATCGATATGGATCGGATTTATAATGCCGAGTAATTCGGCCTTCGCGCGATCTCGACTCAACCAACCAAGACTTATTCTGATTAGCATTACTGCACTTGCTTTGATATTGCGATTGCAACAGCAGAGCGGAATAATGATTTTTATTTGGGGAGAAATCATTGGAGCAGTATTGTTTATCAATGCAATCATCTTTGGACTCTTTTCAGTGATGATCCGGCCAAAAAGGTGGAGAGTGCAGTGCCTGAAAGCGGTTATCTATTTATGCTTAGCGATCTTTTTTGTTGCTGATTTTATACCAGAGCCCGAAAAACCTAATTTGTTTTTGGCTCTGGTATTGATTGTTTTTTCGATCTCATGTCTTCGTCTAGCCTTTCGTCGTGGTCGGCTCACAAATACCTCAATACCGGTTTTTACAGACGGACCAACCACTTCACGTAACGATGGTCCATTGATCGGCGACGATGGCCAGCCAGTACCCATGACAATCCGTATATGGCTCACGAATAGTGAACAGATGATTCCTTATCCATATATTGCTGAATTGTGGAACTTTTTTAGTTCAACGTTATCGCCACATCGAGCGAACTCAGGCCCCACGGCACACCATGCAACCCTTGAATGTGGTTCCGATATTTATATCAGCTTTTGCCCTCAAAATGATTTAGCCCATTTAGATCCCGAAAAAAGCAGTGCATCCAATATGAAACGAGCAATTCGCATGGATCAACACTACAGAATGCCAGCTCGTTGGAGGATGTCCTACCGAGAAGATCTTGAGCTTCGCGGTGAACCTACCCATACAATTCAAGTTACAAATTACTCTTATGAAAGACTAAGCCATTTTCAGAACTACGCACGGGAGCGCCTCACTTATCACATAACAAGGCAAAATTGCTGTACAACTGTCGTGGATGCTTTGGAAATATCAATTTTTGGTTGGTACAGTCGTTACCGACTTAAAAGTATATTCTTGATTAAGTTAATCATAAACGATCTTTTCTGGCAAGCATCCTCGCTTCGGTTCCGAGCCCAGTACTTCGCATGGACGACAACTGGATTGCTTAAGTATTCGCAAGCAATGTCTGGTCTTTTGCAATTACCTGGGTCTGTGAAGTGACCATGATTTCATTTAAACGGTTGTCCCCCCAAATGCCAATTGCGTTTTGGGGTCTTGTTCTGGCCTATGTGGCAGTCGCCATTAACACCACCGTTGCCAGCGTTGCATTACCTCCGATATCAAAGGCGCTTGTGGTTAATTCCGAGCAGCTCACCTGGATCGTGAATTGCACACCGCTGGCCGCGTCAGCATTCATGCTGTTTGGTGGACATTGGGCAAGCCAATACGGTTTTCGCCGCATCCTTGTGATCGGCTTATCAATCCTGACGGTATCGGCTGTGGGAGCTTCGATGGTTGTGGATGTAAACACACTGATCGCATTTCGAACATTTTCCGGTTTTGGAAGTGCTCTTGTCATGCCTTCAGCGCTGGTCTTGGCCTATCAAGTTGTTGATGAATCCCGTCGTCGCACTGCGATTGGACTTGTTACTGCAGCTCAGGCAATTGGTGGTCTCCTTGGACCTCTACTTGCTGGCTATTTGATTACGACTGTGTCCTGGAGAGCAGCTTTGTTGTCTGTGGCGCCTTTGCTCTTGGTTTCGATTTTGATTGTTTACTCAGAAATACCGAAGCGGGCAGGTCCTAAAGGGGAAAAGCGAACGTTTGACCAGATCGGAGCTGCACTTACCGCATTGTTTGGCACCAGTAGCTTGCTCTTTATGGTTAACTTGACGAACGCATCAGCAAATCAATTTATTTTTTTCAGCTCAATTGGCATCGCCGTTTTGTCACTTATCACTTTAGTTGTACACGAAGCTCGTTGTTCAAATCCACTCTTTCAGTTCAAGCAACTTCGTAAACGGACGTTTCTTGTCCCAACGGGTATCAATTGGATTGTTCAATTAGTGTATGGAGGCATGATCTTTCTGAACATGCAATATTTGCAGTTGGTGGTGGGATTATCGGCCTTCACGGCAGCATTACTCGTTGTAGCAGCAACGTTTGTGTGGATTCTTTGTAGCTCTTTTTCTGGAGTACTCAGCAAGCGCATTGGTTCTTACCGTTTAGCAATGCTGGGCTTATTAACCGCATCTTTAGGCTATGGATTGATTGGTTTTGCCGGTGTTACCCCAAACCCGATTGTCTTAACCCTTGGCTTCATCCTTTCCGGCAGTGCTGGTATCGAACCAGCAGTCATGGTGCATGGAGTTCTCGCCTCCTATGACGAAGATCAGCGAAGTTTCGGTGCCTCTCTCAATGCCATGGTGATGCGATATGGCTTGTCCACTGGTATCGCGTTATCAGGCGTGGTTCTTTCGGGCAATTTGTCCAGAATGATGAGCGAAACTCTCTCTCGTCTCGGTGAGTCGGCGAAGTTGAATGCGACCGGTTCAATCGGTGGCGCCTTTCGGGTTGCTGACTCGTTGCCATTCAACGAACGTAACACCCTAATTGAAGCAGCAAAAGTCGCATTTGTTGATGGATATCGAGAGTTCTACATATTAGCAATCGTCTTATACATGCTCGCTTTCTTCGTCCTCTTAATGCAATCCAAAGGCGGACGTCGATTGACAAGTACGATCGGCAGGCAACTTTCAATTCATTCTCCCTTCCGGAGATAACAACTCTTTAGTGAGCAGCATCGCTCCCTTCTCTTTGGTCTCAGTGTGGCGCGGAAAATCGACCATAAAAAAGGTGGCTGCAAGTTAGCCACCCTTTCTTTATTAAGTTCTTGGCATTGATCAATCAAGCTGACTCAGGATTGCGGGGAAGTCCGATTTCGTCTCTCCATTCTTCAATTGGGCGCTGCCAAGCGTCCTCTAATTTAAATGCCACTGCAGTCTGTGCAGATAAACCAAGCTTGAAGCCCTTGCTAATGGCCCTCAATATTGGTGCTAAGTCAACGTCTTCTTGTAACGCTTTCAAAAGGGTTCCAAGAATAAGGAGTACAGCTAGGGGATGACGATTTTGGGCCAAGCCAAATGCTAATACACCCATTTCACCTGCGGCATCAACACCAAAGCCGGTTAAAACATGAATAATGTCGTGAGTTTCACGCATTCGATGTTTGATATAACTCGATGGTGAAGTGATTTCGGAGTGATCAATTGTGCTTTCTGGGTTTAGTCCCTGAACAGAGAGTTGATCGGCATAAACTTGACCTAAGCTGCCCGCTGGCATCGCTAATAATTCGTTGAGCTGAACCGCAGGCGGTCTCCAATTTTCTTCAACAAGTGCACGGAAGCGAGAGTTGTCCATTAAGTGTCGGCCCATCTGGCGCGACATTTCTGAACCTTGGAGGCTGGCCCCTACCCCATAAACATTATCGAGATCCGGCTTCTCCAAAAAATTGGACACCGCAGCGACCATTTTCAGGCTCTGAAGTTTCTGTGGCAAGTTGAACAACATGTACAGACCATAGAATCCAGGCCTATTCTGATTGCCCTACGGCGATATGGCAGTCAACTGGTTTTTACACATTTCCTAAAGATGGTTCTGCGATTTACACGTGTGTCAAACCACGCGCCTCTAACAAGCTTAAGATTTCTTTCTGTTTTCCAAGGCAAAGGGATTCCTGTTAAGGATTGATCGTCGCTCTTGAACCACGCTTGCGAGCACCGTTAACGACTGGATTCTCATCTGATCTAGCCAGGCGCTGTTCCTTCCCGGCAGAATCAAGACACACTTGATCGTCTATTGGCTGCTTTGGGGAGTTTCGACCTGCAATCCATCACTTCAGAACCGGTGCTGCTGTTGGGATTGGCAGCGTTTGCTTTGCTGCTCACAGCCCTTCCGTGGTGCTTCTGGGCCGTGTCCAACGGCCGCAGCTCCAGTGGGGTTCGCTCTCTTTTGGGCTTATCGAATCTGCTGCTAACCGCACAGCTGGTGTTGCGTTGGTGGCAATCAGGGCATTTCCCGATCAGCAATCTCTACGAATCACTGTGCTTCCTGGCTTGGGCGTGCACCCTGACCCAGCTCTTAGTGGAACGTCAGTGGCCTTCACCACTTGTGGCGGCCTCCGCCACACCCATGGGGCTCGGGTGTATTGCCTTTGCCAGTTTCGCTTTGCCGGATCAATTGCAGCAAGCATCGCCCTTGGTTCCTGCTTTGCGCAGCAGCTGGCTGGTGATGCATGTGAGTGTGATCATGGTGAGTTATGCGGCACTTCTGGTGGGCTCTCTGCTCTCGGTTGCTGTTCTGATGACGGATCGTGGTCAGCAACTGGAGCTTCGCAGCAGTTCCATTGGAAGCGGAGCATTCCGAAAAGCCGTGTCGATCACAGGTGAGACAAGTGCCGTTGGAGTGCAAGCTGCGCCCGAACTGCAGTTGTCATCGATCGATTTCAGTCGGAGTGAACAGCTCGACAGTCTCAGTTATCGAACCATCACTGTGGGTTTCCTGTTGTTGACAGTGGGAATTATCAGTGGAGCCGTTTGGGCCAACGAGGCTTGGGGAAGTTGGTGGAGCTGGGATCCCAAGGAGACCTGGGCTCTGATCTGTTGGTTGGTTTATGCGGCTTACCTGCACACGCGCCTTAGTCGCGGCTGGCAAGGGCGGAGACCAGCAATGGTTGCATCATTGGGTTTGGTCGTGATTGTGGTTTGCTATATCGGCGTCAACTTGCTGGGTATCGGACTGCATAGCTATGGCTGGTTTTTTGATGCGTAGCAAGAACAACGTCTTGCGCTATCAACCTTTTGCAGGCATGACAACATCAATCACTGGGATAGGCACTGTAATGACTGCTGTTTTGAAAGTCTTCAAAAGCACCTGTCAACCTTTGTACGCTTACGACTCTGCATTGATGATGTTCATCACAGTGCCGGTAGTCACCTCCTGACATCCGCATGCTGTCCGATTCAGAGATTCTGAAGATCAAATTAGGATTCCAGGGCACAAGACCAAATCATCTCATTTAAACGTAAGCAAGCTTTTATTGATTGAATGTATCAATTACAACCGATGGAAAATGAATAATACAACCCAGATTCAGGTGTTCGCTTCAAAACATAGTTTAGAACGGTAATGATTGATTCAGACTTCAGAATCTCACGCGTCGATCATTGCTGTTGTTGATGCATCCGCACCATGGAATTGTTCATCGGATTGGCCATGCTCTTACCCCTCTCCGCATTGGCGATTCAGGCAAGAGAAGCTGAAAGTGATAACGATCACTGCGATTTTCTTTAAACATCCCGCAGACAACACCTTGCTGGGGCCGACAGCGTTTGAGCGATCGGCCCGCCAAGGGTGTCCGGACGTCAATCTCAGACCAGGACGGCCTCAGGACGCTTGCTGTCACGGATGCCTTGGATGGCAGCCGCGTAATCGGGTTGGTTGAACACTCCTGAGCCGCTCACAATGGCGTTGGCTCCAGCCTCGATCACTTTCCAAGCATTGCCACCCTTCACGCCGCCATCCACTTCGATCCAGGGATCAAGACCTTTTTCATCGCACATGCGACGGAGATCGCGAATTTTCTGAACCTGGTTTTCGATGAAGCTTTGACCGCCAAACCCGGGGTTGACGCTCATGATCAACACGAGATCACACAACTCCAGGCAATACTCCAGGGTGCTCAAGGACGTGCTGGGATTCAGAACGGCACCGGCCTGTTTGCCGAGGTCCTTGATCTGAGCAAGATTCCGATGCAGGTGGGGGCAGGCCTCAACCTGAACCGAAATGATGTCGGCACCGGCTTTGGCGAAATCGGGAACGTACTTTTCGGGTTCAACGATCATCAGGTGCACGTCCAAGGGCTTGGTCGTGACTGGTCGCAGTGCTTCAACGATCAGAGGACCGATCGTGATGTTGGGAACGAAGCGACCGTCCATCACGTCGACGTGGATCCAATCAGCGCCGGCTTGGTCAACAGCTTTGACCTCCTCGCCGAGTCGTGAGAAATCCGCAGAAAGGATGGATGGAGAGACCACCAGGGACTTGGTGCTCATGACGGGAAGACTGCTGAGACCAGGAGATTGTAAAGAGTGCGGAAGTCGCTGATACAGTTAGCCGCGCTTTTGAGTGAAAAGCCCAGTGGCACCAAGCCCAGTGAGCTGACACTCATCGCATCCGTCCCCCCCGCCGCACTCCCGTGGACCGCACTCTCATCCAGGAAATTCTCGAGGTCGTTGAGCAGGCGGCTATCGCCTCAGCCCGCCTCACTGGTCTCGGCAAGAAGGATGAAGCCGATGCTGCCGCTGTCGAGGCCATGCGTCAGCGCATGGGTCAGATCGAAATGCAGGGCCGCATCGTGATCGGTGAAGGCGAGCGTGATGAAGCTCCCATGCTTTACATCGGTGAGGAAGTCGGCAGTGGATCAGGTGCGGGCGTTGACTTCGCAGTCGACCCCTGCGAAGGCACGAATCTGTGCGCCAACAACCAGAGAGGCTCCATGGCCGTTCTGGCTGCCTCCGATCGCGGTGGTCTCTTCAACGCTCCAGACTTTTATATGAAGAAGCTGGCTGCACCTCCGGCTGCCAAGGGCAAGGTGGATATCCGCAAGTCGGCCACCGAAAACATCAAGATTCTCAGCGAGTGTCTGGGAATGGCGGCGAGTGAGCTCACAATCGTGGTGATGGACCGTGCTCGCCACAAGGACTTGATCGCTGAGATCCGTGCCACAGGCGCTCGGGTTCAACCGATCTCCGATGGCGATGTGCAGGCCGCAATCGCTTGCGGATTTGCTGGCACTGGCACCCACTGTCTGATGGGCATCGGCGCAGCTCCCGAGGGCGTGATCTCCGCAGCTGCCATGCGTGCTCTCGGCGGACACTTCCAAGGCCAGCTCGTCTACGACCCCGCCGTCGCGCAGACCAAGGAATGGGCTGATCTCACCAAAGAGGGCAATCTCGCCCGCTTGGCTGAAATGGGTATCGCTGATCCCGACAAGATCTATGAAGCCGAGGAACTGGCCTCTGGGGAGCACGTGGTGTTCGCCGGCAGTGGAATCACTGACGGGTTGCTTTTCCATGGCGTTAAGTTCGAGTCGGACTGCACGCGCACAAGCAGCCTGGTGATCAGCAATCTCGATAACACCTGCCGCTTCACCAACACGGTGCACATCAAGGACGGAGCTCAGAGCATCGCGCTGAGCTGACTTTTTCGTACACGCAACAAGGGATTCCTCCATGCACATCGCCGTTGTCGGCCTCAGTCATCGAACGGCACCGGTTGAAGTGCGCGAAAAGCTCAGCATCCCTGAGCAGACCATGGAGGAATCTCTTCAGAACCTGCGCGGTCATGATCAGGTGCTTGAGGCTTCCATCCTCAGCACCTGCAACCGTCTTGAGATTTACACACTGGTTCGTAATCCCGAGCTTGGAATCAGTGCTGTTCGCGAATTCCTAAGCAGCCATTCCGGTTTGGAAACTGGGGACCTGAAACCCCACCTGTTTGCTTATCACCACGAAGATGCCGTGGGGCATCTCCTGCGAGTCGCTGCTGGCCTCGACAGTCTGGTGCTTGGAGAAGGACAGATCCTCTCCCAAGTCAAAAAAATGATGCGCCTTGGGCAGGAACACAAGTCCCTTGGCCCGATCCTGAATCGTCTGCTGACCCAGGCTGTAAGCACTGGCAAACGCGTCCGTTCAGAAACAAATCTCGGCACTGGAGCCGTCTCCATCAGTTCTGCCGCTGTTGAACTGGCCCAACTCAAGCTGGGCCAAAGCCGTGGTCTTGACGAGCTTGTCACCCTCGAGGATGAGCAGGTCGCCGTTGTCGGCGCAGGCCGGATGAGTCGTTTGCTGTTGCAACATCTGCAGGCCAAAGGTGCTTCAGGGGTGGTTGTGCTCAATCGCACAGTGGCGCGAGCGGAAGCTCTCGCTGCAGACTTCCCAACCCTGCCTGTGCAATGCAGACCGCTCAAGGATCTCGATCACTGCCTGAGCACTTGCTCCTTGATTTTCACCAGCACGGCTGCTGATGATCCGATCATTGATGCAGAGCGGCTATCCAAGCTGAATCGACGCAGTTCACTGCGTTTGATCGACATCGGCGTTCCCCGCAATATTGCAGCCGATGTTGAGGGCATTGGCGGAGTCGATGCCCACGACGTTGATGACCTCAAAGAGGTGGTTGAGCGCAACCAAGAGGCCCGTCAGCAGGTGGCCCGGGAAGCCCAAGGTCTTCTGGATGGTGAAGCACGGCAGTTCCTTGAGTGGTGGGACTCCCTGGAGGCTGTCCCCACAATCAATCGCTTGCGTTCCTCCATGGAATCCATCCGTTCGGAGGAGCTGATGAAAGCCCTGAGCCGCATGGGTCCTGATTTTTCAGCGCGGGAACGCAAGGTGGTGGAGGCTCTCAGCAAGGGCATCATCAATAAAATCCTGCACACTCCTGTCACGGCGCTGAGAAGCCCTCAGCCACGTTCCGATCGTCAGAACGCCCTTTCAGTCGTGGAGCGCTTGTTTGATCTGCAAGCCGACGAAGACTCAGTCCAGAACTGATTCGCACCATTCTTGCTGGATCTTGCCCATTCCCCGGTTGAGATCGGGAAAAGTCCGGTAAGTTTGCTCCGCAACGCCGATCTGCGGGGGCGGCATGAAGCGCGTTCTGGCCATCATTCTCGGGGGAGGCGCTGGAACGCGCCTTTACCCTCTCACCAAGATGCGGGCCAAGCCCGCAGTGCCACTCGCTGGTAAGTACCGACTGATTGATATACCGATCAGTAACTGCATCAACTCCAACATCAACAAGATGTATGTGTTGACGCAGTTCAACAGCGCCTCACTCAACAGGCACCTCAGCCAGACCTATAACCTTTCAGCGGGTTTTGGTCAGGGTTTCGTTGAGGTCCTGGCTGCCCAACAGACCCCGGAAAGTCCATCCTGGTTCGAGGGGACAGCGGATGCTGTTCGCAAATACCAATGGCTTTTCCAAGAGTGGGACGTTGATGAGTATCTGATCCTTTCGGGTGATCAGCTGTACCGAATGGACTACAGCCTGTTCATCAATCACCACCGCAGCACTGGCGCAGACTTGACTGTTGCGGCTCTCCCCGTTGACGCCAAGCAGGCTGAGGCATTCGGTTTAATGCGCACCGACGAGGATGGCCGCATCCTGGAATTCAGGGAAAAGCCCAAGGGTGATTCCCTCTTGGAGATGGCGGTCGACACGTCTCGGTTCGGGCTCAGTGCTGAGTCAGCCAAAGAGCGCCCTTACTTGGCCTCCATGGGGATCTATGTGTTCAGTCGTGACACCCTGTTTGATCTCCTTCACCAGAATCCAACCCACAAGGATTTCGGCAAAGAGGTGATCCCTGAAGCGCTTCAGCGTGGCGATCGTCTCAAGAGCTATGTCTTTGATGATTACTGGGAAGACATCGGCACCATCGGTGCGTTTTACGAAGCCAACCTGGCGTTGACCCAGCAGCCAACTCCGCCGTTCAGTTTTTACGACGCTGAGTTTCCGATCTACACCCGTCCTCGTTACTTGCCTCCCAGCAAGCTTGTGGATTCTCAGATCACCGACTCAATCATCGGTGAGGGCTCGATCCTCAAGTCCTGCAGCATCCATCATTCAGTGCTTGGGGTGAGAAGCCGTGTTGAAGACGAGGTGGTTCTTCAAGATTCGCTGCTGATGGGTTCGGACTTCTTCGAGTCATCGAGCGAACGAGCCGTCTTGAGGGAGCGTGGGGGAATCCCTCTGGGTGTGGGCAAAGGAACCACTGTGAAGCGAGCAATCCTCGATAAGAACGCCCGCATCGGCAGCAACGTCACCATCGTCAACAAGGACCACGTTGAAGAAGCCGACCGTCCCGAGCACGGCTTCTACATCCGTAACGGAATTGTTGTTGTGGTGAAAAACGCCTCGATCCCCGACGGAACGGTGATCTGATCCCCTAATCCTCACAGAGGTTATCCAGGTTGCAGCCGAACCTTGATTACGTGGTCACACTGACGCCAGAGTGTCGTTTGTGTGACCATGTCTAAGGCCCACTTCGGTCTGATCGGGCTCGGTGTGATGGGGGAAAACCTTGTCCTCAACGCAGAGAGCAACGGTTTTTCAAGCGTCGTCTACAACCGCACCTACGCCAAGACAGAGGAGTTCTTGTCTGGACGGGGAGCCGGTAAAAACATTCAGGGTGCCACCGACCTTCAAGACTTCGTCAGCAAGCTGGAGCGCCCCCGCCGCATCCTGATGATGGTGAAGGCTGGGGGACCGGTTGATGCGGTGATTCAGCAGATCTCTCCTTTTCTGGAAGAGGGAGATTTGCTGATCGATGGTGGAAATTCCGAGTATCACGACACCGAACGCCGAGTCGCTGAGCTGGAGAGCAAAAGTTTCGGCTTTATCGGCATGGGCGTCTCCGGTGGCGCCAAAGGTGCTCTCGAGGGGCCAAGCATGATGCCAGGCGGGACCAAGGCGTCCTACGACGCCATTGAGAGCCTGGTTCGCAAAATGGCTGCCCAAGTGGAGGACGGCCCCTGCGTGACCTACATCGGTCCAGGGGGATCTGGCCACTTCGTGAAAACCGTCCACAACGGCATTGAATACGGGATTGAGCAGATCCTTGCCGAGGGCTACGACCTCATGAAGCGCGTGGGTGGCATGAACGGCACCCAGATGGCCGACGTCTTCGCCCATTGGAACAGCACCGAAGAGCTGTCCTCCTACCTCGTTGAAATCACAGAAGTGTGCCTGCGCACCAAGGATCCCGACGATGGCGCCGATTTGGTGGAAAAAATTCAAGACAAGGCCGGGCAGAAGGGAACAGGGCTCTGGACCGTTGTGAGTGCCCTGCAGATGGGGGCCTCTGTCCCCACGATCTATGCCTCCTTGAACGGACGAGTGATGAGTTCGATGAAGGAGCAGCGGATCAAGGCGGAGCCAATCCTCAAGGGCCCGGCGATCAAGTCGTTTGATATGGGGACCCCAGCCGATGGAATGGCTCCACTGATGGATGCCATGGTTTTGGCTTGTATGGCGAGCTACGCCCAGGGAATGGAGCTGTTGCGCATTGCTTCAGCTGAGCACAATTACAACCTGAACATGCCCTCGATCGCTCAGATCTGGAAGGGTGGCTGCATCATCCGTGCTCGGCTTCTGAAACGCATTCAGGATGCATTCAATGCTGATCCTCAGCTGGCCAACCTGTTGATCGATCCTTGGTTTGCGGAGCAGGTGAACCGCAGGCTTCCAGGTCTGGCCAAGGTGGTCGCCGGAGCTGCCGAAGCTGGAATTCCTGTCCCCTGCTTGAGCAGCACGCTTGACTACATCAACAGCTATCGCACGGCGCGATTGCCTCAGAACCTGGTGCAAGCCATGCGCGACTGCTTTGGTTCACACACCTATGAGCGTGTCGATAAGGACGGAATCTTCCACACTGAATGGTTGAACTGAGCTCAGAACGATGACCTCCTATCGCATCGAGCGGGCCTCAGATCCTCAGGATCTGGCCCGCCTCGCCGCTGAGCACATCGGTGCTGCCATCGATTTGGCTCTTGATCAGCGCGATCGCGCCCAGATTGCCCTCTCAGGAGGAAGCACACCCGCCCGTGCCTACGAGCGTCTCGCTCAAGAGCATCTTCCCTGGGACCGTGTGGATGTCGTGCTTGGCGATGAACGCTGGGTTGCAGCTGATGATGAATCCAGCAATGCCCGGATGCTACGCAACACGCTTCTTAAAGCAGGACAACCAGGCTCCCACGCCTGCTTTCATCCCGTTCCCACCGTGGAGTTGCCCACTGCAGAAGCCAGTGCGGAGGCTTTCGCCTCCCTGCTGACCAAGGTCTGTGAGGGAAATCCGCCGGTGTTTGATCTCATGTTGCTCGGTCTGGGTGATGACGGTCACACCGCATCGCTGTTCCCAGGAACGGATGCTCCGAAGGTGCAGGATCAATGGAGCACGGTCGGTCGAGGCAAGGGACTCGACAGGATCACACTCACAGCACCGGTTCTGAGTGCCGCGAGGAAAGTGTTGTTCCTTGTGAGTGGAGAAGGCAAGCATCAGGCACTGTCGCGCCTGATTGACCCTTCAGAATCGTCTGAACGAACCCCTGCCAAACTGGTGACTCCGAGCACGGAAATTCTTGTGCTTGCTGATCAGGCTGCTTCCCAAGGTCTTTGACGACGCCACCATCCCAGCCCGCTCCCCAGATCCGTGTGCTTGCTTCCGGCGCCTCCTTCAATGGATGGGCCAGCCTTAATGACACGATCATGGGCGGGTCGAGCAGGGCTGGCTGCCGCGTCACCGATGAGGGCCTTCGACTGGAAGGCAACGTCGTGAGCGAGGGTGGCGGCTTTGTCAGCTGCCGCTCTCCGGTTTACAAACCGCCCTTGGATCTGTCTGCGTTCCGAGGGCTACGTCTGTCCCTGGATGGGCAGGGACGGAGTTTCAAGTTTGCAGTGGCGTGCCGCGATGGCGTGCTCGGATTAACAGAGCTCATCCCTGGCGGGTTGCGATGGGTGTCCACCGTGCCGACTCAATCGCAAGGCACCACCGTGGTTGACATTCCTTTTGATCAGCTCAAGCCCGTTGTGAGGGCCAGCCCCATCAAGTTGCCACTCCGCTTTGATCCCACCTGCATCACGCGGCTTCAACTGCTGCATTCCCGATTCGGCGACGATGGCGAAGCCAACCCCGGCTTCCGATCAGGATCGATTGCGTTGTTGATCCGTTCCATCGAAGCCTTCTGAGATGGCGTCCTGTGCGCCCCTGGAAATCCTGATCGCAGCAGCAGCTGATCTGTGTTGCAAGCCTTGGCTTCATGCGGTTGTTTCCGCTGAGGATGCAACCCCTGAGGATTACTGCTGCAGGATCGAGTGCCGTGATGCTGACGGGATTCGTCTCGAACGCAATGATCTCGAGCTGGAGCTCTACCAGAGCGGATCCGATCTCAATCTGACCCTTTCATGGGCCGATCAACCCACACGACCGATCCTTTGGCACGGACAGCACCCTGTGTGGATGAACGGGGAGACAGGTGAGCGGTGCACAGCCCCCAATGATGGTGGTTCGCTCGAAGCGTTGGCTCGCCGGCTGCGAGCGTTGCTGGCCTGACGCAATGGTCAACGACCGCTAGAGACGTTGGCGACGAGATGCAACTGGTCGCGGATGGAGTCAACACCTGCCACCTCAAGCACCAGGGCATCACCGGGTTCGCTGCCAGCTGGACAGGTAGCAGCAAGATCAAGGGCCAACTCTTCGAGGCGCACCAACCCCAGGCGATCCTGAGGGCGCAGCCAGCGCAGAAAA
This sequence comes from Synechococcus sp. CS-197, assembly GCF_025128215.1. Taxonomy (NCBI): domain Bacteria; kingdom Bacillati; phylum Cyanobacteriota; class Cyanophyceae; order Synechococcales; family Synechococcaceae; genus Synechococcus; species Synechococcus sp. CS-197. The sequence continues at coordinate 326,436 of NZ_JAHLZC010000021.1, read as the reverse complement.
TCAACCGGCCAACGCGCGTTGGCGTGTTGCTCGAACCAAACCTGCTGCCAGTGGCGCTGATCTTCCCGGGTGACGGCAATGCCTTCACGAACGGCTGTGTCGATCTGCTGGAGAAGGGTTTGCAATGACTCGGTGTTCAGAGGCTCTTCATTTGCATGTGGGTAGAGCAGGGCTGCGAACTGACGCTGCACCACCAGATCGCTGTAGCGCCTGATCGGGGATGTGGCCTGTGCATACGCGGAAAGACCAAGGCTGAAATGGGCTGCGGGAGTGGTGCCCATCAACCCGCGACTGAGACAGCGCTTGATGGCTGCAAAACGCACGGCACCATCACCAAGGCCCTCCAGTTGAGCCGCTGATGGAAGTTCAGCAGGAAGCTGACTTCGAAAGGGAAGAGGCAGGTCGTGCTCGATGCCCTGGGATGCCGCAACGCTGCCGCAAAGGATCATGGCTTCGGCCACCATGTCCCGAGATGGACTTGGTTCGGTGATCTCGATGGTTGGTTGACCATCCCGACAGCGAATGCGACCTTCCGGCAAATCCATCAACAACGCTCCCCGTTGCACGCGCCACTGACGTCTGGTGGTCAGCAAGTCATGAAGATCCGAGAGATCGGCCTCTTCCGGTGGCGCGAAATCAATCAATTCGTCGGCATCGTCGTAGGTGAGCCGATAGCGCGGGGTGACCCAGCTTCGGCAGAGTCCACTGGCTGTGACGTCACCGGAGGCATCAAGATCCACCCAGGTGCTCCAGGCTGGATTGCGCTGGCCTGCCTTCAGGCTGAACACTTCGCTTGAGAGCTTTGAAGGGAACATGGGCAAGAGTCCCCTGGAGAGATACAAGCTGCTTCCCCTGCGGCGCGCCTCGAGATCGAGGGGAGAGCCTGCTGTGATCAACCGACTGGGATCGGCAATGTGAATCCAGATTCGGAGATGGTCATTGGCCAGTCGTTCAAGCCCTAGGGCATCATCGATATCTTTTGTTTCGGCGTCATCGATCGTGACGCAGGCAAGGTGGGTGAGATCGCGACGCTCGGAATCACCAGGCTGAGCCTGCATGCTGCAACGCATCAAGCGTTCCGCTTCAGCTGTGAGCTCCGCGCTGAATCCGTAAGACCACGGCGTTCCGGCGATGGATGAAAGCTGATGAGGATCGAGATGACCCAGGGTCACGAGACGCTCGCGAACATCCCCACGGTTTTGATCGAAGCGCAACTGTGTCAGCGACTGTCGAAGCCCAGCCGTGAGGTCGTCGAAGCTGTTGCTTCCAGCGCAGAAACCAATCAGTTGCTCAATCCATTCGAGATGGAGTGGATCCAGCACCTGCCGTTCCACACCTTTTTTGGCGCCGAGGTAATCCAGCCAACGTTGAAATCGGGCCTGCCCGAGTTGCTCTCGTCGCCTCTCGAGCCGTCGGGAGCGGATCTCATCCAGCAGCCGCGCACTGACCAAGCCTTGCTTGAGGCGGAAAAGATCATGCCCTGACTCGAGATTCAACCAAGCGGACGCACAGTGCAGGGGATCTTGAGACCCATAAACAAGATCTGCAAAATCAGACAGCGCAACTGTCTCACCTGATTCACCGAGCAAGACCCAGGCTTGGCCCCAATCGCGATGCATGAGACGCGCTCTGGTCAGGGCTTGTTCGTTGAAATCCCATGGAAAAACCCCCAGTTTGCCGGCCACAGCGGTGGACGGTGAGCTGGGGGCTATCAGGGTGAGCTGCCGGGCCGGGAGGACTTGCTCCTTGGCCTTGAAACCCACGCTCAAACGCCGTTTGCTGCCCTGAACTGAAAGGACGACGGCAAGTTGAGGAGCTTTGAGGTCGCTGACCCCGACAAGGTCACCAGGTTGGAAATCAGCGATCGCCAGAAATCAGCCCTCGGGATTCACGAAGGGCAGGAGGGCCACGATGCGAGCACGCTTGACGGCGTTGGTGAGGTCACGCTGTTGCTTCGCCGTCAGACCTGTGAGACGACGGGGCAGAATCTTGCCGCGTTCAGTGATGAACTTCTTGAGCAGATCCACATCTTTGTAATCGATGGGATCGCCGGGCTTAATCGGTGAAAGGCGCTTCTTGAAAAAGGAGCTGGACATTGCGGTGGTGTTGAAGAAGACGTTTGGACAGAAAGTTCGGATTCAGCAGATCACTTGATCTCTTTGTGAATCGTCATTTTGTTGTCGTGGGGACAGAACTTCTTCAGCTCCAACCGCTCGGTGGTGTTCCGACGGTTTTTTTCAGTGGTGTATCGAGACACACCCTGGGAACGTTTTTCGGTGCTGGACCGGCATTCGGTGCACTCAAGAGTGACAACGATCCGGACGCCCTTGTTCTTGGCCATAAGGACGTTACGCCGCGCTTGCGAAGCGAATGAGAAACAACAACTCTACAGGGCAGCCTTCCTCTTCTTAATCACTCTCCCAGCACGAAAGAGTCCGTAGGATCCCCCACCGACGTCATGTTTCCCCATGCGGGTTTCCCTCTCCTGGCTGAAGGATCTGGTTCAAGTGAATGAACCTGCCGATCAGCTGGGGGATCGGCTGTCGATGGCGGGCTTTGAGGTTGAGGAACTCGAGGATCTCAGCCTTCTGGCCCAGGGGGTTGTGGTGGGCCATGTTCTTGAGAAGACCAAGCATCCCAATGCCGACAAGTTGAGTGTGTGCTCGGTGGATGTGGGGGCTGAGGCTCCGCTTCAGATCGTTTGCGGTGCACCCAATGTGCGAGCAGGCATCCATGTACCTGTGGCCATGGTGGGTGCTGTGCTTCCTGCGGTGAAACTCACCATCAAAGCCGGGGAACTGCGAGGAGTGAGCAGTCAGGGCATGATCTGTTCCCTCGCAGAGCTGGGGCAAACCAGTGCTGTCGACGGCATTGCCATTCTTGAGGATCTGGTGTTTGAAGTACCGGCACCTGGTGTGTCAATCGCACCGGTGTTGGGACTCGACGACACCGTTCTCGAACTCGCGATTACGGCCAATCGCCCTGATGGACTGTCGATGACAGGCATCGCCCGTGAAGTGGCAGCCCTGACCGGATCTGATCTCTCTCTCCCAGATACACCAGCACCAACCTCTTGCGAGGCCTTAACTCCCAGCGCCGGATCCGCCGAGGCCATGCAGAGAGGTGGGATCTACGCCGTCACCGAGGTCATGCAGCTCGACGGCGCCAAGCGCTCACCTCAATGGATGCAGCAGCGTCTTCAACGCGCTGGAGTGAATCCTGTGAATGCCGTCGTGGATATCGGCAATCTGGTGATGTTGGAACAGGGACAACCCCTGCATGCGTTCGACGCCGACGCCCTCGAATCGCTCTGCGGGCAGCCCATCAAGGCAGCGGATTTCGGCCTGCGTCAGGCGCACGACCAGGAACCCTTCCGTGGCTTGGATGGCCGTGACCTGGTGCTTGATTCCAGAGTTCAGGTAGTGACGTGCTGCGATCGAGCGGTTGCCATTGCTGGCGTGATGGGCAGTGCAAACACTGCAGTCAACGACACAACCCAGCGGATTTGGCTGGAATCAGCGCTCTTCACGCCCACGTCCGTACGCAGCAGTAGCCGTGCCACTGGCCAGCGCACGGATTCCAGCAGCCGTTACGAGAAGGGTTTGCCCAGGGAAATCACTCTGCTGGCTGCAGGACGGGCGCTCTCACTCCTGAAAACGATGCTGGGGGCCGAAATCGGACAGACATGGCAATGCGCTGCCGAACCTGGTCCAGCACCGGTTGTGGAGCTTCGTCGCAACGCTCTGCACCAATTGTTGGGACCACTGGCTCCCACAGCCCCTGATGCAGAGGCTCAAGACCTCGACGATGGTCGCGTCGAAGCATGTCTGAAGTCGCTCGGCTGTTCGCTCACGGCAACGGACGACGGATGGGAAGTCATCGTGCCCCCGTCCCGTCGCCTCGATTTGCTGCGGGAAGTTGACCTCATCGAGGAAGTGGCCCGTCTTGTTGGATTCGATCACTTTGAGTCCCATCTGCCTGACCCACTACGGCCTGGTCAGTTGTCCACGGCGCAGCAAGCAGAACGTCGATTGCGTCAGCGCCTGTGTGCATTCGGTCTTCAGGAAGTCACAACGCTGTCCCTCACCCGTGCGGACGACTCGGATGCGAATCGGATTGCCATCAGCAATCCTCTGCTTGCCGAAACAAGCCATTTGCGCACGGCACTTTGGCAAGAGCATCTCGAAATCTGCCAGCGCAATCTGCAAGCCTCTCAACCTGGTTGCTGGTTGTTTGAAATTGGCAACGTCTTTTCACCCGATTCCAGCGGAGTGCATCAGCAATCTCGCCTCGGTGGCGTGATCTGTGGCGAGCGCCGCCTCTCCCGCTGGCGTACCAGCGGCAAGACGGCGCCACTGAGTTACTTCGAAGCACGGGGAATCCTCACGGCTCTCTTGTCATCTTTGGGTATCGACAGCATGGATCGGCGTCTCAGCGATGACGTGCGTCTACATCCAGGGCGTGCCGCCACAGTTGTCGTGGAAGGGAAACCCCTTGGATGTTTCGGACAGCTGCATCCATCACTTTGCGATGACTTTGAGTTGCCTCCTGAGACCTATCTCTTCGATTTCGACACAGCACTGCTTCTCAATGCTGCCACAAGAAACAATCGCTGGATTCCGCAGTTCAAGACCTATTCAACCCTGCCAGCAGCGGAGCGGGATTTAGCCATGGTGGTTTCAAAGTCTCTCCCATCCGGTGATTTGCTCCAGGCCATTCGCAAGGCCGGTAAACCCTTGCTGGAATCAGTTGAACTCATTGACCACTTTGAATCCGACCAATTGGGAGCCGACCGCTGCAGTCAAGCGTTCCGTCTGCGCTACCGCGGCAAAGACAGCACCCTCACCGATGACCAAATCCAGCCCGTGCATGAGAAGGTGCGTCAGGCACTGATCAAGCAGTTCGAGGTCGAACTTCGGAGCTGATCCGAACCATCATCACCAGGCATTCCAGATGGGAGGTTTGGGGAAAGAAATCAACGGGCCTGATCGTTTCAATCCGATACGGGCCATCAGGACCTGCTAGCTGCTGCAGATCTCTGGCCAGAGTTGCGGGATCACAGCTCTGATAGATCAAGAATGCTGGCGGAATCGCCAGAATCATCTGCAACACGTCAGGAGCAAGACCTTTTCGTGGAGGGTCGACAACCAAAACTTGATGGATCGGCAGAAGTTGGCGTAAGTGATCCACAACATCCCCATCGATGAAGGTTGCCGTTCTGAGTGCATTGCGTCGCGCATTCTCCTGTGCCTGAATCACTGACGCGCGATTGATTTCCAATCCGATCACGTTCAATCCAGCAGCTGCCAACGGCAGGGCGATGGTCCCGATGCCGCAGTACGCATCAATCACATTCGCCGACGGTGCGACACCCACAATCCAGTCACGGATCAACGTCACCACCTGCTCCGCCCGTTCGGTGTTCACTTGAAAGAACGTCGTGGTTCCAAGCTGAAGCGTCAAGCCGCAGAAGTACTCCTCGATCACGTCCTGTCCCTGTAGGCAGAGCGTCTGCGCACCGAGCACGGTGTTGCTCCGCTTGGGTTGCACATTCAGAGTGACCCCCTTCAACGCAGGCCAACGCTGCATCCATTGCCCAGCCAGTTGCTCCAGCCCGGGGAGATGCTCCGTCGCTGATACCAGTGAAATCAGCAACTCTCCTGTTCTCACGCCGATCCGTAGCCCGAGGTGTCTCAGCCCCGGTTTGCCTCGCAAATCGGAGTCCATCGGCCAGTTGGTGTCGCTCAGATCCCGTTTGATGGGCTCGATCAAGGCATCCAGCCGTGGGTCAAGCACCGGACAGTGATTCAGATTCACGATGCGATGACTGCCGCGGCGGTAATAGCCAAGCCGAAGTTCTCCCTCAAGCCGTTGAAGCGGGATCAGGGCACGATTGCGGTACCCAAGGGATTGAGCTTCAGGGCTGACCAGAGGCGCAGCCAGATCCGTCAATCCTCCGATTCGATGGAGGGTTGCATGGAGATGATCCTGCTTCCAGCGGTTCTGTGCCTCCACGCTGAGGTGCTGGAGCGTGCATCCACCACAGGCATGGGCAAGGATGCAAGGTGGTCGCCTGGCATCGGCTGAGGGCTCGATGCTCTGGATTTTTTTTCCATGCCATTGGCGACGCTGTCGCTGCAGCAGCTGGACGCTGGCGAGCTCACCAGGAAGCAGTTCCGGCACCGTGATCACCCAGCCGTTCCAGCGCGCAATGCCTCGCCCCTGCTGGTCTAGATCCTCTCCGTGAACGGCGATGGTCAGGCCTGGCCTGGGTGAATCAGAGCTTGATGTCATTGCAAAGGCGTAACACCCCCCACCTCACATCCATGGCTGGGGTTCAGGAGCTTTAAACTTTCCCAAGCATGCCAGCCGTCATGAGCGTTGTAAGGGATCTGATCCTCAAAGCCGATGACGATTTGCGCTACCCCAGCAGCGGTGAGCTCAACTCGATCGTCGAGTTTCTTGGTCAAGGCTCCCTTCGTCTCTCTGTGGTGCGGATCCTCTCCGACAACGAAAAGAAGATCGTTGATGAATCGGCGCGCCAGTTGTTCAGTCTTCGTCCTGAGTACGTCGCACCCGGTGGCAATGCATACGGGCAGAAGCAGCGTGCTCAATGCTTGAGGGATTACAGCTGGTATTTGCGGCTTGTCACCTATGGCGTTCTGGCCGGCAGCACCGAAATGATTGAGCAGATCGGCTTGATCGGTGCCCGGGAGATGTACAACAGCCTTGGCGTCCCCATGCCCGGAATGGTGGATGCGATGCGTGCCATGCGGGAAGCCTCTTTGGTTCTTCTCTCCGACGACCAACAACGGCTTGCTGGCCCTTATTTCGATTTTCTGATCCAAGGGATGCAAACCAGCACCTGACTCCTGCAGCTCCCGAGCTCCCCTGAGGCCCTCAAACGAGGGCCTTTTTTGTTGGATTGCTGCCTCGGGAGCAGGCCAATCAACGCATTAAAGATCCCATGTGAGACTTATTTATAGACTCAGTGCGATTCACATGCGAGAGCAGTGAGAATAGAGGAAACCCAGGTCGTCGGGGGTCAGTGCAGCGTTTAAAAGCTGCGTCACTGTGTCTACAGCAGGTACGCAAGCGAGACAGCCTTGTGTTTGCAATGGATTTGAGGGGTTTTATATTCGCTGGACTCTGGCAGTTCTGGCATGGACGCGCTGACGCGCCACTCAACAGCACATCAAGTCACCAAGGGCATTGCGATGCAAATACCAATCACGAGCATTTAAAAATGCAGAAAAATCAATGTTGATAGAAATAGCTTGACCGTCTCACCTGGGTTGCATTTTGAGTCTCAAAAAGGGTCTTACCTGGCTCTCTCGATAAAGACTTGTTGGCCTGTCTGGCGCCCGTCTACTCCTGGCTCTGATCCTTTTGCCGATACAGCTCTTTGAGCATCTGATAAGCCTCATTCAATCGACGCATCGCTTCCGTGGATCCACCAGAGTCGGGATGCACTTCCACAGCCTTGCGCTTGTAGGCATCGCGAATGGTGCGAAGCGTCAACGAATGGCCTGCCTGGGTTGGTAATTCAAGTTGTCGCAATGCACCATGCAAAGTCATGGTGGATTCGAGAGTTTCAAACGAGGTGACCTTGCGGCTGCGTTTGAAACGGTTCACAAAGCGACGAATCAACGTTGGGATCCGGTCGATCACGGTTGCTGTGGCGAAGGGATCTTCCAACACCGCTGCAGCAACAATGACGTGTTCAAAGCGAGGGCTCTGCACAGGCCAGTTGCCGCATATCTGATCCATTGCATTCTTGACCTGAGACCAAGTGAACGCACGGCCCTCGCTGCCATCGATCTGCGGCCAGATGTCCCTGGCCATCCAAAGCATCACAGCGTCCATCACAGTGTCACCTGGGGATGAACCGTAAAGGCTCATCCAGTGCTGCAGCGCCGAATCAGACCATGCCTGAAGCTGGCTTGCACTGATTGATGGAACCACTGGAGCATCAACAGAGGCTTCCGTCGCCTCCAGGCTGGATCGAATCGCTGCGGTGCGATTTCTGACAAATCCGGGAAGATCAATGCCACCGCCATTGGATCCTGACGATCGGCGTGGTGGAGGTGACGGCGTGCGAACAGGCTCTTCAAGCGGGGATCCGCTTCTGTGATGGTGCGATCCCACCAACACGATGGCCCTGTCCTCGTCGTAAACGGGATCGTTGCCATCTGACCCGGTGACTTGAATTGGGGTTGCGGCACCATCGACGGCTGGTTCAGGGGAGATGGTCTCAGCGTCGGATTCGAAAATCTCCTCTAACAACCGTTCCAGGCAGGCCCCCCTGGAGCGGGCATGCCATTCCTTGCGCAGCTGATCAAGCCGATCAACAAGATGTTCGGGTAGTTCGACGCTGATGCGTTTACCTGACATATCGACGAAACGTTCTGGCCCTTCGCCCTCGAAGGCTATCGACCCTGAAGACGCCGCAGCCACTCTTGCTGGGCTTTGATGGCCTCGCGATAGCGTTGCTCCAGAGTGCTGTTCACTCGTTGGGGCATGATCATGGCCGGTGGCATCGGGTTCAGTCCACCGCGCGGCGCCACCAAGACAGGTGGCGGTGGTGGTGCTGTGATCACTTTCGGTTTGAGAGGTGTTTGCGTCGTTGCTGGCTTCGGAGCCGGAGTCTCCTTGGTCGGTTGAGGTTTTGTTGTGACGGCTGGAGGGGGTGTGGCCGGTCGGACTTTGCGCGCCTTGGCTGCGGCCTCGGCCTTACGTGCTGCTTGGAGCCTCTCTTGCCGTTGCTTGAGCATGGCGAGCTGAGTGTTGGGAACCACGCTCAGCAAATGTCCCGGGGTGGCATCCGCTGGGTAAACAACACTCACGGTGACCTGATTGGGGGCCTGTCCCTTGAGATTCAACTGGGCGAGCGAAAGACTCTGTCCAGAGCGCATTCCAACATGAACTTCCTGATATCCCTCGTCAGTCTTGATACCAATCGAACCTCGAAACGCTGTGAATGATGGGCGCCCCGATGCCACGGGATGACTTAACACGAGATCGTGTGGTCCCTCACCGGAGAGATTCAATTCAACATCAAAACGAACACCGTAGGTGCCCACATTATTAACGGCAGAATCCACCATCTTGGTGGCTAACTGATTGACTTGAATGTCGCGCGTTCCGAAGTGATGCTTGCGCGTGCTTGTGAGCGGCACATGCAAAGGTGCCTGGTTCAGATCGTGCCTGATGGATGCTTTGTATTCATCACCGAGGGCAACACCAGCGACTCGAGAAAAGATTGTCCCTGCTTGAATTTCCCTCACACGATTGAGGTAAATCCGCCCTGGAGCAAGGCGACCACTGTTCAGAACAGCAATCAAATCGTTTTCATTTTTCGTCTCTTCAGCAGCAATCACGGCCATATGAAAAGGCCCATCGCTCTGCCCACGCAACAGGCCATTCATAATTCCACGAGCAGGAACAACGCTACTCACGATCACCTTTTTGCTTTTAGGCGGAATGACCACGGTGTCGGGCAGACGGCGGTCGAGTTCTCCACGGAGAATTTGTACGGCCGTAGCATCACCCGGCCCCGTGTTCCAGGGTCTTCGGCCCAAGGGCTTGACGCCCATCAAACGATTGGCTTGATAAGGAGCTTCGAAGCTATTTTTGACAGAACCCCGCTTAAATTGAAGGGTGACAGGTGTTGCGCCTGGATTGATAGCAATGGCGGCAACAGTTAAAAGTCCTCTCGCCCTGCGTCCTCCCAATTTGCTGGAATCGTTCGGATAGTATTTATGGTGCATGTGAACACCAAATTCACCGTCAAACGTGTAAGTGGCGTTTTTGAGGGGTTGATTCGTTTCTGCAGCGACGGCTTGTCCCGGTGCGGTATTCACCAATATTCCTGGACCTTTAACAATTTCAGGCTGGTTGGAATGCAGCACTGGAACGTTGTTGAACGCGCCATTCAAGGGCTTGGCGCGTTGTCCGGCCATCAGAGGCACATACGCAGACGCAGGACGAATTTCAGCGGATGCAATGATCCCAACTGAGACGCTCAACAGGACCAGTTTTGGGATTCGGCGAGACACGCGAGACTGGTTCCTTGGGGAGCGCATGAGCGCAAGTTCCAAACTTAATCGTCAGATCAAAAACCGCCAAGTCGCCGAGAAGCCCGCAGCGAAGATTTTCTCTGGGCAGGATGGTGTCATCAGACGTTTCACCATGTTCCCTCCCCTCGATTGCATGTCCTGCGCCGATGCTGATTGGCAGCAGAAGCAAAAATCCCGCAAATTGCGCATGCTGCGCTTCTGGCGCGATGGTCTCGAGCGTCAGCTTGCAGCCGTGTCTGCCGCGATCTCCACTCTTGAACAACAGATCGAGCGCGATCAGTCAGCACAGAGCTGAGGTTCAAGGGCCGAGCGGAGCTGTTCAAGACCGCGCTTCACGCGTCGTTGCATGGTCATGGCACTGACGCCTGACGCCTTTCCTGCGGCGCGGAGGCTTAGGCCGTGTAAGACAACCTCTTCAATGGCTGTGCGTTCAGGTCCGCCTAACCCGCTCAATGTCGTTTGAACGAGCTTCGATCGTTCGATCTGCTCGATCGCAACGGTGAGTTCGTGATTCGGATCTGCAACCGCCTCGGCGCAGCAGTACACCCGCCGAAGCGGAGCTCCACTGTTCTGGGCCCCCTCTTCATTCTCCTTGCTCTCCTGCCATCGTCTCGGCATGCGTACCATCGATGCGTTGTCCCTTAGGTAATGAAGGATGGCGCCTCTGATATGAGGCCTGGCGAATGCATGGAAGGGAATGCAGCGGTCAGCATTGAAGTTCTCCGCTGCACGGAGCAGACCCATCAACCCCACCTGGTTCAGGTCATCACATTCGACCCCGCAACGATTGGCGTAGTGCCTCGCGATCGGACTGACCAGTTGCAAGTGGTCATTGACCCTCTGGTTGCGCCGCCTGATTTGCCTTTTCATGGTCTGGTCTCTTGATCCCCTGTCTTGGCAGGGACTCACTTCATCCAGACGTCATCGAAGATTCGCTGTCATCCGTGGCATCACTGATCTGGCTCACAACCTTCTGGAGCAGACGTTCACCACCGTTGCGCTCTAACCAGTCAAGGTCGGAGTTCTCGGTGGCCAACAGATAGCCAGCAAAACCGAGGGCGTTCAGGCTGAATCCTGAAGAGCGCTCCTGTCTCCGTCGGATTAAGGCCATCCAATCGGGAGTGAGGAGGAGGTTGTAGGGAGCGAGAGGAGCTCGCTCTGTCTCGGCATCCCCAAGAGCAAGGCCCATGGCCAGGGATCGATAGAGGCCATGCAGCACGCGAGCTTCCTGGACTGGGTCAGCGTGATTCGGACGCTGCGCCACGACGCAGCTGTTCATCAATACGTCGTCAGTTCCACCTGACTGTTGTGCGGAGCGTTTCGCGAGCAGGCTGCAAAACCAGCCTTCCCGCGGGCAGCTTGTTTCACCGTTCGGGCGACGCAGCAACTGCAAATGGCGGTGCGGTTGGCTTGCGCCAGCCTTCGGCCCGCTATTGAAGAACCACAATCCGCTCGTGTCACGGTCAACCTGCACCAGGGCGTTCCAGTCGGCGAAGGTCAGCCAGTGCACCTGGGGCGCCCACTGCCTGGTGATCAAGAGCATGTGCCCTAATTGAACGGGATATTTGTTGAGGATCAGCACATGCTCGAGTCCGATCGCCTCGATCTCGAGTTCTGAATCCCAAGGCCTGAACGGGTTGGGCTTGGGCCCTTCCGGCCGGTGATGTCGCGGCAGCTGGGCATTGAGTTGACGGAGCTCGAAGTGTTCACCACCAGGGCCAGGACACTGCAATCGAGAGGTTGTCAGTGGAATCAGAGCACCATGCTCAAGGGCCTCACTGGACCGGCTCAGCGCTGCTGACCAGAAGTGTTCATTCCCCATCGGTTCTGATCCGTGCCAGTGATGCTCCGACGTAGTAACTGCCGAGGATTTCGTTGAAGGGCAAGCCTTTCTCGGCCAGTTTCTGCGCTCCATGCTGGCTCATGCTGGCGCCCAGATGACCATGGGCTTCCGCAGAGATCTCCCGGGTTGCCGCATAGAGGGTTTCCACGAGACCACCCTGGAAACTCAGAACGATTCCCTTGGTTGCGGAGGCTGCGTTGCGTGTGGAGGCAGTGTTACTCATCAAGCCGGCGTACGCCTGCCACCGTGTCGTGTCACCCAGGTTCCAGTCATCCGTAGCCGGACGGATCACATGCACAAGGGCGTAGGAGCGTGCCGCCACAGCTTGCGCTTTCAGCGCTTCGCTGTTCCAGTGCGAGGGCATTTCAGCGCCAACCACGGAGGCCACATAGCGTTCGAGGCTGATCTGATTGATGGCCGTCCACCCTTGCCCTCTGTTGAGGAGATGAATGGTTCCTTCATAGGCCCTGTCATTCACCAACACCCGACCGCGTGCTCCACCGCAACTGATCAATCCCTGCTTCTGATGGGCCAGAAGATCCATCAGTGTCGTCCTGGAGATCACTTCACCATTGGAGCGACGGCAACGAGCGCCTTGTTGAAGCGAAATGCTGCGAGGAGGCGATTGACTCAGAAGCGCCACCCTGAGATCGGGATCAGGGGAGGGACCGGCTGCTGGAATTTTGGGAACCGTGACAGCGTTCTGGCTTGAGACCTCCGTGCGAGAAGGCTCGGCGGGGATGGATTCGGACAATGGTTTCTCCCCATCCGTCCCATCCAGGAGAGTTTGCAGCAGGGTTTCAGACGCGGTTGGGTCCTGCATCGGAGAGCGGGACGTGAGTCCATCCCAGAGAGCCACTGCAAGCACACTGGTGAGGATGGTCAGCAACAGTGGAACCGGAACCTTCATATCCGCGAAAGCGGCGGCTGAATCATGCCTGAATCAAGCCAGGACTGCTGGTTGGGTCGCGCACTGATTGTGGGTGGTGGTGGTATCGGTTCAGAACTGGCCACCAGGCTTGCGGATCGCTGCCCGCAACTCACTGTCACGCTCTGCCGACGCACCCCGAAGGACCCATCCGACTGGCCTCTCGATTTGGAGAAATCCGAGAGCCTCTCCAGGCTCACCGAAATGGTTGCTGATGACCCATTACCCCTACGGCTGGTCTTCAACGCCACTGGCCGCCTGCACGGTCCCTCTCTGCAGCCGGAGAAACGCCTTCAGCATGTTCAGCAAGACGCTCTGATCGAATCGTTCAGAATCAATGCGGCCGGACCTCTGCTCTTGGCCAAGGCCGTCGAACCGGCAATCCGCCGCGATCAACCGTTTCATTTCGCCAGTCTCAGCGCAAGGGTCGGCAGCATCGGGGACAACCGCAGTGGCGGTTGGTACGCCTATCGCTCAGCCAAAGCAGCACAGAACATGATGCTTCGCACACTCAGTGTTGAGTGGGCGCGACGTTACCCCGAAGCCACCGTGACGGTGCTTCACCCAGGAACGACGGATACCCCCTTATCAGAACCGTTTCAAAGCTTTGTCCCGCCTGAGAAGTTGTTCAGTCCAAAGCGAACCGCTGATTATTTGCTCGATGTCTTGCTGCAGCAGACGCCTGAACAATCCGGTGCTTTTCTGGCGTGGGATGGTCAGTCCATTCCCTGGTAGGCGTGTTCACGCAGGGTTTCCAGAGGAATGATCGCCAGGGCCCCCTGCTCCGTTGCTTCCAAACGGACAGGGGGTGCCATCCCGTCCTCCAAGGCCTGTCTCCATCGCGGAGCGCAGACGCACCAGTGATCGCCAGGCTTGAGCCCTGGAAAGCCATAGGCGGGCATCGGGGTGCTCAGATCATTTCCCTGTGCCTTGCTGTAGCGGAGAAAGCTCTCCGTCATCACGCAACACACGGTGTGCTGGCCGTGATCGGAGGGATCGCTTTTGCAATGACCATCACGAAACCAACCCGTTAAAGGGTTACAGCTACAAAGCTCGAGCGCAGAGCCAAAAACATTGAGATCCTTGCTCTGGTCTTGGATTTGAGCATTGCTCAGGCTGGTCATTCAGGCCAATCAATCCTTTGAATTCTGACGAAGGAGTGCCACATTGCGCGAACAGGTGGTTGACGGATCCCGGGGGCGAGGCGTTAAAGGTCATTCAGTTATGCCTCCTCGATGGATTGGGAGTTCACTGAAGACGCGGCGTTCCTCGCCCTCTGCGATGCCTTTCGCGAAAGCGGCGAGTCCTCGGCCATTGAGTTCTTGGCCAATGGTGAGGGTGCGTTCCACTTTCAAGACCTTGCACAGAATGCGGCAGGCGAAGGGATTGATCTGAGTGAGTCGAGTGCTCTCGACGAGTTTCAGCAGGAAGTGATCGACACGATGGAAAAGCTCTGCCAGGACTGAGCGGCAGAGCTTCGTTTTCGGTTCGGGTCAACCGAAGAAGAAGGCGATCTCCTTGGCCTTCAGACCCTCCCATCCCGCTTGCAACAAGCGCTCATTGAGGGTTTCTTGGTCGAAGTGTTTCGCTCCAGTTCGCACAACGCGATTGCGCATCGACTTCAAGACACCGCTGCGCTTGCGCTGCCCTTCGAGGGTCATCACCTCGCGATAGAGCACAAGCATTGATTCGGGCAAAGGTGACCCATCAAGATCAATCCCTGCATCGATGGCCTTGTCGATGGCGTCAGGCCCGCTGAGATCCATGGTCTGGTGATACGAGGCCGCTGCAGTCTGCAGGACGCCGCAGCGTCAAGCGCTGAAGTACCGCGCAGCGCTGTGCAGAGCCACCAAAGCCGTGGTGCTCTGCTCGGGATGGAGTTGATCGCTTTCATCCATGCTCAAGCCGATGCGTTCCGCTCCAAGCCAGAGCAGTTGTTGCCGAGAATCAGCCACATTCGGGCAGGCGGGATAGCCGAAGGAATAGCGGCTGCCGCGGTAGCGCTGCGCCAACACATCCCTCAATGGCATGCCATCAGGATCCGCGAAGCCACATTCGCGGCGGATCCGGGCATGGGTCCACTCGGCGAGAGCCTCAGCCATTTGCACGGCCAAACCGTGGAAGAATAGATAATCGCTGTAGGAATCGGCCTCAAAAAGCTTCTGAGCGAAGACAGAAGCCTTCTCACCCATCGTGACGGCCTGCATGGGCAACACATCCGTGGGTTGCCCACTGGAGAGATCGCGATAGAAATCTGCGATGCAATAGCGGTTACCGCTGCGCTGACGCGGAAGCGCAAAGCGCCCAAGTTCTTGGTTTGAGTCGGGGTCAAAGACAGCGACGGCATTGCCGTCTCGGCCACAAGGGAAGTAGCCATAGGCAACAGCCGGTTGCAGCAGATCCTCGTTCAGCGAACGCTCCAGCCAGGTCTGCAGGATCGGCTCCGCCTTGGTTTTGAGATCAGCTTCGTAGTCCTCCCGGGTCTGGTCCTTGGCTTTGCGCATTTGCCACTGGCCTGCAAACAGGGCCTGACGATCCAGATAGGCAATGACCTCGTTCAGAGGGATTTGTTCAACGCCTTGCAGAACTTTGGAACCGAGAAAATCGGGGCGTAATGCGGCTTCTTCCGGAACAGCGTCCGAGCGTTCATCAGTGACTTGAAGGTTGGCTTGTTGTTCACTCTCCGGTGTTGATGCCCCAACGTCTGTCGTCTCATCAGACGCTGATTCAAAGTCTCCGCCGACGCTGACCCCCTCGGGATTGCCGTTGATGAAGCCCTTGAGGTTGTCCCAACTTCCGTCCTTGCGCGCCTCCACGAACGCGTCCATGAAACGGAGATCGGTGAACGCGTCTCGGCCATAAATCACTTTCCCGTTGTAGACGTCGCTGCAATCTTTATTGACGAATCGAGGTGTCAGTGCAGCGCCACCGAGGACCACAGGAACGTTGATTCCGGCTTCATTGAAGGCCTGCAGATTATCCTTCATAAAAGCAGTTGACTTCACAAGAAGACCACTCATTGCAATGCAGTCAGCCTCATGCTCTTGTTGAGCTGCGATGATTGCCCCAACGTCTTGCTTGATCCCTAAGTTGATGACCTCATAGCCGTTATTCGTAAGAATGATGTCTACAAGATTTTTGCCGATATCATGAACATCACCTTTCACTGTCGCGATGAGAAATTTCGCTTTGGCACTGCGTTTGCCATCGCTTTTCTCCATGTGAGGCTCGAGGAAAGCAACAGCAGCCTTCATCGTTTCAGCCGACTGAAGCACAAAAGGAAGCTGCATTTGCCCTGAGCCAAAGAGCTCCCCAACCACTTTCATCCCGTCGAGCAGGAACGTATTCACAATGTCGAGAGGCGGATAGCTTTGAAGCCCTTCATTGAGTGCGTCCTCAAGGCCAATCCGTTCTCCATCGATGATGTGTTGCTTCAACCTTTCTTCAACCGGAAGATCGGCGAGGGAGGGTCCCGACGCTCTGGCATCTTTTGTGCTGACACCCTCGAACAATGTCGTGAGCTCGGTAAGAGGGTCGTAAACGCACACATCACCTTCGAATCGGCGCGCATCGCTGATCAAGTCACGGCAAACCTGCTGATGGTCGTCATCAATTTTGATGAGAGGAAGAATTTTTGCCGGAGAAACAATGGCTGCATCCATCCCCGCTTCGCAGCAGTCGTGAAGAAACACCGAGTTCAACGTGATTCGCGCTGCTGGTGACAACCCGAAACTCACATTGGAGACCCCTAAAACAACATGAACACCGGGGAGTTCACTGCGAATGCGCCGGATGGCCTCGATGGTCTCCGCACCATTGCGCCGATCCTCCTCAATTCCGGTCGAGATTGGGAGTGCTAGCGGGTCGTAAAAAATCTCTCTTGCTGGAATACCGAATTCAACGGCATCGCGATAAGCACGCTTTGCGATTGCCAGCTTCTTTTCAGCGGTTCGAGCCATTCCATCTTCATCAATCGTGCCAATCACCACACCGGCTCCAAAGCGCCGAGCCAACTCAAGAACCTTGAAGAAGCGTTCATCGCCATCTTCGTAATTCGTTGAGTTAAGAATGCACTTTCCACCAGCCACCTTCAGGCCGGCCTCCATCTTTTGCCACTCTGTTGAGTCGAGCATCAATGGAAGATTCACGTTGGTGACGACTCGCGTCACCAGCTCATGCATGTCTTTTTCTCCGTCCCGTCCCACGTAGTCCACGTTCACATCAAGAACGTGGGCGTTCTCTTTCACCTGGCCACGAGCGACTGCAACAAGACCATCCCAATCTTCCTCGTTGAGAAGCTCACGGACCTTCTTCGATCCACTTGCATTCAGGCGCTCACCGATGATCAGGAACGAGTTGTCCTGGAAGTATGGCGTTGACCCGTAAATCGAGGACGCCGACGGTTCATAACTCAGTTGCTGACGCTCCAGATGGAGGGTGCGCACATCACGCGTCGCGGGCGTGAGTTCTTCTGAAATCTCAGAGAGTGCCTTGATGTGAGCCGGTGTTGTGCCACAGCAACCACCGATCACCTGAACCCCGAGGTCTTCGACAAAATGCATCAACTGCATTTTCAGCTCAAGAGGTGTGAGCCTGTAATGGGCAACACCACCGATATTTTCTGGTAGTCCTGCATTGGGAATGCAGCTGACCACGAATGGGGAGTACTCGGAAAGATATTTGATGTGTTCTTTCATCTGTTCCGGGCCAGTGGCGCAGTTCAGCCCCAGAACATCGATCGGGAAGGGTTCGAGAATCGATACCACAGCCGCAATATCGGAGCCCACCAGCATGGTGCCGGTGGTCTCCATGGTCACAGACACCATCAGGGGGCGGCGCTGGCCACTGGCCTCAAACGCTGCTTCCACCCCCTGCAGGGCCGCTTTGATCTGCAAAACGTCCTGACAGGTCTCGATGATGAACAGATCGACATCACCTGCCAGCAAACCTGCGGCCTGTTCCTGGAACGAATCGCGCAGCGTGTCGAAGTCGATGTGCCCCAACGTCGGCAGTTTTGTCGTCGGTCCCATCGAACCAGCGACAAACCGGGGCTTGGTGTCGTTGCTGTAGTGATCGGCCATCTCCCGGGCCAGCTCCGCGGCCCGTCGATTCAGCTCGAAGGCCTGATCTTCCAGGCCGTATTCGGCGAGCACCACGGAGGCGGCTCCAAAGGTGTCGGTCTCGATGACGTCACAGCCTGCGTCCAGGAACAGGCGGTGAACGGCCTGAACCGCATCTGGACGGGTGACAACGAGATTTTCATTGCAACCCTCCAACGCTTCTCCGCCGAAATCCTCAGCGGTGAGATCCATCTGCTGCAGCGACGTACCAGTCGCGCCGTCAAACACCAGAACAGGCTTGCAAGGATCGTGGAGACGCGCCAGAAAACGGGAGGTTGCAGGACCGGATTTGCTCTGAACTGCCTGCATCTCACCAAAACCGCTGCGCCCATCCTAAGAACTGCACCGAGCCACCTCGGACAGCCGGCATCGCCGTCGGCCAGGTCAAGGGTCAGCGATCCAGCTCGACGCGGGTCACCCAGTGACGAAACTGCTCATCCCGACCTTCGGTGATGGCGATCAGTCGCTGTCGCAGGGCGTCCATCACTGGACGTTGATTGGAGAGAACCGTGGATTCAAGCTGGCGAATCGGCGTGATCTTGGCAGCCGTTCCAGTCAGGAACACCTCATCTGCGATGAACAGTTCCGTCTTGTCGACCGGTCGTTCGATCACGTTCAGGCCCATCGATTTCGCCAGTTCAATCACGCTGGCGCGGGTGATCCCCTCGAGGATGTCTTGATCCACTCCAGGGGTAATGAGATCACCATCGCGGACGATGAACAGATTCATGCCGCTGGCTTCACTCACCTTGCCACGGGTGTTCATGAGCAGTGCCTCGTCGAAACCACTGCTCACGGCTTCCGTCTTGGCCAGCGAGCTGGTGATGTAGGCGCCGCTGATCTTGCCCCTCAGGGGCAGGGAGCGATCTTCCTGCCGGGTCCAGCTGCTGATCCTGCAGCTCACACCCTCAGGGGAGAGGTAGTCGCCGAGTTCCAATCCGTAGATCAGGAAATCGGTCTCGATGTTGTGAAGCCTGGGTGCGATCCCAAGATCACTTGTGTACACAAAAGGGCGGAGATAAATCGGTGTTGTCGGTCGATTCGCTCGCAACATCGTGACGAGAGCGTCCATCACCGTGGCCTCACTCAGCTCCGCAAGCAGCAGGCGAGCGCTTTGAGACAGGCGTCGTGCATGCCGTTCGGCACGGAACAGAAGCATGCCTCCGGGTTTCGAAGGATCTGGGATCGCGCGCATCCCGCCAAAGGCACCCGTCCCGTAATGCAAGGCATGGGTCGCCACCGAAACTTTGGCGTCCTCAAACGGAACGCAGCGTCCCTGGAACCAGGCATAGGGAAGGAACTGATGCATCGATGACGATCCGATGATCAGATCTTCTCACTTGTACCCACCGCCGCGCCTGTCACTGGAGACAATGGGGTGATGCATCGTTTAACCAGTCTCCCCGGAGGCGATACCGACGATCCAGTTGCTTTTGTGGAGCAACCGAGCGCTGAAGTGCTGTTTCTCAGCAGCGCCAGTACGGATTTATCCGCTCTGGCACGGGTTTTGGAGACGTCTGCTTCGAAGAACTGGGATGGCCGAATCCGCGCACTCCCCCTCGATGCGCTCAGTCATCCCGCACAGATTGATCACTATCTCTCCAATTGCACCTCACGCACGCGCTTGATCGTGGTGCGTCTGCTCGGAGGACGCGGGCATTGGTCGTACGGGTTGGAACAGTGCTCGCTCTGGGAATCCGCCGAACCTGGCCGCACTCTCCTCGTCCTTGCCGGAACCTCTGATCAGGATCGCGAGCTGCACAGCCTTGGCTCACTGCCTGAGGGCATCGGTGATGCCATGGCCCTGCTGCTGCGTGAGGGTGGAACCGACAATCTTCAAACCTGGTTGTCAGGCCTGAGCTGGATACTCGCCAGCGATCAGGAACGATCGGAGTCTCTGGCAGAGCCTCTGCTCCAGGCGATTCCGTCTCCAGATCCAGATCCTTACGACTGGCAGGAGGAGTCGGGTTCACGGGTCGGCGTGATCCTTTACAGAGCGCACCGCCAGTCCGGTGATTGGCTTTGGTGTGATGCCCTGCTGAGCGTTCTTCGCCAGCACGGACTCGCTCCGAGGGCTCTCTGGGTCAGCAGTCTCCGTGACGCGGCTGTGCAGGAGGCCGTTCAACGGCTGTTCCGCCAACAAGAGGTCGCCCTGGTGATCACGACCACCTCCTTCGCATCGGTTCAATTTTCAGAAGCCGGTCTGGGAACTCCGCTTTGGGATGGTCTCGACTGTCCGGTCCTCCAGCTTCTGAGCTCATCGCGTCCACGCAGCGCCTGGACATCGTCGTTTCAGGGCCTGGATCCCATCGACCTCTCGCTGCAGGTTGTCCTCCCCGAACTGGATGGACGAATCACCACAAGAATCGGCGCGTTCCGTGAGGTTCTGAAAGCGGACGAACAGCTCTGCACGGCGGTGAAGCGTCTCGAACCCGACAGTGCTGGAATCGACTGGATCGCTAACCATGCCCTCGCCTGGACTGATCTTCAGACGACCGCAGCCAGTGAACGGCGACTGACGCTGCTGTTGGCGAACTATCCCGTTCGCAATGGACGTCTCGCGAACGGTGTCGGGCTCGATACCCCAGCGAGTTGTCTGAACATTCTTCGTTGGCTGCAAGACGACGGTTACGACCTTGGAACGCAGCCCTTGCCCCAGGATTCCGACGCCCTGATGGCGATGATTCTTGCTGGGAGGACCAACGACCCTGAGAGTGAGCTCAGGCCGCCCCTGACCCATCTCCCGCTCGAGACCTACCTGACGTGGTGGTCAACGCTTTCGCCTTCGGCCAGGGAGTTGATTGAAAACCGTTGGGGTCAGCCCCAAAAGGCTGAAGACCTGGAGGCTGAAGGATTTGCGATCCATGGAATCCGTTTCGGAAAGGTCAGCGTGCTGGTGCAACCAAGTCGTGGTTACGACCCTGAGCAGCTCAGCGATCTCCACTCACCAGATCTTCCGCCTCCCCATCGCTACCTGGCCCAGTACCTCTGGTTGCGCCATGAAGAGCGCTGTCAACTGATGATCCATGTGGGCAAGCATGGAAGTGCCGAATGGTTGCCAGGTAAGTCCGTCGGACTCAGCACGTGCTGTGGCCCGGCCCTGGCGCTCGGCGCGATCCCGCACCTCTATCCCTTCATCGTCAACGACCCGGGGGAAGGATCCCAGGCCAAACGTCGCGGACATGCCGTGATCCTTGATCACCTGACTCCTCCGCTTGGCAGGGCTGGGTTGCACGGCAACCTGCTGTCTCTTGAATCGCTGCTCGATGAATACATCGAGGCCCGTGAGCTGGGCGCATCCCGTTGCCGCGCGCTGGAACAACAACTCAGGGCACTGCTTGTTGAATTGGACTGGCCGGGTCGACCTGACACCCTCGAGAGCGGCACTGAGTCGGCGCACTGGAGCGCCACCCTGGAGCAGGTCGAGACCTACCTCTGCGAACTGAAGGAAGCCCAGATCCGCACAGGCCTGCATCGACTCGGGGAATTGCCTTCATCGGCTTCTCTGCTCGAACTGTTGATCGCAATCGCTAGAGCTCCTGTTGCGGACCGACCGGGTCTCACCCAATGGATCGCTCTCCAGTGTGGTCTCTGCGTCGATCCATGGGGCGATGAAGATGGGCTGCTTCTCGCCAACCAAGACCAAAACGTTTTGAGCGAACTGGGTGTTCCAGGCTGCCGTCGGGTCAGTGATGCAGCGGAATGGATGGAAGGCCAGGCGCAACAGCTGTTGCAACGCCTTCTCGGCCTTGAAGCCGAAGGGATCGAGGACGTCTCCAGCCCACTGGCAGATCCGTTGATTCACAGTCTTGAGGAATCACCGCTCCCCGCCGTGCTGGCGTTCATCAAGGCGGATCTTTGGCCTCGACTGCAGCAATGTGAAACACGGGAACGGAACGCTTTGCTCGCAGGGATTTCCGGGCGACGCATTGCGAGCGGTCCATCGGGAGCACCCACGCGGGGACGGGATGACGTGCTGCCCACAGGACGCAATTTCTACTCCGTGGATCTACGGGGATTGCCGACGGAAGCTGCCTGGGATCTTGGGCGGCGCAGTGCTGAACAGCTGGTAGAGCTCTATGAACTGGAGCACGGTGAACCGTTGCGCCATTTGGCGTTATCGGTCTGGGGGACGGCCACGATGCGCAACGGAGGGGAAGACATTGCCCAGATGTTGGCCTTGCTGGGCGTCCGACCGGTCTGGGACGGGCCAACCCGTCGCATGGTGGACCTCGAGCTGATCCCCCTGAGCTTGCTGGGACGGCCACGGGTTGATGTGACGCTGCGCATGTCTGGGTTGTTTCGGGATGCGTTTCCCCAGCTCCTGGGTTGGGTCCATCGCGCCCTCACCCTGGTTGCCGCACGCGACGAACCAGACGGCGACAATCCCCTGGCGGCTCGCACCCGAAGCGAGGGGCCACAGTCGAGGCTGTTCGGTTCTGCACCCGGAGCTTATGGAGCCGGTCTTCAAGCTCTCATCGATTCCGGTCAGTGGGAGCAGCGATCTGACCTGGGCGAGGCTTATCTCGCCTGGAGCTCATGGCGTTACGACGGCGAAGCCGTCGCCCATGAGGACCGACAGGGTTTGGAACAGGCCCTTCGCTCCGTGCAGGTGGTGCTTCACAACCAGGACAACCGCGAACACGACCTCCTGGACTCTGATGATTACTACCAGTTTCAGGGGGGCATGGCCGCCGCCGTTCAAGAGGCGGGAGGTCAGGCACCCACACTGCTGTTTGCAGACCATTCACGCCGCGAACGCCTACGGATTCATGGTCTTGAGCGGGAGATCGACAAGGTTGTGCGCAGTCGCCTGCTCAACCCTCGATGGATCGAGGGGATGCAACAGCATGGGTACAAAGGGGCCTTCGAAATGGGTGCCAGCCTTGACTATCTCTTCGCTTACGACGCCACAACGGGAACGGTCCCCAACTGGTGCTATGCCCGAATTGCCGAGCGCTGGCTTCTGGACGACAGCATCCGGACGTTCTTGCAGACAGCGAATCCCTGGGTTCTGAGGGACATGGCGGAACGCTTGTTGGAGGCCGCCCATCGCCAACTGTGGAGTGATGCCGATGCGTCACTCCTCGACAGGATCAGAGCCCTGCTGCTCGAAGCGGAGCGAACAGTGGAGTGCGGTGGTGACCTGAATCGCTGAGCGACAGCTCAGTTCTTCATGTCACGGACCATGGCCCGGAACGGATCGATTGAACCGGGTTTGTCGCTGGGAGCACTGCCTCCGCGCGACGGCACAACAGTCTCCTCCTGGGGCTTGAGCTCTTCCTTGCGAGCGACGGGTGCAGCGTCCGGTGCTGTTGGCGTGTTCACACCGGATGCTTTCAGGGCGTTGCCTTTCAGTTTCTGATCCAGTTCCGACTGGGTCATGGTTTCGGCGAACGTTTTCTTCACCGGTTTGGGGATTCCGTCTTTGATCAGACTTTCCATGGGCTTTTCAGCCTTGGGATCTCCAAGCCCTTCGCTGCGCTTGTCCACCTTGAGATCAAGCGCATCCACTTCGGTGATGAGTTCCTTGCCGCCAGGGTTATCAAGGGTGCCGGGGAAGGTTCTGCGGATGGTTTTGGCTTCGCGCATGTAATCCCTGTTCCCGAGCGACGAGGAACTGTCGCTATCGAGGTAGTAGGCCTCGGGCTTGGGTTTTGCCTGCTTGGGCCCGGAACCTTCACGGGAGCTGTCGGAATCGGAGGAACCGGAATTGAGCAGACGGTCGAAGAAACCCATACCCGCAATGAGGGACGTTGGTTGAACTTAGCGGCCCTTTAGGTCAACTCCGTGGCTGTCGGTTCCACACGTACGCAAAAGGCCAAGGTTCTTCAACTGCGCATCGATCTGTTCACAGACCATCGGGGTCCATTGCCAGTGCGGTTGCATGTCGTAGTCGTACCAAGCTTCGCCACCGTCGATCCCCAGCTCGGTCGCGGCATCGATCAATTCACGAAATCCAAGCCTGTAGCGGGCCGGATGCGCCAGAACGGCGAGTCCACCAGCGTCGTGAATGGCCTTCACCACGCTGTCGGCACGGAGTGCTTCTCCCACCACTGCATCGCCACGGTTGTAAGCGGCCAAAGCTGGATGTCCCGCTTCAAAGCCCAGGGCCAACATGTGCACCAAGCAGCCGCGCAGGATGCAACTGATTTCCATGCCGGTCCAAAGCGTCGGCACTGGCTGGCCTTGCTCCTGCTCGGCCCGAAGCCAGGCCTGCATCGGTAGGTAGGCAGCGCTGGAATGATGGTCGGTCACCGCGAGGTGACGCAGCCCATTGCTGCTGGCCTGTTGGATCAGATCCTTCGGTTCAAGGCTTCCATCACTGCAGATGGTGTGGCAGTGGAAGTTGAGCTCGCCAGGGCAGCTCTGAGGACCGACTGTCTCCAGGACCGCCCGCAGGGGATGGTGTTCAGCTGGCATGACCAGACTCCAAAGCATCGGATTCAGCTTTCAGCCGACGCCATCGGGCATAGAACTGAATGGATGCAGCCATGAAGACCACAAGACCCACGATGAACCAGGTTGCCGCATTGGTCGGAAACTGCGACTTGAACACCACCAGCATCACCACGATCACCAGGAGCAGCGTTGGCAACTCATTGAGGGCGCGTAACTGCTTTCCGCTCCAAGCACAGCGACCCGCTTGCAGCTGTCCCATCAGCCTGTAGCAAAACCAGTGATAAGCAAGCAATGCTGCGACGAAGGCGAGCTTGGCGTGCATCCATCCCTGCTGCAGCCATGAGGGTTGGGCAACCAGCAATCCGATGGCCATCGACACGGCCACAACCATTCCAGGGGTGGTGATGATGTTCGCCAGACGCTTTTCCATCAGGCCGTACTGGTTCTTGAAAGCCAAGCTCACCTCGGGTTCCAGCTCCTCGGCTTCCACGTGATAGATGAAGAGACGAACCAGATAAAAGAGGCCTGCAAACCAGACCACCACACCCACGATGTGCAGGGTCTTGAACCAGAGATAGGCCTCAGGAGGAAGCGTCATCGCCAGGGAGCCAGTGGGAGAGACGATAAACAGGGTTCAGGCAAGCCCGTCAAGAAACCCGGAAGCGCAGCGTTGATGACCCAGGAGAGTGCCTGGATCCATGCGATCGAGATTTCTGGCCATCATTGCCAGTCGGTACTGCTTTCGGAAAAAGTCTTCGTGCCGTTTGATGAAGCTCCAGAACAGGCCATCCCAGACATCACACCAAGGACCTTTCTTGTAGTCGGACATCTTGCGGACGTAATTCGACCCTGACAGGTAGGGCTTGGTCGTGAAGAGTCCACCATCAGCAAACTGACTCATTCCGAAAACGTTGGGAACCATCACCCAGTCGTAAGCATCGACAAACAGCTCCATGAACCACTGGTACACCCGTTGGGGATGAAATCCACAGAGAAGCATGATGTTGCCGAGCAGCATCAGCCGTTCGATGTGATGGCAGTAGCCGTGAGCTAAGGCGTGGTGAATGGCGTCATCAACCGGGGGCAGACCCGTTGTGCCGGTGTAGAAGGCATCTGGGATTGGTCGGTCTTCAAACTCCCAGAAATTGCTCTTGCGCATGGCCACACCATGCCGTCTGTACATCACGGCCATGAATTCCCGCCAGCCCACAATCTGACGAATGAATCCCTCCAGGGAATTGAGAGGAATGTCACCGTCCGCAGCACGTTCGAGGGTGCGATCAATAACCTGCTGTGGCGTTAAGAGACCCACATTGAGCATTGGTGTGAGAACGCTGTGCCACATCACGCGATGCTGGGTGCTGATCGCATCCTCATAGGCACCAAAGTCACGGAATCGCTGGTCGAGAAAGATCTGGAGCCATCGGTCCGCGTCTTCATGGCGAATGGGATAACTGAAGAAGTCCCAGTTGCCAATGAAGGGAAGCGTCTCCGTCTCAAGCTCTCTGCGGGCTTGATCAATTTCAGCGTCGCCGTGATGACAGGGCTCGCTTGGAACGCTGATCCCTTTCGGAAGCTTTTTGCGATTATCAGCATCGAAGCTCCATTGGCCTCCAAGCGGACCTCCGTTGTCATCGAGGAGCAAACCCATCCGCCGGCGCTGGTGCTCATAGAACTTGGCCATGAAGGGTTTGCGCCCGCCGGCGAAATGCTCCTCGACCATCGACGCAGGGGTGAGAAGCATGGGTGAGTCGAGGATTCGCAGATCTCCACCGCTGCGAGCGACAAACTGACGCAAGCGCTTTTCGAGCAGGTCGTCGACTGGATCAGCAAGGTAAAAACTGACGAACCCTGAAGCCCGCAGAGCTTGGAGATGCTCCTCGGTGTTGCTTGCTTGGTGATGGCGTCGATAAAAAACTGTGTATCCCTGCGCTCGCAACGTCTCGGCGTAGGCCGTCATCGAGGCTCTGTGCAGGAGGAGTCGCTGCCTGTGAACCTGGATCGGCCACTGGGGATCGGTGCCAAAGAGAAGTGGGTCCTCGATCAGAGCGACAGCTCGCCCCTTGTGGAGGGCCGGATGGTCCGCAAACAGCTGATGAGGAAAGACCAGGGTGATGTCCATCGTCAGCGACCCTCACCAGCGAGGCGGCAGGCCCGGCGACCCAGGGCAGTGGCATAGGCCCGATCCACGGGACCGGCGCTCGGGCTCAGTTGCCCTGCCAGGCAGTTCATCACCACCTTTTCCCGATGTCCTTGTTGATCGTTCAGTTTCAGCACGAGTTGCCAGTGGTTTTTCGCACTGCGGGTGATGTCGTCAGCGCAAACCGGACCAGTACAGAGCCCCGGTGAAGCGTGCGCCATGGTCGGCAACCAGAGAGCTGACACCATGCCGATCAGACAAAGAATCAGCGGAAGAATGCGGATCATCGGCTGACCGGCTCCGACTCAAGAACGGCACCATCCTGCTGGGTGTCCTCCTCAGGGTGGAAAAAACGGCGAATATCGCGTGCCAGGGCAAGACCCACGCCGGGGGCCTTGGCGAGGGTCTCCACCGAGGCCAGCTGAATGGCATCGATCGAATGGAAATGGGCGAGCAGATCCTTCACCCGCTTCGGACCCACCCCCGGAATGTCGGAAAGGCGCGACCGTTTCATGCGTTCTCCACGCTGCTGGCGATGGAAGCTGACGGCAAAGCGGTGGGCTTCATCACGAAGTCGGCGCAGCAGGGCCACTCCCAGCTGGTCTTGATCCGTGTCGAGCGGTTGGCTTTCCCCCGGAAGAAAAATTTCCTCCCGTTGTTTGGCCAGAGAGCAGATGTTGAGATCCTCGTGGAGATCGAGCTCTCTTAGGGCCTCCATCACCGCCGATAACTGACCTTTCCCTCCATCGATCATCACCACATCGGGCCAGTCGTTGAGGCCATCGGTTTGCAGCGCACTCCCTCCTTTCTGGCGCAGGGCTCCCACATCCACACCGTCTCTTTTCGCCCGAGCCCAACGCCGGAAACGCCTGCGCATGATCTCGGCCATGGCCATGAAGTCATCGCTGTGACCAGCGCGAATACTGCTGCTGCGGATCTTGTATTTGCGGTAATGCTGCTTGGCCGGAAGTCCGTCGATGAACACAACCTGGGAAGCAACGGCATCGCTGCCCTGGATATGACTGATGTCATACCCCTCGATCCGTCGTGGCGGGACGGGAAGCTCGAGGAGTTGGGCCAGATCCTCTGTGGCCAGAGCCTGCTGTTCCTGACCTTGTTTGGCGCGCTGCAATTCGTAGTCGGCATTGCGCTGAACCAGTTCGATGAGATCAGCCTTCTGACGCTGCTTTGGACAGTGGATTTGAACCTTGCGTTCGCGTTGTTCTGAGAGCCATTCCTCAATCAGTGTCTGCTGAGGCAGGGAATGTTGCACCAGGAGTTCCGGAGGAATTTCAACGGAATCCACCTGGCTGTAGTGCTCTTCGATCACCTTTTGCAGTGTGAGTCCTGATGGTTGATTGGATGCGTCAGCGAGATACCCCAAGCGGCCCACAAGCTTTCCAGCACGCATCTGGAACAGCTGCACCGCAGCCAAACGATCATCTCCGGCCATGGCGATCACATCACGACTGACCGAGGAATCAGGCAAGCTCATCTTCTGATCGGCCGTGAGTTGATCGAGCCCCTGGAGTTGATCTCTGATCTTGGCGGCAGCCTCAAAATCCAGCCGTTCTGCGTAGCGATCCATCTGCGCATGCAACAACGTCTGCAGTTCATCACTACGCCCCTGAAACACCATCGCCACCTTGCGCAGGGTGCGGTGGTAATCATCAGAGGTGATTTTTTCCTGACAAACACCGGGACAACGTCCGATGCTGTAATTCAGGCAGGTTCTGTCGGGATGCAAAGGGCGGGGACGCTGGCGCAGCGGAAAGACCCTCTTCACAAGGAAGAGGGTTCTCCTGAGCAGTCCCACATCCACGTAAGGGCCGTAGAAACGATCGAGGGGGCTGCGGAAGCGGCGCCGACGGGTAATAAAAATGCGTGGATAAGCTTCGCTCCAGGTGATGCAGAGATAGGGATATTTCTTGTCATCTTTAAGCAGCACATTGAAGTGTGGCTGCTGGTTCTTGATCAGATTCGACTCCAGCGCGAGTGCTTCGGCCTCGCTGTCAGTAACGATGAACTCAATGTCACAAATCTGACGCACCATCAAACGGATGCGCGGGCTGAGGTCGTGTCTGCTGCGGAAATAGCTGCGCACACGACTGCGCAGGCTTTTTGATTTACCGACGTAGAGAAGCCGATCGTCTCCGTCCCGCATCAGATAACAACCGGGCTCGGTGGGGATCTCCTTCAGGCGCTGTTCGAGCCGGTCCGGTTGCTCAATCAGGGTGGGCATGGATCCAATCTAAAGAGACCGGTGTGCATAGGATCCGCCCGACCGCACCATCGAACGGATGAAAGCGCTGTACCCAGGCAGCTTCGACCCTCTCACCCTCGGGCATCTCGACCTGATTGAGAGGGGGGCTTCCCTTGTGGATGAATTGGTGGTCGCTGTTCTGCAGAACCCTGGGAAGTCGCCGGCCTTCTCCCTCGAACAACGCTTGCGACAGATCACCGCTTCGACGGAACACCTCGGCAATGTGTCTGTGATCAGTTTCGACGGGCTGACAGTGGCCTGTGCCAAAGAACAAGGCACGCGTCTGATTCTGCGAGGACTTCGGGCCATGAGCGATTTCGAATATGAACTGCAGATCGCTCACACCAATCGATCGCTCGCCCCGGAATTCGAAACCGTTTTCCTTACGACATCCGCCCACTACAGCTTTCTGAGCAGCTCAGTGGTGAAAGAGGTGGCCCGATTTGGTGGTGCAGTTGATCACATGGTGCCCCGGGTGGTGGCGGAAGACCTTGCAAGGTTCTTTAATTCGGCTTTCGCCCCCCCGTCGCGATGAGCGAGATCCGGTTCTCCGTACTCGACCAGCTCGATCAGCTTGAGGAGATCATGCTCGAGGGAAGCCGAATTCCCTTCAGCGGTGGCAGGCTTGTGAACGAGCAGGATGCCGTTGAGCTGCTGGACGCGGTTCGCGAGGCCATGCCTTCCCAGGTGGCGCAAGCTGATCAGTTGCTGGAGAAGCGTGACGAGTTCATCGCCACGGCTCGTTCCCAAGCAGACGAAATCGTCGCGACTGCGCAGCAGCAACGCGAACAGCTGGTGGCGCAGGCCTCGATTCGTCAGGAAGCTGAGCGGCAGGTGAATGAGATGCGGGAACAAGTTCGCCAGCAGTGTGAGCAGCTTCTGCAAACGGCGCGCCATCAGTCCGCGCAGATGGAACAGGAGATGCAAACCAAGCAAGCCCAGCTGGAGCAGCAGTACGCCACCCGTCGACAGCAGCTGGAACAGGAGGCCCTGCAACGCCGTCAACAGCTTGATCAGGAAGCCAATGAGTTGAAGCGTCAACTCAGCGAACAACATGAGCGCAATCGCCTCCAATCCATGCAGGAGCTGGATCAGATTCGTCAGGAGGGGCTGAGACTTCAGAAAGAGGCTCAGAGCGAAGCCGAACGTTTGCATCAGGATGCACTGCAATTCCGGCAGCAGACCCAGCAACAGTGTGAGTCCTTGATTCAGCGCAGTCGCCAGGAGGCGTCAAGTGTGCAAGACGGTGCCAACCGTTATGCCGAGCAGACCCTCGGTGAATTGGAGCAGCGCCTGAAGGAAATGGCTCAGGTGGTGCTGGCCGGTCGGCAGGAACTGGTGAAAATTCAGACCGGCCGTGTTGACGCTTCTGTCAACGAATCAAGCGAGACGAAGGCTGTCCCGATCAGCCGAGCACGCCGCGTGGCCTCACGGGTGCGTCAAATGAAGGGCACGGGCTGAATTTCAGCACGGAACGCAGGATCTGACCGATCACCGTGTTCGGTCGGACTGAACCATTGGAAATCATGCTCACGTAACGCGGGCCGTCGCTGGTTTGCAGAATCCCCGAGATGCTGCGAACCCCTCGGATGGTTCCCGTCTTGCCGCGGAAACGTCCATCGATCGGCGTGCCCCTGTAGAGATTTCTGAGGGTGCCCCGTCGACCGGCGATGGCCATGGAGGCTTGGTAGTAGGGGGCGTAGGGATGCTGATCCATGCGCATCAGCAAGGCGGCAATGGTCTGGCTGGTCACCCAGTTGTTCCTTGATAGACCACTTCCGTCAGCAACCCGCAGCCCTTGAATGGGGAGACCCTGTTCCCACATCCAACGCTCCGTCGCTCTTGAGGCAGCCTTCACATCCCAGAGATCGGCGGCCTGACGCATCAACACTTCCGCTGTGAAGTTGTGGCTTTCGGTGTTGGCAAGACTGAGCAGGGAGTGCATGGGAGCTGATGTCTCTTCATGCAGGACCACCATGTCGTCGCGGTCTCCCATCTCTGAGATTTCAGCCATGGTCCGAGGTTTCGCCTGCTGAATGCTCACGGCTCCACCCCTGCGTTGCACCTCTTTTTGAAAGAGTCGCTGCAATCGGTTGTAGGGATCGCTGACAGCTCCACCAACAGCGTTGCTGGTAAGGGCCAAGCGCGTGATGGGAGCCCCGTAGGCGTAACCACGATCAGCCGGGTGCCAGTCACTCGGCCACCAGTTCCGCCGCGGCTCCTCGCGCACCATCAGATTGACCGGTGCGGACGTTGCACCCAGGGATCCACCCTGGCGCAGAGCAGCGAGTGCAAAGCGCTGGAGTCCAGCGATGCCAAGGTCTGGATCCCCCTCTCCATTGAGTTCCATCGAGCCATCCGAACGCTGAATCAAGCGCGTCTTCAAGCGGAAATCTGGTCCCAGACGATCCAGCGCGTACGCCGTGCTGATCAGTTTCTGGTTAGAAGCGGGAATCCGAGCGATGGATCCATTGATGTCGCTGAGTACATCGCCATCACTGTTCAGCACCGTGACGGACCAAACCCGCGTCTCGGCGCCGAGATTGGCCTGAACAGCTGATTGCAGCGATGGGCAGGAGCGAGCCTTTTGAAGCTCAGGGAGTGGTTGCTGGGTCTCAGGAGCTGGCGGGGAGATCAAGGGAATGACCTCTTCGGCCATGGCTCCGGCCTGCAGCGTTCCGGCAAGGAGAGCGAATGGAAGGATGAGCGTCTTCATTGCACGTCGATCCCGCTAACAATTCCGTTGAGTCGATACAAAGGCCCGTCCAGTTCAACAGGCGTTCCCACCTTGAGCTTGGTGCCTGCCATCACCACCCCTGAGGCGGTCACGCTGGCATCGCTTCGCAGAACAAAGCGGGCGTCGAGAATTCCTTGCACTTGGCGGTTGGGATCAACGGCAGAGACGACCCGGCCGTCGGGTTGCACCGCGACGAGTTTCCTGCTGATGTCATCCACACGGATGAGTTCCGCACTGCCAGCAGGCTGATTGCGGATCACAAGGTTGGTGCGACCGCGATCAAGGGCCTGCTTGATCAGACGATCTGGGTCTGCCGCGCTGGAATTGCGCACATCCACACTCACCAGAACAGGCTTCACAGAGCCTGTTGCCTTGGCAACCGCGTTGCTGAGTTTTGGGCTCCAGAGCACTCCAGCGACGGCGGCAACGGCCACAACGACGGCAGCGGCATCAATGACCGACAGGGAGCGAAAACGTTCCTTGATGCCCATGTGACTCAGAAGGAAACCGCACACTAAAAGTGTTACGGCCTGTGATCAACCTCTGAGATCGTCAATCAACCGATCCACAGCACCCAATGTCTGGCGCAAACCATCTGCTGATGGGCTAAGAGCCGCATCGATCTGCTCAGGATCAGGGCGTTGCTCGAACCGCTGGATCCAGCGGTATCCATCGGGATCACAGCGGAACAGCTCCCATTCCTTCTGGCGTTCCAGCATCAAAGCTCCCTGGGCAAGCGGCTCCAGATGGAATGCCGTCGACCAGGTGGACAGAAAACCGCGTCGCCTTGAACGGGCCACACTGCCGATGCCGACTCCCGCATCCTCAAGCCGGCCGTTCACGAGCACCACTGGCTCTTTCCAGAGGTTGCAGATCGCTTCAACAGTCTCGTAATCACTGGGCTGAGCACCAACGAGCAGGAGCAGTTGGCCTCGATCAGCCCAGGCCGGGTCCCGCTGCAGCTGCATGAAATCAACGCAACTGTCAGCGAGATCCGGCGCATCACGTTTGGCGAGCGCTGCTGCACCTGCATCAGGAAAAGCCACCAGCAGAGGGCGGCTGCTGTCCAGCAGCGTTCTGGCCAAACGCAATGCAGGACCCATGACCCGCAGGCCTTCAAAACGCCAGGTCACCATCCAGCGTCCACGGCGGCTCCCGCCGAAGACGGCGTCCAACGCCGACACGGTGCGCTGCTCAGCCTCGAGAAGATCAGCGGGGAGAACAGCACTCACGGTGCATCCATGCAACTGGGCGGGAGCGTACTGCGATCGAGCCTTCAAGCCTCACTGCAGGTGAGCAACGCGCGTTCAAAACGCTCAACGATGCTCTCGATCTGATCGTCGCTGTTCCAGAAGCCGAGGCTGAGCCGCAAGCTCGAGCGTCTCATCTCCCTTGGGAGACCCATCGCTGTCAGCACGCTGCTGTCGGTGTCCCGCCCCGACGAGCAGGCACTTCCGCTGCTCACGGCCAATCCTTCCCGATCGAGAACACGCACCATGCGCCGACCAGACAACGGTTGGCCTGAACGGTCGCGAAGCAGCAAAGCCAAGTGATGCGGAAGACGCTGGTCAGGCTGGCCGATCGTTGCGACACCGAATCGTTGACCGAGCTGCAGCTCCAGTGCATCCCTGAGCCGCCGGATGCCGTTGCCACTGTTGGACAGGGCATCCACGCCACAGCGTTGGATCTGCGAGAGCGCCTCAGCCATGCCAGCGAGCAAAACGGCGGATTCGGTTCCACTGCGCAAGTTGCTCTCCTGCCCACCACCGGTCAACAGCGCGGTGAGTTGCTGTTTCCAGGCTCCGCGTACCAACAGCAGGCCCACGCCCCTGGGTCCACCACATTTGTGAGCTGACGCGGTGAGTAAATCCACCGGCAAGGTGCTCCAGTCTGGAAGGGCCTGGCTGATCACCTGGGTGGCATCGGTGTGGAGAGGAATGCCGTGCTGGCGGCAGAGTGCGCCGATCGTCTGGATCGGTTGAAGCGTGCCCACCTCGCTCTGTCCCCAGATCACAGACACCAGGCGCGTGGGGGGCTGCAGCAGCTCGGCGAAACGATCCAGCTGGATGGTGCCCTGGGCATCCACAGGGGCCATGCACACCTGCCACCCCAATGGGGTCAGGGCCTGCGCCGCCGCCGTGACAGCAGGATGCTCAACAGCGGAGATCACGATCCGACCAGGCGGGAGGGACGACGCCAAGCCTCGAAGTCCGAGATGAATGGATTCAGTGGCTCCTGAAGTAATCAGAACCTCGTTGGCTTCAGCGCCGAGCAGTGAAGCGATTTCAACCCTTGTGCGTTCCAGGGCTTCCGCTGCGGCGATCCCGAAACAGTGGAGGCTGGAAGGATTGCCCCAGGCTTGATTCTGAACCGCAACCATCCTCTGCTGCACTCCCGGTCGCAGGGGTGTGGTGGCACAGGCATCGAGGTAAATCGGCCTCGCGTCAGCCTTGTCCATCACGCTGGATGCGGGACAGCGTGCGCTGCTCGAGGGAATCTCCGGCGAGATTGATCATGGAATCCAGGGACGTGGATGCCAGAAACGCTTGAACCTTGGCCTGGGCCTCCTCGCGCAGACAACGATCAGGTTGCCTGCAGCCCTCTTTGCAGTCGTTGGCGCAGTCAAACCCTGGAGGCGTTGAAGACTCCAAGGGCTTGGGTTCGGCTGCCAACCCATCAGGACGCCCCTCAGGCATCAGGTCTGGATTCATGACGCCGTCGAAGACAGCCACAGCTGGACCGGTCATGAAGACCGACCCCTGCTGATCAGACCAACGGATGCTGAGGGGACCGCCGGGAAGGACCACGGTTGCCTCGCTGTCGCTAAGTCCCATCAGAACGGCCGCCACCAAAGTGGCGCAGGCCCCGGTCCCACAAGCCAGGGTTGGACCTGCTCCCCGTTCCCAGACGCGAATCTCCAGATGCTGACGGCCATGCACCTTGAGAAAGTGAACGTTGGTTTTCGCAGGGAAGAGCGGGTCGCATTCGAGCTGAGCACCCAGTGCTTCAAACGGAATCGCCTCCAGATCGTCCACGGGAACCACCACATGGGGGTTCCCCATCCCCACTGCTGCCAATGAAAGT
Source organism: Synechococcus sp. CS-197 (assembly GCF_025128215.1). Lineage (NCBI taxonomy): Bacteria > Bacillati > Cyanobacteriota > Cyanophyceae > Synechococcales > Synechococcaceae > Synechococcus > Synechococcus sp. CS-197. The sequence goes on along the minus strand of NZ_JAHLZC010000021.1, from coordinate 291,840 downwards.
GTGAGTCCTTCTCGGGACACTTCACCGCGGGGCAAGCCCTTGGCGTCCGGGCTCAAGAGCGTCGGAACCATCTCAGGCTTCAAGAACGGAGCGCCCATATCGACGCGGATTTGTCCGTCCTGTTGAAGTTCGGGAATGATCATCCCGGCTGGCGTTTCAATGCTCCAGCTGCGTCCGGGGCTATCGCCATCACTGTCGGCGAGGAAACGGGCGAGGCAGCGGATTCCGTTTCCGCACATCTCAGCTTCCGAACCATCGGCGTTAAAAATGCGCATGCGCAGTTCGCCCTGGCCCTGAGGAGGCAGCGCCAGAATCAAGCCATCGCCGCCAAGGCCGAAACGGCGATCGCAAATTTTTCGGACCCAGTCAGAATCGGGAGAGACGATGCTCTCCGAAAGCCGGCCATCACGACCCTCCACCAAGATGAAGTCGTTGCCGAGACCTTGATATTTACTGAATTGCAGCATGGCGATTCGTTTCCCCTGAGTGATCCTATGGAGCCGACAAGCTTTGATCCGAGTCTTCCCGGAATCCGACTTCTGCAATCCTGGATCCGCGATCAGCGCACGCTCAGTGTCGAGCTGAGTGATGGGAAACGCATCGACGGCCGCCTCACGTGGCAAGACCCGCTTTACCTGGCCGTTCAGCGTGATGACGCGTCCGACCCGATTTTGGTCAATCGTCAGTTAGTGCTGACCATTCGCACCTTGATCTGACCCAGCGAATCCGTTCCCTGGTTATGTCACGATCCCCCCAGGTGTTTTCGTGCCGTGACGGCCTCCAAGTCTTCCTCCGCCACCGCATCGGCCTCTGACCGCCCGGATCGGTACGACCCCATTGCGCTCGAGCAGCGCTGGCAAAGCCAGTGGCAACAAGACGATCTCTATGCAACCCGTTCACCGGAGCCCGGTCAGAACGCGTTTTATGCCCTCTCGATGTTTCCCTATCCATCGGGGAGCCTGCACATGGGCCATGTGCGCAATTACGTGATCACCGATGTGATTGCCAGAGCTCAACGCATGCGCGGAGATTCGGTTCTGCACCCCATGGGCTGGGATGCGTTCGGACTCCCCGCTGAGAATGCAGCGATTGAACGTCAGGTGGATCCAGGGGTCTGGACCGATCGCAACATCGAACAGATGAAAGCCCAGCTGGCACGTCTGGGGCTGTCCATCGATTGGTCAAGGGAGCAAGCCACCTGTCACGCGGACTACTACCGCTGGACCCAGTGGCTCTTTCTGGAGCTCATGGACCAGGGACTGGCGTACCAGAAAGACGCCACGGTCAACTGGGATCCTGTCGACCAAACCGTGCTGGCCAATGAGCAGGTTGATAGTGAAGGGCGCTCCTGGCGATCCGGGGCCCTTGTTGAACAGAAAAATCTCAGGCAGTGGTTCCTGCGCATCACCAACTACGCCGACGCACTGCTCGACGACCTTGACCTGCTGAAGGGATGGCCCGAGCGGGTGCGCACGATGCAGGCCAACTGGATCGGTCGTTCCATCGGAGCGGAGATTGATTTCCGCGTCAGCGATCACGACGATGCGGTGATCACGGTTTTCACCACTCGGGCAGACACCCTGCATGGTGTGAGCTACGTGGTGCTGGCTCCTGAGCATCCCCTGGTCGCAACGCTCACCGCGGAGCACCAGCGCGAATCCGTTGCCGCCTTCAGGGATCTCGTGGGAGAGCTCAGTGCGGATGAACGCACAGCGGATGATCGACCCAAGCGTGGTGTGCCCATCGGGGCCACTGCAGTGAACCCGGCCAACGGCGAATCAATCCCGATCTGGATCGCTGACTACGTTCTCGCCGGCTACGGCACCGGGGCTGTGATGGGAGTTCCAGCCCACGATGAGCGCGACTTCCTGTTTGCCCGCACCTACGAGCTTCCGGTGAAACGGGTGATCCAGGCTGCCGGCACCAGTGACCATCTCAGTGATGGCGAGGCCTGGACAGGCCCGGGGATTCTGTTGAACAGCGGCCGCTTCGATGGTCAATCGAGCGAGGAAGCCAGGCAGGAGATCACAGCTCATGGTCAGGAGTTGGGCTGGGCTCGGCCCAAACGCCAGTACAGGCTGAGGGACTGGCTGATTTCCCGTCAGCGCTACTGGGGTTGCCCGATTCCGGTCATTCACTGTGATCACTGCGGCGCTGTGCCCGTGCCGGCGGATCAGCTTCCGGTGACCTTGCCCAAGGATGTGGATCTTCAAGGCAAAGGCGGATCTCCTCTGGCTTCTTTGCAGTCCTGGGTGAACGTGAAATGCCCCAGCTGCGGACGAGACGCACGCCGGGAAACGGACACCATGGACACCTTCATGTGCTCATCGTGGTACTTCCTGCGTTTTGCCGATCCGCACAACACGGAACGGGCGTTTGATGCGGATGCAGTGGAACGCTGGCTGCCCGTGCAGCAATACGTGGGCGGCATCGAACACGCCATCCTTCATCTTCTGTATTCCCGTTTCTTCACCAAAGCGCTGCGTGATCGTGGATTACTGAACATCCGAGAGCCGTTCGAGCGTCTACTCACCCAGGGGATGGTTCAGGGCGTGACCTACCGCAATCCCCGCACGGGTCGTTACGTGGCGCCTTCTGAGGTCAGTGACGAGAACGCACCTAAAGATCCGGTGGACGGCGGCGAGCTTGAGGTGCTGTTCGAGAAAATGTCGAAGTCGAAGTACAACGGTGTGGATCCAGCGGCCGTGATCGACCGCTACGGAGCTGACACGGCACGGATGTTCATCCTGTTCAAGGCACCGCCTGAAAAAGATCTCGAATGGGACGACGCCGATGTTGAAGGTCAGTTCCGATTCCTGCAACGACTCTGGCGCCTGATCGAGAGCGTGCGCTCGGATGACCAGGATCAGCTGCTCGGCGACCCCGTTGATCCTCCTGAGGGCTCTGGCCTGTCTGACAAAGAGGGGGAAATCCGCCGTGCTGTGCACACCGCCATCGAAGCGGTCAGTGACGATCTGAAGGGCGATTTCCAATTCAACACGGCGATTTCAGAGTTGATGAAGCTCTCCAATACCCTCTCGGGTGCTCTCCCTGAAGCGTCACGGGCTGTACAAGCCGAAGCAGTTTCAGCGCTGATCCGCCTGCTCGCTCCGTTTGCGCCCCATCTGGCCGAGGAATTCTGGTTCAGCCTCGGCGGCCAAGACAGCGTTCACAAGCAACCATGGCCTTTGCATGACCCCGCTGCATTGGTGCGTGACACCGTTGATTTGGTGATTCAGGTGAAGGGCAAGGTGCGCGGAACGATCACTGTTCCAGCGGATTGCAGCAAGGAGACGTTGGAGGAATTGGCTTTGGCCAGTGACGTCGCAGAGAGATGGCTTGAGGGCAAGCCTCCCCGGCGCGTGATCGTGGTTCCGGGAAAGCTTGTCAATCTGGTGCCATCCTGACCCTGCTCAACCCTTGGCGAAGCGCAAGGACGCAGGGCTGTCCCAGGATCCCTGGGCCTGGTAACCGCGGTTGTTTCCGGTGAGATGACGCAGGATCCAGAAGATGGCTTCATCGGAACCCTCACCGATGGCCTGCTGAATCTCCAGAACTGACCGAGAGGTGCCATCACTGAGCACCTCTTCCACCTGCTTTTGAAGTTTCAGGATCGCTGCAGCAGCCTTCTTCCCAGCTTCAACACCCGGCTGGTGGTAGGCATTGATGTTCACAAGCTCGCCGTAGAAGCCCACAGCACGTTCAAACAGGGCGATCAATGCCCCGAGTCTGCGGGAATCGAACGTGCGCATGCTGATGCTCAGGCTTTGCCGCCCTCCTTCGGTGAGCGCCGATCGGGTGCCCTGCACGAATCCATCGAGGAAGTCTCCAGGACGCTCGCCGTTGATCTCGGGAATATCGTCCACATCCTGCAGAACTTCGATAAAGGTGACGAAGAAGTTATCGACGCCATCACGGAGCTGCTGAACATAGGCATGCTGATCGGTTGAACCCTTGTTGCCGTAGACAGCGATGCCCTGATGGGCAACGGCTCCGCTGCGATCAAGCCGCTTGCCGAGGGACTCCATCACCAGCTGCTGCAGATAACGGCTGAAGACTTCCAGCCGATCGCGGTAAGGCAGCACCACCATGTCGCGCTTCCCCTTCCCTTCTCCTGCGGTGTACCAGGCAGCTGCCATCAGAGCAGCAGGATTGCGCCGCACATCGGCGACGCGGGTGGCCTGATCCATCTGAGCAGCACCAGCCAGGAAATCGCGGATATCGCTGCCGATCAGGGCTCCGGGCAACAGGCCCACGGCACTGGTGATGCTGGTGCGCCCACCCACCCAATCGAACATGTCGAACCGTTTCAGCCAGGTCTCTTCCTTGGCCTGCTGATCCAGATGACTGTTGGCCATGGTGATGGCGACCGCCTGACCCGGCCAATTGCCCCCCAGAGACTCCACTCGGTGACGGGCTTGCTCCATGCCCAGGTGGGGCTCAGGCGTCCCTCCTGACTTGCTGACGGTGACCACGAGCGTCGTGCGCAAGGCGTCGCCAAGTTCACCGAGAACACGGCTCATGCCATTCGGATCGACATTGTCGAAGAAATGGAAAGGCAGACCTTTGCCTGTGTCCTGCAGGGCGCGAACCATTAAAAGAGGACCAAGACCGCTACCTCCGATGCCGATCCAGAGCACGTCTGTGAACGGCTCGCCCGTGGGGGACTTGATTTCACCGTTAACGACAGCCTGTCCGAATTGCTCGATATCGTTGATTTCGGCGGCAATGTGTTGGCCCACGCTCTGATCGGGCGCCAACTGCGGATCACGAAGCCAGTAATGCCCCACCTGTCGGTTTTCATCGGCATTGGCGATGGCACCGGCCTCGAGCTTGCCCATCGCTTCGAACGCCTGCTCGAGAGGAGGCGTGAGCTCGGCCAATGCTGCGGCGTTGAGATGCATGCGGCTGACATCGAGCCAGACACCGAGATCGTCGTGATACCAGAGGAGATCGCAGAAGCGTTGCCATTGAATCTGGGTGTCAGTGGCGCTGAAATCCGGGAAACTCATCACGAGGTGCATGCACGCACTGAAGGTATCGACAATCCGGCTCTCTGCCCATCAACTGGAACACCGCGGCTAATCTCCGCCCATGGCCCTAAACAGGTTTCCAGTCCGAGTTGTCTCCATGCGCGGAATGCTCTGCGCTGCCGCTGCACTGGCAGCCACTTCCCTGGCTTTCCACGCGTCTTTGCAGCCGCTGTCCATCAACGACATCGCAACGCGTTCTTCAACAGAGGATCAGGCGGACTCGAGCACCAATGAATCCAATCCGGATCCGACTGATTTCAGTGCCGAGGAGTTGGAACTTCTGCAGCGTCGGTTCGGGGTGCATGGTCCCCAGACCCCTCTCGCCCAGCTCTTCACCCGAGGGGTGGATCAATTGCAGCCGCTTCGCGCCAACACGCTCTCCCGGTTGCGCGATCTGAAACCGGTAATCCAGCGCGAGGCCTTCCGCCATCGCATCAACCCGATGCTGATCACGGCAATTCTTTTCGATGAAATCCAGCACTCCAAGCCTGGAGAGGACCTTCCATTTGTGGTGCATTCCGGCTTGGTTGAGACCCACGGCCCGGCGCAACTCGGGATCAGTGAACTGATCCACCAGGGCCGCCTTCCAGCAGAGCCCACCAGCGAACAGATCAGCGCAGCCCGTGACTTGCTGATGAACCCCGATGCCAACATCGAGCTGCTTGCAGCGAAGTTATCAAGGCTGAAGAGTGAACTCGGTCTCGATCAGGGAGCAATTCTGATCGCCAGCCGTTCTTATGTGGATGCGAAGGCCATTGCCACCCTGGCCTATCTGCACAACGGCAAGCTCGATTATCCGGCGAGGATTTTGCGCTACATGCAGGATCCCGCCCTTCATGGACTGATCTACAGCGCGCGACAACCGGCGAAGGCTTATCTCATCTAAGTCACTCCCTGTGGAGATTGCCTGTTAAAGGCAAAGCTTTCCAAGGGCCGCTAGACGAATTTGCAAATCAGCCCATGAGAAGCTGCGTGGATCAGCTCGCACGCCACCAAGGTCTACATGTTGATGGGTTGTGATGGCTGCAGGCTGAAAGCCAAATCGCTCGATCCAATTGTCGAGAACAAGGGCCATCGCGTCATATTGCGCTGGCGTGTACCCGCTGTGACGCTTGTCGTTGTCATGTCCGTCCTTGGGAGTTTCCAAACTCAAATGAAGCGCGAAGTTATTCACTGAACCCTTGAATTTGGCGTTGGTCACAGCCCATTCGCCCAGGAAAGCCGAATAACCAGCGCCGAAGGCGCGCTGCAGGGGATCGACAAGATCCACGATCGCCCCATCCAAACCAATCAGGGTGTGGTAACTCACTTGATCCTCATCACGGGGATGGGGCGTCTGAAAGGTGTTCAGGGCTGAACCAAGGGAATACACGGTTTCATGCAGCACCACCACCCTCGGATCAGGGTTGAGGGGTTGGCCCCACGGATTGCGTCGATAACGGGTTCCGAAGTTGGTTGGATCGGCAGGGATGGTTTTGCGTTGCTCGGACAGGGTGCGCTTGCGTTGCAACAAGCGCTTGCGAACGCTCGGATCGATTCCGGAACACTGGCGTGCCAAGGGGGATGACCAGGACAACGCCTTGGGAGGAACGGGTGGCTCACCCTCGATCGTTCGGCCGGAATCCTTGTCCTTGCCCACATCATTGAGAAGATCAAGCAGCGAGGGGCGCCTCGCCCCGCTGTCTTTTTCTGCGGTGACACCCACGAGGGAAACAACCACCAGCAGTGAGGCCGTGCTGACCAGGACGATGCCCACCCCTGGGCGCTGCATCCGCTTCAGCAGTGCTGACAGGTTCTGTTTCAGAGGAAGCCGAACCATTGATCGCGTAGGGCACGTTCAGCCTGGGTTGCCCCAGGATCCCAGGCCAGTTCATGTCGGTCCACCCCTGGATCTTGGAGAAGGAGGTCCGTGGTTTTGAGCACTCCCCTCCGGCTGTACGTCACCTTGAGGTTGGAATCGCCTTGCAGGAGCTCTGAACAGCGTTGAACAGAGTGGCAGCGCCAGTCGCGCAGAGCCACCACTTCATCTCCAGCCACCAACCCTCCCCGTTGCGCAGGACCATCAACATCGGTGCGATCAATCCAGACCCGGCCCTGTCGCTCTCGGATGAGCCAGCCTGCCGAGGGTGTTTTGTCACGCACTGGATTCAGTGACAACCCGATCCGTTGAAGGCTGGCCTCAATCGGCAGTGCCGATCGACCGTCTAACCAATCCGGCAAGAGTGTTTCAAGATCCTTGGAATACTCGCTGAAACAGGCAAGCAAATCAGAACGTCGATAACCCCGTCCATGCACTCCGAAGCGGTTCCACAGACAACGCAACACCTCTGCCAGAGAGTGTTGCGATTGACGCAGGTGAACATCAAGGCAAAACGCCAACGCTGTGCCTAACCGGTAATAGCTGATCTGACTGTGAGCATTGGCTGGTGTCTGTTTGTAGAGCCTCACCCACGCTTCCCTCGAACTGTCGGCCAGCGATTGAATGGCGACCCCCGGGTTCAACAGCACATGGGACAGGTCTGCTCCTAAGTCTTTGAGCAGATCCAGGCGAGAGGAAAGTCCCGCAAGCAAAGGAAGGGCAAGATCGAAGTAACTCGTGACTCCTTCTGCAAACCAGAGGCCGTCACTGATGACAGGCCTGTCGTAGCGGTAAGGAATGAACTCGCTGGGACGGAGTCTGCGCACGTTCCACTGGTGCAGATATTCATGGCCCACCAGTTGAAGAAGCTTGCGATACCCGCCTGGCTCTTGAAGCGTTGGCCAGGGAAACTGCATCACGGAGGCGTTGTCATGCTCCAAGCCTCCATACCCCTGCTCCAGGGTCTGGATCACGAGCTGATACTCCTGATCGGCGGATGGATCGGACTGCACCAGATCACAAACAGCTGTGCAAACTGCTTCGAGATCGTGCTTGAAACCAGACGGCCAACCGCAGGGTGGAGAGCCGAGCAGAATTAACGAATGCGTCTGCCCGCGCACACACAAAGGCTCCGGATCAAAGCTGCCGGCATGGACCGGAGCATCCACGAGATGATCAAAATCCTCGGCCACAAACACCGAGCCGCTCCCGTCCTGTCCAAGGGGCACCGCCACAGACCAATGCTCTGGTACGGAAATCTGAAGGCGATGTTCATTCCAACGTTCACCTTCCACCAACATCACCACAGCGGGAAGGCTGAGAGAGGCGAACTCAGGATCTAGGTGATTGGTACGCACAGTGAGCTGCCTGGCCTCAAGCCGGTAGCGAATGCACAACGGTTCGCCAGGCTCACACGAGAACTGCCAGCACTCCGGGGAACGACGTTCCAACAACAGCGTGCGTTCACCCTGAACGGCTGAAAGGCTGTGCAGATGCTGAGACGGATCACGAACCGTGTAGGAGCCAGGGGTCCAGACGGGCAGCGAAATGGTCTGAACCGACTGCCTTGGAGTCCACTGCAGAACAACACCGATGGTCTGGGCAGCTGGATTGCTGAGATCCAGATGGGTGCTGACGCCTCCCAACATCACCGTACGGATGCTGGCGACGGAATGGTGAGCTGGTTGTCAACACCGGCCACAGCAAGGTTCTGTTGGCTGGCGTCGCTCAGGGCTTTCTGCAAGGCATAGCGACGCAGAACCCGGCTGAGGGCCTGCTCCACTGAAACGGCCTGCGACGGCCTGCCGAGATCCACCACCACATTGAGGGAGTCATGGTGGCGGTTCCAAGACCAGCCGAGGGCAATCCCCTTGGCATGGGTGGCCGCAAGAGCCACGTTGTGTTGCGTTCCGAAGGAACAGAGTTGCCCGCCAATGGCCACTGCAAAACCTTCGGCACGCAATGCAGAAGCCAGCAGGTCGAGATCGTTGACCAGAGTGGGCAGGATGGAGAGATGGGACATGAAATCCAGATGCCCGCGTGTTCAGACACTAGCCAGATCCTTGAACAAGATCCTCCTGAATTGATTGTTCCGGCAATCGGAGCCTGGCCGCAGTTCTCGCCGCCGCTGCGGATCGGCGTCATGGCGTCTGGCTCTGGCAGCAATCTCGAAGCTCTGTACAAGGCCACATCAGAGGGATGCCTCGAGGCCTCTTTGCAGTTGCTGATTGTGAACAACCCAAGATGTGGAGCCCGGGAGCGGGCTGAACGCCTTCAGATTCCCTGCCAGCTCATTGATCACAGACAACACAGCACCCGTGAATCCCTGGATCACGCGTTGGTGTCTGCATTCCGGGCGGCTGATGTCGAAGCAGTCGTCATGGCGGGTTGGATGCGAATCGTCACACCGGTTCTGATCGACGCTTACGCCGGCAGGCTGATCAACCTCCATCCCTCCCTCCTTCCTGCGTTCAAAGGGTTGGATGCCGTTGGTCAAGCGCTCGCTACAGGAGTCAGGATCGCCGGCTGCAGCGTCCATCACGTTCAAGCCGATGTGGATTCAGGCGCGGTCATCGCCCAGGCGGCAGTTCCCGTGCTCGCAAGCGATGACGCAGCAACACTCGCCAGGAGGATTCAACGTCAGGAGCATCGGCTCCTTCCCTGGGCCACAGCCCTTGCAGGCGTGGAGTGGAGACGCAAGGGACAGGCCTTTGTTCAGGGGTAGAACGGCGTCAGGGGCAATCCCTCAGTGGGCTTGAGTCCCGCCATTAGGTTGAGGCACTGAACACCCTGTCCAGCCTGGCCTTTGAGCAGGTTGTCCACGGCGCTCATCAGCACGAGTCGACCGGTGCGTGTATCAACTTGCACCGAAAGCATGGCGCGGTTTGTGTGCTTGGCCCATTTCGTCGCTGGATAGGTGCCCACTGGCAGAACCTCGACGCAGGGATGGGCCTGATAAACGGTCTGCAGCACTGTGGTGCAGTCTTCTGCAGTCAGCCCGGGATCCCTCAGCCTGGCGTACACAGTCGAGAGAAGTCCACGCACCATCGGCACAAGGTGGGGCGTGAACTGAAGTTGGATGGGGCAGCCGGCGACGTTGCTGGCCAACTGTTCGATTTCAGAGGTGTGACGGTGCCCGATCACGCCGTAAGGGGCAATCGATTCGGAGGCCTCAGCAAGCAGCAGGTGCTCCTTCGCTGCGCGCCCTCCACCGGACGTGCCCGTTTTGGCATCAATGATCAAGCCATCACTCTCGATCAATCCCTGCTTGAGGAAGGGGAGCAAGGGCAGGAGACTTGCTGTTGGGAAACAGCCAGGTGCTGCAACCAATCGCGCGTCGGCAATGTCCTGCTGATGCCATTCGGGCAGGCCGTAAATGGCTTCCCGACAGAGATCATGATCTGTTCTCGCAGAGCTCCTGGCCTCCTGCACGTAGACAGAAGACCATTGATCCAGCGATTTGTAGCGATAGTCCGCCGAGAGATCGACGACCCTCACGCCCCGCTCGAGCAGAGGAGGCACCAACTTGCTGGCCAAACCGTTCGGCAAGCTCAGAACGGCGAAGTCCGACGTTGCAGCGATGCGCTCCGGATCGGCAGCTTCAACAACGCGATCACCCTCGAGAGGGAGAAAGGGGCAGATCTCACTCCAGGAACGTCCTGCTGATCGCTCGCCCGCCAGAAAGCTCACCTGGAAGGAGGGGTGCTCTTTGAGGAGGCGCAAGGTTTGGAGCCCTCCGTATCCCGAGGCACCCACCACGGCAACCCGTTGATTCACCATCCCTGCGCCATCACATCAACCGATCGTACCGGCGTCGATAATGGTGTCTGAACTCAGGACATCGAGAGCTCTGCCCGATTCTGTCGATCAATCAACGCAATCTCAAACTCTGTTTGACACCATTCCTGATGCGCTCAAGGCCATTCGCAACGGTGAATGTGTTGTTGTCGTCGACGATGAGCGACGGGAGAACGAAGGCGACCTGATCTGCGCAGCCCAGTTCGCCACCCCGGAACAGATCAATTTCATGGCCACAGAAGCCAGGGGATTGATCTGTTTGGCGATGCAGGGGGATCGCCTCGATGCCCTGGATCTTCCTTTGATGGTGGATCGCAACACCGACGCCAACCAGACGGCCTTCACGGTCAGCATCGACGCCGGACCTGAGCACGGTGTTTCGACGGGAATTTCGGCTGATGACCGATCACGCACGATCCAAATCGCCATCCAACCGGACGCCAAACCTGCGGATCTGCGCCGACCAGGTCATATTTTTCCGCTGCGTGCTCGTCCCGGGGGCGTCCTCAAACGCGCCGGACATACCGAAGCCGCTGTTGATCTTGCCCAAATGTCGGGTCTGTACCCCTCGGGTGTGATTTGCGAAATCCAGAATCCAGACGGCTCCATGGCCCGGCTTCCGGAACTTCAGGTTTACGCCAGAGAGAAAGGGCTGAAACTGATCAGCATTGAAGATCTGATCCGCTACCGGCTGGAGAACGAACGCTTTGTTGTGCGTTCTGCCCAATGCTCGCTTCCCACTGAATTCGGTTCATTTCTGGCGATCGGCTACCGCAACGAGCTCGATGGCAGTGAGCACGTGGCTCTGGTCAAAGGGGACCCGAGCCATCTGCAAGAACCGGTTTTAGTGCGGATGCACTCCGAATGCCTCACCGGAGATGCGTTTGGCTCGCTGCGTTGTGACTGCCGTGACCAGTTGCACAGCGCCCTAAAGCGCATCGAAGCCGAGGGGGAAGGTGTGGTCGTGTACCTGCGCCAGGAAGGCCGTGGAATCGGCCTCATCAACAAGTTCAAGGCCTACAGCCTGCAGGAGGGAGGTCTTGACACCGTCGAGGCCAATGAAAAGCTCGGATTCGCGCCGGATTTGCGCAACTATGGCGTTGGAGCGCAGATTCTCAGCGATCTCGGCATTCATCGCTTGAATCTGTTGACCAATAATCCAAGAAAAATTGCCGGTTTAGGCGGCTATGGCCTTGAGGTGGTGAAGCGGGTGCCGATGAAACCAGCCCTCGGCGACTTCAATGCTGAGTACCTCGCCACCAAAAGGGAGAAGCTGGGGCATTTAATGGATGATCACCAGCAACGGTCTCATTGGGTGATCTGTCTCGACAGTTCTTCCACCGATGAGGGGGAGTTATCGGAGCTCTTGCACCGTGTCGAAACACTGAGCCAGGAGCACGGCCTTCAACTGCAGGCAGAACAGGCGCCGCGTCTGCTGGCGCTGTGGGAGCGGCCCAGATTTGTCTGGTCACTGCAGGGGACGGAACCAGAGGCTGCCACACTCAAAACCCTGCTGACGACGATGGCCAGCTGGGCGGCAACGTCTCGGATGGGTCTGCTCCATGCGGTCAATCCAGAACAGATCTCCCATCCACCGCAAACCCTGGAACGCAAAGAGCTCAGCCTTGCATCGCTGGGCAGCTCCCAACAGGGCTGGGGCTGGTTCCCCGCTGGAGACCAGCCCGCCTTGATTCACTGGTCCTGAACCGTGACCGATTGAATCTTGGAGCCGTTTTTGAGGGCCAGCACCACATCCATGTCACCGGTCTGACCGAAAACGGTGTGCACACCATCGAGATGGGGTTGGGCTTCATGCACGATGAAGAATTGGCTTCCACCGGTGTTCTTGCCGGCATGCGCCATCGATAACGCACCCGGGACGTGCTTTTTGCTGTTGATTTCGCAGTCGATCGTGTAGCCGGGGCCACCCGTTCCAGGCATGCCTCGGGATCCTTCGCGGCTGTTGGGGCAACCACCCTGGGCCATGAAACCGTCGATCACGCGATGGAAAGCGAGTCCGTCATAAAACCCATCTTTTGCCAGCTTGACGAAGTTGGCCACGGTGTTCGGGGCATCGTTGTCGAACATCTCCAGCTTGATCTGGCCGGCGTCCGTGGTCATGAGAACCGTGGTCAAAGCTTCAACACCAAAACACCATGCTAGGCAAGTGGATAAATCGAGTGACTCACGCAAGCCATGAGCAACATTTCCGCCTCGCCCTCGCTCGACTCGGCCAAGGTGGGCGTGATCGGTGGAAGCGGCCTTTATGCCATCGATGCCCTCGAGGATGTCCGTGAGGTTGAGCTGGAGACCCCGTTCGGCCCACCATCCGACGCCTTCAGGGTTGGGCGACTCAATGGTGTGGACATCGTCTTTCTGGCGCGCCACGGACGGCATCACCATCTGCTTCCCAGTGAAGTTCCCTACCGGGCCAACGTCTGGGCTTTGCGAAGCCTTGGCGTGCGCTGGCTGGTCTCGGTTTCAGCCGTCGGGTCATTACGAGAGCATCTCCGCCCCCGCGACATGGTGGTTCCTGATCAATTCATCGATCGCACGATGCAGCGCCCGCAATCGTTTTTTGGCGATGGCTGCGTGGCTCACGTCAGCCTTGCCGATCCCTTCTGTTCACGACTCAGTGACCTCCTGGCGACCGCGGCATCCATGGAGATGCCCACCGGACACCATCTGCACCGGGGCGGAACCTACCTCTGCATGGAAGGACCGGCGTTTTCCACCCGCGCGGAAAGTGAGCTGTATCGCCGTTGGGGTTGCGACGTGATTGGCATGACCAATCACACGGAAGCTCGTTTGGCGAGGGAAGCCGAAATCGCCTACGCCTCCCTGAGCATGGTGACCGACTTCGATTGCTGGCACAACGATCACGATGCGGTCACGGTGGAAATGGTGGTTGGCAACCTGAAAGCCAACGCCCTGGCCACCGGCCCCATCCTCAGCCGTCTGATGGAGAGCATGCGCCAAGAGCCTCCGGCGTCCAAGGCCCATCGCGCCCTGGCCGATGCCTTGATGACGCCTGCAGAGGTTGTGCCTGAAGCCACACGCCAACGCCTTGATCTCTTCACCTCTCCCTACTGGGGAAGCGTGACAGCCTCCTGAGGAAGACTCACCCCGCGGCTGAGCAGTGCCTGACGAAGGTCCGAACCATGGGCCTTCAGCAGGGCATCGGCTTCTGCAGCATCCAGTTGGCAGCTGCCCATCACAAGGGCGCGCTTCACGGAACCTCCCGCCAAACCGAGAAGGGCCTGGGAGGCGGCACGATCCAGCCCCAGGAGGTCACGCAGAATCCGCATGGATCGGTCTACGAGCTTGCTGTTGCTCGCAGCAACGTCCACCATCCGATTGCCGTACACCTTTCCCAACCTGACCATGACCCCGGTGGACAGGATGTTCAGGGCCATCTTGGTGGCTGTGCCCGCCTTGAGTCGGGTGGAACCGGTTAGCAGTTCAGGACCTGTTAAGAGCCGGATATCGATATCGCACGGCAAGGGAGCCTGATCGGAGGGAACACAGGCCATGGCAATCGCGAGTGCACCGAGCTCACGGGCGTAACGCAATCCACCTTTCACGTAGGGCGTCGTCCCCCCTGCAGCGATGCCCACGAGGCAGTCGTTTCCCGAGAAGTCCCGATCCTTGAGATCGGACGCTCCTGCCGATTCAAGATCTTCCAGTCCTTCGGAGCTGCGCAGAAGGGCTGCAGGCCCCCCAGCCAGCACACCTTGAACCAGCTCCGGCGGGCTGCAGAACGTCGGCGGACATTCGGCCGCATCCAGAACACCGAGTCGTCCAGATGTCCCAGCACCCAGATAAAACAAGCGCCCGCCAGCTTTCAGGCGTTTCGCGATGGCGTCCACTGCTTCAGACAGAGCGCTGATGGCACCTTGCACAGCCATCTGGGGGCGTCGGTCCTCTTCCACGAAGAGGCTGATGAGTGCATCGGTGGAGAGCTGATCCAGGTTTTCACTGGATGGATTGGTCTGCTCGGTCAGCAGATGGCCTCGATCGGCGGACGGTTCGATCACAACAATCCCTCGAGACGTCGACGCACTGCATCGAGATCAGCGCTGTCACCATTCGCTGAATCCGGGCTGCTCTCCAGCTCGCTCTCCTGCCAGTTGCTCACATCCCGATTCGCGGCAGGGGGCGCAAGCATCAGACGATCTTCTTCTGTTTGGGGTACGAACCCTGCTGCAACCAGACGCGCCTCGTAGCCAGCCTCACGGCAGAACAGCTCAACCTCCTCGAGCTCCAGTGCTTCAACAGTGGGTGTGGGGAAATCCTGCGCTTCAAGAAGTCCGGCGTAACGCTCAGCGTCGTCGCTGTCTTCGAACATGAGCACCACGGTGTGACCTGAAAGCTCAAGGGAGTGAATGCCTTCGCTGTCCTGACCTGCGTCGAACAGCAGAACGTGAACCAACATGCCAATGAATCGCCCATGCGAGTCTCTCATCGTTTCCCGCTCAGGCCAGGCCAGACCGTTCGAGACTGATCTCCTGCAATCGCTGGTAAAGCGCACGCTCATCGTCCTCTAACGACGAGGGGATCACGATCACGATCTCAACGAGTTGATCTCCCCTCTGGGTTCCGAGCTCAAGACCTCTCCCTCGCAATCTCAACAACCGTCCACTGGACGATGCAGGAGGGACCTGAAGCGTCACGGTGCCCGTCAGGGTGGGGACGTCGACGGCACATCCCAAGGCGGCATCTGGGGGAAGCAGTTCCAGTCGGTAGTGCACCCGGAGTCCATCGATCCGCAATCCCTCCTCGGTGACCACGCGCAAGTGCAGGAAGTGATCCTTTCCGCCCGGCGCCACCCCTTCCAGCCGCAAGCGCCATCCGTCACCAGCCTGGGGGGGCGTGCTCACCTCCACGACCGTTCCGTCCCCCAGTTCGAGTTCCACCAACGTGCCAAGCAGTGCCTGGTCTGGTGAGAGCTCAACCACCGTTTCCAGATCATCCTGTGATCGAATCGGTGGCGATGGTTGGGGAGCCGGTTCGGGCCAGTGAGGTGGGTCCTGTTCGGCGCCACGCGCTGGCTCCTCGGGAGTGTCAATGTCAGGGACTGATCGCCGCCGCCGCCCAGAGCCAAACACCACATCCAGGTAATCCTCGAAATCGGGAAAACCAGTGCTGAAAGGATCGCTTCCTTCCGCCTGTCCCTGCCGCGAACGGATCCATTCCGTTTTGCGATCGGGGTTACTGAGGACGGCATAGGCCTCGTTGACGAGCTTGAAACGCTCCTCTGCCTGCAGGTCATTGCCATTGAGGTCGGGATGCCAACGGCGGGCTTCCCGTCGAAACGCGCGCTTCAGAGTCTCCTGATCCGCATCAGGAGTCAGACCGAGGAGAGACCAGTAGTCGGTTTCAGCGGAAGTTGTCATCGTCCCAGGGGTCTAGACCTCGGCGTCCATTGCGCGGACGGGTGTCGTAGCCGTAGCGGTCCTGAGGAGATGACCAGGGGTCATCATCCCAGTCATCCTCTGCAAACAGCTCATCTTTCAAGGTTCCGAGCGTGCTTTTCAAGCCCTGGAGTGGACCCGATTCCGTGCGGCGCTCGGCCGTGAGGCGGCGATTCAGTCCAAACAGGGCTTCCTGCAGTCCGCTTACGGCCAGCTCCAGTTCCTGGAGATCCTCTTGCTCGAGTAGGTCCTGCACATCGCGCATGGCCATTTCAACGGCACGTTGCTGGCGCTCTGCTCCATACGGTCCGAACTCCAGTGCCGCATCTCTCAAACGTCGTTCCGCCTGCGCCACAAGGGTCAGGGCCGAATTGCGCCGCTCAATGGTGGCGCGACGGCGGCGGTCTTCATCGGCCTTGGCCTCGGCTTCGGCGAGAAGGGTCTGAATCTCGTCTTCGCTGAGAGTGGATCCACCCTGGATCGTCACCGACTGTTTGCGGCCAGTGGTTCGATCGGTGGCATTCACCTGAAGAATGCCGTTGGCATCAATATCGAAAGCAACCTGAATTTGAGGTACACCCCTCGGGGCTGGAGGGATACCGGAGAGACGGAAACGCCCCAGGGATTTGTTGTCAGTGGCCATCTGACGCTCCCCCTGCCAAACGTGAATCTCGACGGAAGACTGGTTGGGTTCCGAGGTGCTGAACACATCGGACTGACGCACGGGAATCGCCGTATTCCTTGGAATCAGAACCTTCATCAAGCCGCCAATGGTTTCCAGACCGAGGGACAGGGGCGTGACGTCGTTGAGAAGAAGATCTCTCAGATCCCCGGTGATGATTCCGGCCTGAACCGCGGCACCGATGGCCACCACCTCATCGGGGTTCACGGATTGGCAAGGGTCGTTGGGAACAAGCGTTCTCACCAGTTGCTGCACCATCGGCATCCGCGTGCTTCCACCAACCAGCACCACATCGTCAATGTCCTCAGCACTCCAGCCCGAATCCCTCAGAGCCGACTGCACAGGCAACATCAGGCGATCGAGCAGATCGGGGCACAACCCCTCAAATGTTTCACGATCCAGTGTGGTTTCGATATGCAAGGGCCCATCAGGCCCAGTGGCAATGAAGGGGAGCGACACCGGTGTTGTGCTCACACCTGAGAGCTCTTGTTTGGCCTTTTCGGCAGCTTCGGTCAGGCGTTGCAGGGCTTGGCGGTCACGGCGGAGATCAAGGTTGTGCTCTTTGAGAAACGCTTCGGCGAGCCAGTCAACAATGCGTTGATCAAAATCGTTCCCGCCCAGCTGGGTATCGCCATTGGTGGCTTTCACATCAAACACACCATTGGCGATCCTCAGCAAGGACACGTCGAAGGTGCCTCCGCCTAGGTCGAAAACCAGGGCACGGCGCACGGCACTACGGTCAAATCCATAGGCCAGAGCGGCTGCGGTCGGCTCGTTCAGGATGCGTTCAACCGTCAGTCCGGCTAGTCGACCCGCATCCCGTGTGGCTTGGCGTTGGGCATCGTTGAAGTAAGCGGGAACCGTAATCACAGCGGCTTCCACCTCTTCACCGAGGTAAGTCGAAGCATCGTCCACAAGCTTGCGCAGGATGCTGGCAACCAGCTCCTCAGCGGCATATTCCCGTTCGGTTTGCGGGCAAGCGACGCGCACATTGCCCTGAGGATTGGCCCTCACGGTGTAAGGCACGGTGAGGGAGCTGTCATCGAGTTCATCCCAGCTCCGACCAACGAAACGTTTGAGGTTCGAGAAGGTGTTGCGTGGGTTCAGCACCAGCTGCCTGCGGGCAGGCTGACCCACCAGCAGCTCGTTGTCTTTGGTGTAGCCAACAACAGAGGGGGTGGTTCTGGTCCCCTCGGCGTTCGCTATCACCACAGGGCGACCTGCCTCGAGAACAGCAACAACGGAGTTGGTCGTACCCAGGTCGATTCCGACGATCCGTCCCATAGACGCCTGTGGGGGCTTCCAAGCTAACGGTCCAAACCGCTGCCTCCCAGTCCGTGACAAGGTCTGAAGCAGCTTGCGTTAAAGCGTCCTTAGTGAATTCCATGGGGTTCGACCGTTACGTTTCAGTCGTCTTTGCCAAAGCGGGATGTCCGAGTCCAAGGAGCTGTATCTCCTGAGGCGCCGTCCACCATCGGAAAAGGTGGTGGATGTGAGCTTCAAATACCTAGCCGTCACCCTCGCCTCGATGGTGGCCGTGGTGTTGTTCGCCATCCTCATCGTCGTCTTCTGGGGGTCACTGGAATCGATGGGCCGTTACGGCTTGAAATTTTTGGTCACGTCCAACTGGAATCCGGTCGATGACGAGTACGGCGCTTTCACAGCCATTTACGGAACGATCGTCACCTCGATGCTGTCGTTGTTGATCGCCGTGCCTCTCGGCGTGGGAACCGCAGTGTTCATCACCGAAAACATCATTCCTTTGCGGATACGCAACGTGATCGGCGTGATGGTTGAGCTGTTAGCCGCGATTCCATCGGTGGTGCTTGGGCTTTGGGCCATTTTTGTGATGGAGCCCTTCATCAGACCCTTTCTCGAATTTCTCTATGCAACGTTTGAGTGGTTACCAATTTTCTCATCACCGCCCATTGGTCCAGGCACAGCGCCAGCAATTTTGATTCTCGTGGTGATGATCCTGCCCATCATCACATCGATTTCTAGAGACTCATTGAATCAGGTTCCCGACAAACTTCGCCAAGCCGCTTATGGCGTTGGCACCACCCGTTGGGGAGCAGTTCTTAATGTGTTACTTCCAGCAGCTATTTCTGGAATTGTTGGTGGTGTGATGCTTGCCCTTGGAAGAGCCATGGGGGAAACGATGGCGGTCACGATGATCATCGGAAACTCAAATAATTTTAGTCCCTCGCTTCTGGCCCCTGGAAACACGATTGCTGCCATGCTCGCCAATCAGTTTGGGGAAGCCGATGGAAGCCAGGTTTCATCACTGATGTATGCAGCATTCATCTTGATGATCCTTAGCCTTGCGGTGAATGTTTTCGCACAATGGCTGGTTAAGCGCTTGAGCCTTAAGTACTGATCATGACCTTCTCCTCTTCCCATCGCCTCGCCAATGGCGTTCCCGACCTTGCCTACAAGCAGGGATTACGACGGAACCTGATTGCGCGACTGCTCACGGTGATTGCCGGCTTATTTGCCGCCATTGCTGTGCTTCCTTTGATTGCAGTGTTGGTTTATGTCCTGATCAAAGGCGGGCAAAAAATCAGCCTCACGTTGTTAACTGAATTGCCGCCACCACCAGGCTTGGAAGGCGGTGGCATTGCCAATGCCATTATCGGCAGCATCGTTGTCACCTTGATTGCAGCTGTCATCGCCATTCCTGTGGGTGTTGGCGGCGGAATTTTCCTTGCCGAATACTCACGAGGTGGAAAATTCGCGCAATTTATCCGATTTGGAACCAATGTTTTGTCTGGCGTTCCTTCAATCATTGCCGGTGTGTTCATCTATGGAACGATCGTCACCAGCAGGATTTTGTTTGGCAATGCCTACAGCGCAGCTGCTGGAGGCATGGCATTGTCAATCCTCATGCTTCCCACTGTGATTAAAACCACAGATGAAGGCCTAAAGCTTGTTTCAGACGATCTTCGTCGCGGCGCTCTCGGCGTTGGCGCCTCCAAATTCGTCACGGTCGTAAGGATCACGCTCCCTACAGCGTTTACTCCAATCGCCACCGGCGTGGTGTTGTCGATTGCAAGAGCGGCTGGTGAAACCGCTCCACTGATTTTTACAGCACTCTTTTCACCCTTTTGGTCGGAAGGGATCGATGGAGTCTTCAATCCCATCGCGACCTTGTCTGTTCTGATTTACAACTTCGCAATCATGCCTTACGAGGCGCAGAACGAGCTGGCATGGGCTGCCTCCTTTGTACTGGTTCTGTTCATCCTTGGCTTGAACCTTTTCGCGCGCTGGCTGGGCCAGTTCGCGTCTAAATAATTCACTCAAGTCCGCCGACCTGTCTTTTCTCCCTAACCATGCCTGATTCCACATTGACTCCTCAGCCTGTTTCCGAAAACACCTGCATCTCGATCCAAAACGCCACCATCAGCTACGGCAGCTATGAGGCCGTCAAAAACGTTTACTGCGACATCCCTCGCGGAAAAGTCACAGCCTTCATCGGACCATCAGGTTGTGGTAAGTCAACAGTTTTGCGAGCTCTCAACCGCATGAACGACCTCATCGAAGGTTGCTCATTGCGGGGACGCGTCCTCTTTGATGGTGCCGATCTCTACGACCCATCAGTCGATCCTGTTGAGGTCAGGCGACGAATTGGCATGGTGTTCCAGCAACCCAACCCATTCCCGAAGTCGATCTACGAAAACATCGCCTTCGGCGCCCGTATCAATGGCTTTACAGGGGATATGGATGAGCTGGTTGAACGCTCCTTGCGACAGGCGGCCGTTTGGGACGAATGCAAGGACAAGCTCAATGAGAGTGGATATTCCCTCTCTGGAGGCCAGCAGCAGCGGCTCTGCATCGCACGAACCATTGCCATCCAGCCCGAAGTCATCCTGATGGATGAGCCCTGTTCAGCTCTGGACCCGATCTCAACACTGAAGATCGAAGAAACCATGCATGAGCTCAAGAAGAGCTTCACCATCGTGATCGTCACCCACAACATGCAACAGGCTGTGCGGGTGAGTGACATGACCGCCTTCTACAACGCTGAAGCGGTCGAGGGAGGCTCCGGCAAGGTCGGTTATCTCGTTGAATTCAACGAGACTGAAAAAATCTTCAACGCACCCACCCAACAGGCCACTCAGGACTACGTGTCCGGCCGCTTCGGTTGAGCCGTCGTCTTGCGGCATGAACCCGTGGGGACTGCCGCAGTTCCCACCATTGGCAAAAAAAAACCGGCCTTAGGGCCGGTGTGGAAGCGGAGAGGGAGGGATTCGAACCCTCGATAGAGTTGCCCCTATACAGCATTTCCAGTGCTGCGCCTTCGACCACTCGGCCACCTCTCCAGCGGCTGATGGGGCAAGTGAGAATGTAGCAGGGCAGTCCCTGAGGAGTCGCATTGATGCCGAGTCACCGCATCACCATCCACTGGCGTCAAGAGGGACGGGTGATCAGTCATGACGTGCAGGAAGGCGAGTACATCCTGCAGAGCTTTGAACGCCAGGGAGATCCCCTGCCGTTTTCCTGTCGAAATGGGTGCTGTACGTCCTGTGCGGTCAGGGTGTTAGACGGCGAGCTCGACCAACGTGAAGCGATGGGCTTGTCCCGGGAGCTGCGGGCCAAAGGGTATGGCCTTCTCTGTGTGGCACGCGCCATCGGTCCATTGGAGGCGGAAACCCAGGATGAGGATGAGGTCTACGAGCTTCAGTTCGGCCGACACTTCGGCAAGGGGGTTGTGACCCGTGGTCTGCCATTGGATGAGGAGTAATGCCAAGAGGTCTTGATTGCTACGCCGTGGCCGCAGAAGCTGGATTGTCTGCAGAACGGCTCAAATCACTGTCTGCCGTTGCGCTCCAGGCAGCCAAGCGAGGCGGCGACACGTTGATGAGGCACTTCGGCAAGCTGAACTCAATTCAAGAAAAAGGCAGGTCAGGTGACCTGGTTACAGCAGCGGATCACGCAGCTGAGGCTGAAGTGCTGGGACTACTGTCCCGTTTAACCCCTGAGATTGCTGTTCTCGCGGAGGAGTCTGGCGCCAGCGACCATGTGGCGGATCTCTGCTGGTGCGTCGACCCACTCGATGGAACCACCAACTTTGCCCACAGCTACCCACTCTTTGCCACGTCAATCGGCCTGGTCTGGCGTGATCAGCCAGTACTGGGAGCCATCTCCGTCCCGTTTCTCAATGAGATGTACTGGTGTTGCCCCGGAGAGGGATCGTTTCTGAACGACCAGAAAATCAGCGTCTCCGACTGCTCAAGCCTTGAAGAGAGTCTTCTGGTGACGGGGTTTGCCTATGACCGCCGTGAAGTGCTGGACAACAACTATGCCGAATTTGCATGGATGACGCACCGCACAAGGGGAGTGCGCCGCGGTGGTGCCGCTGCCGTCGACCTGGCCTTTGTGGCCGCGGGTCGCCTGGATGGCTACTGGGAGAGGGGTTTGGCGCCCTGGGACTTGGCCGCTGGTGCGGCACTGGTGCAACTGGCTGGCGGCGTGGTGAACGATTACCGCGGAGAAAGCTTCCAGCTCCATTCCGGACGAATCTTGGCCACAGGCACGGCGCTCCACCATCCGCTGAAACAGGAGCTCGCCAAGGTGTCACCCATGCCAGGTGAGGGCTATGGAGTGCACCAAGACGTGGGATCCTGATCTGATCGACGATTCATCGTGATGGCCCTTCAGCCTGCCTCCGGTGTGAGGGATCTGAACCCTCAGCAGGTTCAACGCAACCATGAATTAAGGGAAGCACTGGCAGCGGTCTACAGGCTCTGGGGCTATGAAGAAGTCGCACCACCAAGGATTGAGCGCATGGACACGCTCAAAGCAGGGGGGGCCATCGACAGTCGCGACATTGTTCGACTCGTTGCGGACGAACCCTTGGGCTTGCGCCCTGAGATGACAGCATCCATTGCTCGGGCGGCCTGCACGCGATTCCAGAATCGTCGACGGCCCTTGAGACTCTGGAGCCATGGCACCGTATTTGAGGGGCGTCAGGCTGACGAGGGCGGACTCTGCATTGAGGAAAAACTGCATTGCGGGGTGGAGCTGTTCGGAGCCCGTGGGGTGGAAGCAGAGCTGGAACTGCTGTCACTGTTGATGGCATCGTTCAAAGCCCTGGCACTCCCGCTGAGCGAGCCGCCGCAACTGCTGATCGGCCACACAGGCTTGATGCAATTGCTTCTGAAAAACGTTGACGAGCAAGACCATCCGGCCTACAGGAACTGCCTGACCCAACTGGATCGTCTCGCACTACGCGAACTGATCAACACCCAACCCCAACATGCTCACCTCCAGCAGTGGCTGGATCGTCGGGGGGCTCCGGATGCTGTGATCAGCCAGCTCAAAGACGCATTCCCAGACGCACCCGTACTTCAGCAACTCACAAGGCTGATCAACCATCTCAGCCCACTGGCCGAAACGACAGGTATCAGCCTTCAGCTCGATCCAACGTTTCAACCGATGTATGCCTTGTATGACGGCATCGTGTTCCAACTCGTCTGTCGAGGGACGTCGTCGCCTGTGGTTGTGGCTCGTGGTGGCCGCTACGACACAGTTGTGCAGCGACTGGGAGCCAGGGGCAAGGATGCCACTGGCCTTGGATTCAGCTTTTGTGTGGACGACCTCAGGGATCTGCCAGGAGCCTTCGCGATGACGACCAGCCGAACCGATCGAATTCTCCTGTGTTACTCCCAAAACTCGTCCATGGAGCAGGCGCTGCAGGCACAGGCCGGTCTTCACCGCAGGGGACTGAGCTGTCAGGTTGACCATCATCCCTGTGAAACCAAAGCCGAGGCGGAAGAACGCTTGAGGGAAGCAGGTTGCAACTCATTGGAATGGGTCGGCGACTAAGATCGGATTCGCCCTTAAAAATTCATGGCACATACCATCGTCACTGATGTCTGCGAAGGAGTTGCAGATTGCGTTGACGCCTGCCCGGTGGCGTGCATTCAACCAGGAAAAGGAAAAAACAAAAAAGGGACTGATTTTTATTGGATCGACTTTGACACTTGCATTGACTGCGGTATCTGTTTACAAGTTTGTCCAGTTGATGGAGCGATTTTAGCTGAAGAACGAAGCGATCTTCAAAAAGTCAAGTAGCAAACGGCATCAACACGATCCGCGATCACAGAAGAGGGTTCGGAAACCCCCACCCAAGGGGATATTGGGAGGGAAGCAGTGTGCACGTAAAATAGAATTTTATTGTTGCAATGGCTGTGCAAGAAGAGAACGGTCAAATTCAGATTCATACTGAAAATATTTTTCCAATTATTAAAAAGGCTGTTTATTCTGGGCACGAGGTTTTCCTAAGAGAGCTGGTGAGCAATGGCGTGGATGCCATCAGCAAGAGACGCATGGCTTCGATGGCTGGCGATTGCCTGGAAGGCGAAGACGGTAAAATTCAAGTTCGGATTGATCGAGAGAAAAAAACGCTCACAATCAGCGATAACGGAATCGGCATGACAGCCGACGAAGTGAAGCGATACATCAATCAAGTTGCATTTTCCAGTGCAGAAGATTTCCTAGAAAAATACAAGCAAAACAGCGAAGCAATAATCGGTCATTTTGGCCTGGGCTTTTACTCCAGCTTTATGGTGGCCGAACGCGTTGAAATATCCACGTTCTCTGCCCGACCAGACAGCTCTGCAGTGCATTGGAGCTGTGATGGATCTCCCAATTACTCGTTATCAGAGGGGCAAAGAACTGAAGCGGGAACAGATATTATTCTCCACCTGCTTGAGGAAGAACTCGAATACCTGGAACCAACTCGAATCAAGACGCTGATCAACACCTACTGCGACTTTATGGCAGTACCTGTTCAACTAGAGGGAGAAACAATCAACAAGATGAACGCCCCCTGGCGACGCAGTGCAAGGGAGCTCGACGATCAGGACTACATTGACCTCTACCGGTATCTCTATCCATTCCAAGGTGACCCACTCCTTTGGGTCCATCTGAACACTGATTACCCATACAGCCTTCAAGGGATTCTGTTTTTCCCCAAACAAACAGGTCGAGCTGACTGGGAAAAGGGAGAGATCAAGCTGTACTGCAACCAGGTGTTTGTCAGCGACTCGATCAAGGAAGTTGTTCCTCGGTATCTCTTGCCACTGCGGGGCGTCCTCGACTCTCCTGACATTCCTCTCAACGTAAGCCGAAGTGCTCTGCAGACCGATCGTCGAGTTCGATCGATCGGGCAGTTCGTCTCAAAGAAGGTTGCCGACAAGCTCCGTGTTCTGAAAGATGAAAGTCCCGATCAATACGCTGAAGCGTGGGATTCATTGGCACCTTTCGTTAAGATCGGTGCGATGGAAGACGAAAAATTTGCAGAGCAAGTATCAGACTTGATTTTATTTCAAACGACAGCATCCACAGACGACAATTCAGATGTGTTAACTGCCAACGCTAAATCGTATACAACAATAACCAATTACAAAAATCGCCAAGCCAGTGAAAACCAAAATCGCGTTTTGTACTGTACGGATGAAATCGCTCAAGCAGGGGCACTATCATTGTGGAAAAGTCAAGGTGCGGAGGTCATTTTTGCCGAAACAGTCCTCGATAGTCAATTCATTCCCTGGCTGGAATCGCAAGAAAATGAGCTCACATTCCAGCGCGTTGATTCTGAACTGGATCGGAGTCTTCAAGACGACCAGCCGGAATTAAGCGACCGTGAAGGTGAAACCAAGGGCGAATCCCTTAGGACACTGGTGAAGGAGTCGCTCAGCAACGACAAAGTCACCGTGCAAGTCCAAGCGTTGAAGGGAGGGGCTGATGCGCCTGCAGCCTTGATCTTGCTGCCTGAACAGATGCGCAGAATGAACGATATTGGTGCGCTGATGGAACAGAGACTGCCTGGTCTCCCAGAACACCATGTGCTGCTGGTGAATCAACAGCATCCACTGGTTGAAGAGCTGCTGAAGCTCGAATCGGGTTCTGTTGTGATCGCGGATGGGGCAACGTCGCCCAGCCATCAACTGGCGGTCGACCTTGCTCACCATCTCTACGATCTGGCGCGCTTAGCAGTGGGTGGGCTTGAGCCCGAAGAGCTCGGACAATTTCAGTCCAAAGCCACAAGCTTGATGTCCAGGCTGCTGCAACAGAGGGGTTGAGGCCCGTTTGCTAAGATTGGCCCTTGGCAAGTGCCACGTTTTCAAGGGATCGGGATCATGTCGAGGGTGTGTCAGCTCACGGGTACGAAAGCCAATAACGGCATGGCTGTCAGCCATTCCCACATTCGTACCAAGAAGCTGCAACAGGCCAACCTGCAACAGCGCCGCCTGTGGTGGGCTGAAGGCAAGCGATGGGTCAACCTGCGGATCACAACCCGCGCTTTGAAAACGATTCAGAAAAAGGGTCTCGGTGCTTACGCCAAGTCCCTGGGAATTGATTTAGCCCGTCTTTGATCCAATCACTGTGTTGATGAACCGGCGCCAACTGCTGCAATCAGGTTTAGTGGCAGCCGCTGCGATCACATTGCGTCCGGGCAAAACCTGGGCGCTTGGAGGTGTAGCACCGGAAATAGGTTCATCAGCTCCAGATTTTGAGCTTGCGGGAACCAACCTCAACGATCCAGAGAAAAATCGTTGGACGCTCTCTGATTGGAGTGGACGGTGGCTGGTTCTCTACTTCTATCCCAGAGATTTCACTTCAGGGTGCACAATCGAAGCCCATGGCTTTCAAGATACTCTGACTGAATTTCAAAAGCTGAACTGTGAAATCACAGCCATCAGTGCTGATTCTGTGGAAGACCACGAATCGTTCTGCAACAGCGAAGACCTCGGCTTCACCCTTCTTTCCGACCATGATGGCGTCGTCAGTCGCAGCTACGGCTCCTGGATGGCGCCATATTCACTACGACACACTTTTTTGATCGATCCTTCTGGTGTCGTTCAAGCGCGATGGACAGGTGTGAGGCCCGTAGGCCACGCTCAGGAGGTTTTGGAAGCACTGAAGGGATTACAAACCTCATAAACGATTGACAAATCACTGATTTTGCATAATGGTGGAAGTGGATTAACTGTTTTTTCGAGAAATGCTGATAAATGAAGGCAAAAGTGACTTTATCATTCTCTATCATCGAACTCCATTTGATGAGTCAACCGACGAACTCGGAAATCGAATTTGGAGAGACCAAAAAAGCCCCAATGGCATCATACCAACCCTAAGAAACTTATTTCGCAGTAGAGAGAATGGCACATGGATTGCATGGCGTCGAGTTGATGATGTAAAAAACGAACGCGACGAAAGGATTGTAATGAACAATCCCGCAACTTTTTCGTTGAGGAGGATCCCGCTTGAGCAAGAACAAATTTCAAGTTTTTACCACGTAACATCAAAAGAATCATTTTGGCCAATTCTTCATACATTTCCAACATATTTTGATGTAAACAATGCAAATTGGCAAATATTTGAAGAGGTTAATCAACGATTTGCTAATGCTGCCTGCGCTGAAGCAGCAGAAGGTGCCACAGTTTGGATTCACGACTACAACTTATGGCTCGTTTCAGGTTTTATCCGTGAGAAACGTCCTGATTTAAAAATAGCATTTTTTCATCACACGCCATTTCCAGGCAATGACGTCTTTGCCATACTGCCGTGGAGAAAACAAATCATCGAGAGTTTATTAGCTTGCGATGTGGTTGGATTCCACATACCGCGCTACACAGAAAATTTTGCCCGTGCTGCAAGCTGTCTGCTTGGCGTTGAAAAAGGGCCGAAAGAGAGTGTTGCAACGAAATTCCTAAAATTTGGTTCTGCTTTAACTGAACCAACTGAAACACCATGGCTTAAATACAAGAATCGTAAAGTTAAACTCGTCTCTTCACCTGTCGGTACCTCACCAGACGTGATTCAGACCCTCGCCGTACGCAACGATGTTGCTGAGTTAAGCAAGAAAATTGATGAAGACACAAAAAAGGGGCGAAAGCTCATTCTCTCAGCAAGCCGCGTCGACTACACAAAGGGGAATGAAGAACTTCTACTCGCATTCGAGCGATTACTGGAGAGGCGGCCGGATCTGCATGGAAAGGTAGTTTTGATGTTGGCTTGCGTTGCAGCTGCTTCAGGGATGAAAATCTATGAAGAAACTCAACGACTGATTGAAGAAACGGCAGGGCGTATCAATGGACGGTTCAGTTTGATTGATTGGGTGCCAATTCGCTTTTCAACCAACCGTATCCCCTATGAGGAAATGATTGCGTGGTTTTCAAAGTCGGATATTTGCTGGATTACACCCTTAAGGGATGGTCTCAATCTCGTGGCCAAGGAATATGTGGCTGCACGTAAAGGCAGAGACGGGGTTCTTGTTTTGTCAGAATTTACAGGGGCTTCAGTTGTGCTTGATGGAGCTCTTTTAACAAATCCATACTCACATAAACAAATGGATGATGCAATTGAAACTGCATTGGCTTTACCGCAAGAAGAACAAGTCTCCAGAATGAAAAAAATGGTTGATGCGGTTGACGAGTTTACGGTTACAGACTGGGCTAATGAACAAATGCAGTCACTAGAAACCGTGGATTGAAGCTGATGTTTCGTTGGCGCAAGAAACTATCGGTCGGGCTGACAATCGGGTTGTCACTCGTTCTTTCCCTTGTCTTGATTCCGACATTGACTGCTCAGGAAATTGAACCCGTCACAATTTTGATGCCTGCTCCTTTTGCTGACTCGACAAGAGATCTGGTGAAGGATTTTAATCAAAAGTATGAGAAGTCAATTCACCTCGACGTCATTCGTGGTCCCCTTGAAACAGAAGCAATATCCGATCTGGCAATCAGTAGCTTGTTGTTAGGAGACACCCCCTTTGACGCCCTGTTGATGGATATCACGTGGCTACCGAAGTATGCGCGAGCAGGGTGGCTTGAAGCACTGGACAACGGATTTGACGAATCAGACATCAACGATTTAACCAATGGTGCCCAGCTAGGGAATAACTATCAAGGTGTTTTATACCGATGGCCTTTGGTCGCTGATATTGGCCTGTTGTTCTGGCGAACAGATCTCATGGAGAAACCACCATCAACACCAGATGAGTTGGTGGCTGTGAGTCGCAATCTTCAAAACAACAAAAAAGTACCCTGGGGATACGTATGGCAGGGACGCCAATATGAAGGATTAAGTTGTGTCTATCTCGAAATGATTGATGGTTTTGGCGGTAATTGGTTTAATCCAGATCGTGGAACTTTTGGTTTGGATCAAAAACCAGGGGTGAATGCAGCACAATGGCTTACTGATTTGATTCAAGAGGGCATCAGCCCAGAAGCAGTAACCAACTATGCTGAATCTGAAACCTTGCAGAGCTTCAAGTCCGGTGATAGTGCATTCATGCGCAACTGGCCCTATGCATGGGCCGAACTTCAAAAAGAAGACAGTCGCGTACGAGGAAAGGTTGGAATATCGACAATGGTCGCAGCTCCAGGAGCTTCACCCGCATCAACAGTCGGGAGTTGGGGTTTTAGTTTGCTCAAAGGATCTAAACACAAAGAAGCAGTGATCGAGGCTTTCAAATTTTTAACGTCGAAAGAGTCGCAATTGAAAATGTTTGAAGAGTATGGATATACACCAACGCTAAAATCTATCTACGAAGATCCAATAATGCTCGAAAAATATCCCTACATTATTGAACTCTATAAGGCTCTTAAGGTTGGCAGAATGCGACCTGAGACGCCAGTCTATGCCCAACTTAGTGACGTCCTTCAGCGCAACCTTAGTGAATCTC
The DNA here is from genome assembly GCF_025128215.1 of Synechococcus sp. CS-197. Lineage (NCBI taxonomy): Bacteria > Bacillati > Cyanobacteriota > Cyanophyceae > Synechococcales > Synechococcaceae > Synechococcus > Synechococcus sp. CS-197. Next base: position 262,361 of record NZ_JAHLZC010000021.1, on the reverse strand, counting down.
TTACACAGGAATTGACTGCAAAAATATCGATGAAGAATGCAACAAGTACCTCAGAACAAATCATGCTTGCGGCAGGAGGACTGATGAAATGACTGTTGTCTATCTACTGATTCCTGCATTTCTTTTATTAGCAAGTGTCTTTGGACTGCCCTTACTCCGATACGCATGGCTGAGTTTTCATGCGGATTCAGTGTTAACGGGGCTCCAGCCAATCGCAAATGATGGAGCCAATTGGTTGCGACTCATGCATGATCAACGCTATTGGCAAGACCTCATACAAACACTCCGCTTTGCATTTGCGTCCGTTGGCTTCGAGCTTCTCCTGGGCCTAGCGATTGCACTACTTCTTCACCAACCAATGAGAAAAAGGGGACTGATTCGCTCGGCAGCATTAATCCCATGGGCATTACCAACAACCGTAATGGCACTTGGTTGGCGATGGATCTTCAATACGCCATACGGACCTATCGATCAATTCACATCTCTATCAGGAATATCGCTGAACATACTGGGGGATCCATCCTTTGCATGGATTGCATTAGTGTACGCCGATGTTTGGAAAACAACGCCATTCGTTGCTCTGATTTTGCTTGCAGGACTACAAAGCATTCCAAACGATCTTTATGAAGCTTGTACTCTCGAAGGAGCTTCATCGTTCACTTGCTTTCGCAAGATTACATTGCCATTATTGAAACCCTATCTGGGGCTCGCGATGACATTCAGGCTGGCACAGGCTTTTGGTGTGTTTGACCTCGTACAAGTGATGACAGGAGGAGGACCAGCCAGCAGCACTGAAAGCCTTGCGCTCTATGCCTATTGGAATGCTCTGCGATTCCTCGACTTTGGATATAGCGCTACCATCATGATTGCCAGCTTTGTTCTGTTGAGCACAATCGTGGCTTTTGGCTGGTGGTTAATGATTCTCTTGAATCAACGCGGATCAATGGCAGTGACAGAATGAAACTTAAATCAGCTTCGATTATTCTCCTTCTTGCATGGTCATTGGCACCGCTCCTTTGGCAACTTTATACATCATTTTCAACAGATCAAGCCTTAGTCACTCCATTTGAGACAATGGCAAACCGTTGGACGCTGGAACACTATCGCAGTGTGATCTCAGCCAATCCTCCATTTTTTCTGTATCTGATTAACAGCTTGTTTGTTGGCATCCTTGCCACACTACTCACGCTGATTATCGCACTTCCAGCTGCATATTCGCTCAGCAAATTATCAACAACAAAGTCAAATCTCATCCGCATAATACTTGTTGGTTGTGCACTCTTTCCGTATGTATTGCTATTTCTCGCCTTACTGGAAATTGCAAGAGCTCTCTCCTTAGGAAATAATCTTTTTGCTCTGGCTTTGCCGTACACAGCCTTGTCACAACCGCTTGCGATATTATTATTAGGCAGCGCATTCACATCCATCCCGCCGGAGCTGGATGATGCAGCGCGTGTTGAAGGACTGACGTTAATCAATCGTTTTCGCTGGATCTATATCCCGTTACTAGCTCCAGCAATTGCTAGCACAGCAATCCTCGTTTTCTTGTTCTCATGGAATGAATATCCGATTGCTCTAACATGGATCAGTGAAACATCGAAGCTCACCCTTCCAGTTGCAATGGCGCGTATTGCTGGTTCATCAATTCATTCGGTCCCCTACGGTGCCTACGCTGCCGCAACGGTACTTGGCGCGATCCCACTCATACTTTTAGTGATCGTTTTTCAAAAGCCGATTGTTTCAGGACTCACCAGTGGAGCAGTAAAAGGATGACCCTCGAACTTCAATCTGTTGGACGGCAAATCAATGCAAAATGGATTGTTCATGATTTGAGTTTTTCTGTCAAACAGGATGAGTGCCTTGTTCTGGTGGGTCCCAGTGGCTGTGGGAAAAGCTCTACGCTTCGTTTGATTGCGGGCTTAGATCGTTGCCAGCAGGGCACTATCAAGTTTGGCAATCGTGATGTCACACACCTACCTCCCTCAGAGCGGGCCGTGGGTATGGTTTTTCAGAGTTATGCTCTGCTTCCTCATTTAACTGTCTACGAAAATCTCGAGCTCGGATTGCGAATTCGTGGTGTGCGCATCGAGGAAAGATCGCGAAGAATTCAACACATTCTTGATCTTGTCCAGTTGGCAGATCGTGCAAATCACCGGCCCTCAGCTCTGTCTGGTGGTCAAAGACAGAGGGTTGCACTTGCCCGTGCACTACTTAGAAATGCAATGGTGTATTTGCTTGATGAACCAATGAGTAATTTAGATGCACAATTACGTGAGCAAATTCGACCTGAATTACGACGCCTAATCTTGGATCAAGGAAAGCCAACTGTGTATGTCACACATGATCAAAATGAGGCATTGGCAATGGCAAATAAAATTGCAATTATTAACAACGGAGAAATCGTCCAGTTGGATACACCCATCCATCTCTATAACAATCCGAACTCACTGTTTGTCGCCCAATTTTTAGGTCGACCTCAAATCAATTGTCTGAAGCCTCGTGATCATCAGATCCAAGCCATACGTCCCGAAGACCTGAAATTCAGTGAATCAGGACTCCCTTGTCGGCTTGTCTCACGAGAATGGCTCGGCAACACGCAACTTCTTTATCTTGAATCCGCCGAAGGCGGCCTAAGGATGGTCGCGGAGCCGTCATTTCAGTGTCCAGAACGACTCTTTGTGACATGGCAACAATCAAAAGTTTTTAGGTTCGATGCAAAGACAGGATTGCGTACAAGCTAAATTTCTAGAAGATTCTGAATTTTATGAATCGCTCGTTGGTGCTGATCTGTGGCGTTGGAACATTAGCGCAGACATGTATTGAGCGCTTGATGCCGACAAACATCAGCATTAAGTGCATCAATGAAAATGAACCCAAGTGGCTATCAAAATCTCTTAAAAATAAGATGTGCCATTCGATGGTTCTGGGTGATATGAGAGAACCATCCATACTTTCTCAGGCAGATGTTGGCAGTGCGCGAAGCATCCTTTTCCTGAGTTCCAATTCAACAAATAATCTTGAAGCAGCCTTGCAAGCTCGTGTATTAAATCCTAACGCTGTTATTGTCGTGCGGTCGTCTAAGCAGCAAGGCGATATCAACTCATTAATTGAAAGCAGAATTCCTAAGTTAGTGATTGTTGATCCATTATTGCTGACAGCCAATGCAACAACACAATCACTTATAAATGCGGACGACGATCTCTGTTTTCAGATGGAAGGCCATGGCTATCGGTTCACTAAGGCAGATCCAGATCTATTTGATTACTCCTCAATTCATCAACGAGAATTACGACTTCAGCAAGAATTAATACCTAAGCATAAGAAATTCATCTTATCAGAGTCATCCCTACGCCCCTATCGATTCAAACGGTCTCACCAAAAAATTGAATTACAGTCAATCATTAATCGCTTGCTTTACAAACTAGAAGAACTAAAGAGTAACATCAGCAACCGTCTGCGAAACTTGCAAATCTATGACTATCTAGTACTCTTATTGATTTTCTTACTTGTATTGGGAACACTGACATTCAGTTTCGACAAAATAAATCTGCAAACAGGCGTTTTCGTGACCGTTGCACTCCTAAAAGGTGAATTTGTTGATCCTGTCAATGTCTTGATTGACGAAAGCAAGCAATCAGTCATGCAATTCCCCTTATTTGTCTTATTCATAACCCTTATCTATGCCATTATTGGTACGGTTTTAACATCATTATTTGTAGCCCTAATATTAGACCAAATATTGAGTCGACGTTTGGGATTGCGGAGACATGAACGCATCAAACGAGGTGTTGACTCCATGCTCTTAGTCGATGGAATGGAACTCAATCAAATTGTCTCTAGATTATTACGTTCGCAGGGTTTCGGAGTTCTCCGTGTTGATTCTCAGTCTGAAACAGGTTTATCAATGGCGAAGGCAATGAAGTTGGCAAAAAAAGGTAAACTAACTGGAGCAGCCTTGCTCTGCAAAGATTTAATCAGTAATTTACGTTGGGCCTTAGAACTCCAGAAAATTGATCCCAAGTTAAATCTCTCGATCGTTACAAAGCATTTGTCCTCCTCTGATTCGATGAGTCAGTTATTAGGTGGTATCTCTCTTATTTCAACCACTGATATTGCAGCTGACGCGATTATCGCCACTGCCTTTGGCGAATCCGTTGAACAAGTCATTCGCTTTCATGGACGAAATTTACTGATTGTTAAATATTCGATTGAGCAAACCGATACGCTTAACGGTTTATCCATATCACGACTCGAAGAAGGCTATGGAATCACGGTCATCGGCCGACGTTCGTCACCACGCAGCAGTTTGAAGATATTCCCATCACGGTTCACAATCATTGAACCTGGGGATGATCTGTTCATTGTTTCTGACCTTGAGGGAATACAAAGAATTGACGGTCATGAGTTAATGCCCCCAAATTGGGCGATTTCATTTTCTATACATAATCAATTATTTCATACCTATGAGATTCAACAATGCTTTGCTCGTTTACTTAGCAAAGCACCAGGTGAGTTTCTTTCTTTAATGGATGGTGCTAAGCATACGATTGATTGCATTGACTATTCAATTGCCATGCAATTGCAAGAATCGCTAAAAAAATATGCAATTCGTGCTGAAGTCTCCCGTATGCAATAGATTTCATTCTTAAACGAATCCGTACTCTTGATCGTAATTAGAAAAAACACTCATAATGGAATTGATGATCTTTCAACATGTCCGATTCATCAAGCGATCAGTCTCTATTTAAATCTGGTGATCGCCTAGCCCCCGACAGTATTCCCGAGCCATTACCCTTACACGATCGTCCAGGCGATTTACCGGCACACTTGTTTTTGCATGGTGGTCGAGCGCCATTGTCTTGCAAAATTCTTCAGTTTGATGCGAAAGAAGTGCGCACTTCTCATGTGCAAACATGTGATGAATTGCAGACCATTTTAAATTCCCAATCGTTGATGTGGTTGCAATTCCGTGGCCTCGGCAATATAGATCAGTTACGTCAATACCTGTCATTACTGTCATTGGAGCCAAGCGTAATTGAAATTCTCCTAACTTTTCCTCAGAAGTCAAGAATTCATTCCACGAACAATAGTGTATTGGCAGTACTGCATGAGTTTTCTCATGCTACTGATCCAACCCACTTAATCAGTGCACAATATAATTTAGTACTTACCAATCGCATGCTTATTACAATTCAGGAGAATCCGCAACGTTCATTTGGTGACCTTGAAGCTTGGTTGAATGCTAAATCCAATAATGTCAAAGCGATCGACTTGGATAACCTATTTCATTTTGTTGTCGACGATATTTTAGATAGCCATTTGCCAATGCTTGAATCGATGAGTGTTTTTCTCGATGATTTGGAGGAACTTGCTTTATTAAAACCTTCTCCTTCGATTCTCAACCGAGCTTATCAAGTGAGATTTAATCACCGAGTTGCTCGCCGACAGCTTTGGCCTCTACGCAATGAGCTCATCATCCTTCTCAGGCAAGGTCAGCGTCTTCTTGGTCCAGTTGCTCGCGAAGGTCTCCATGACATGGCTGAACATGTGAATACATTGCTTGAAATAGGCGATAGCATACGTACACAACTGAATAGTATCAATGATGCGTATATGGCCAGCACTGGAAATGTGATGAACCAGATCATTAAAACGCTCACCATTGTGAGTACTATCTTCGCACCGTTAACGTTTATCGCCGGCATTTATGGGATGAACTTCGAAAATATGCCCGAATTAAAATGGAAGTATGGTTACTTATATTCTTTAATATTGATGATTCTAATCGCTTTATTTCAGGCCTATTTTCTATGGAAGCGTGGATGGTTTCAGGATCTTTCCGGGCGAAGCCGGAAATTCAGTTCCTAATGTTTTGTTAACCCAAACATGTTTTTTCTGTTCATAATGGAGTTGATGATATTTGCGCAATGGGATTAAGTCGTTCTTTTTTCCTGGCTTCACTCGCGTTGATTGCACCCTTTATCTCAACTGCATCAGCAGCGAGTCTTTCAATTGCGGGTTCCAGTACGGTTTATCCCGTTACTTCACTGGCGATCAAAAAATTCAACGAAACGGGGCAGGGTCAGAACGTCAAGATATCACTCCGATCGACTGGATCGTCTGCAGGATTCAGGGAGTTTTGTAGCAACAAAATCCCGTTGACGAATGCCTCGCGACCGATCAGTGCACAGGAAATCAAGCAATGCAAACAAAATGGGGTCAACTTTATTGAGTTACCCATAGCTTTTGATGCCATCACTGTTGTTGCTAATCAGTCCAACAATTGGCTTAATACCCTAACGCCATCAGAACTCTCACGCTTGTGGTCAAAGTCGTCCCAGGGAAAAGTGTCGACTTGGAATCAAGTCAATCTTGATTTTCCCGAACAACCCATCAAGTTGTGCGGTCCAGGTAAGGATTCGGGTACATTTGATATATTCAATAAGGCCATCAATCAATCCAAAACCAATTCAAGGACAGACTATAAGTCTAGCGAAGACGATAACGTCATTGTAAATTGTGTTGCTAAGAATGTGAATGCGCTTGGTTATTTTGGTTTTTCCTATTATCAAAATAATCGTTCACTCTTAAAAGCAATTCGTATCGTCAACCCAAAGGGAAATGCCATCCTTCCCTCCGTTACTGCAGTACAAAAAGAAATCTATCAGCCACTTTCTAGACCTCTCTTCCTCTATATCAACGACCTTTCTTTACGCAAGAAGACCCCTCTCAGAAACTTCATCACGTTTTACCTGCGTAACGTTGAACAGCTTGTCAAGCAGTCAAATTATATCCCTTTGCAGAGTGCAACCTATCGTCTTGTTGATTCCAAGCTTTACCGTCATATTCTCGGCTCATCATTTGGCGGCAATATTCCCGTTGGCATGACGATTGGACAGATCTTGCAAATGAGTTTTGATGTTCACAAAAAACCCCAATTTCGCTGAGTTTCTTTGCCTCTCAATGAATTAAGATTCAATCAGCAAGCAACGTTTGAAGTTGTTGGTTGAGATTCTTGCTGTGTATTGTTGCATCAATCGCCAAAGTGTCGATTTGTTGCTTCTGTAAAGGACTCTTCATCGCTCCAGTCCATTGATCAATTAGCAATTGTTCTGAAAGCTGATCACTGAGCTCGCAGCAAGTGAGTCCTGCGAGCTCAGCTGCAGCACTCACTTTTGGGTCATAACTTAGTGCACTCGTTGGCACACCACCAACAGCGGCTAAAATAAGGGCATGAAGCCTCATTGCAATCACCATCGTTGATTCACTGAAGAGCTTCTGAACTTGAGCAATTGAATTTGCGCAAACAACAGTTGATCGCCTCTCTAGTTCTTCGGGAACGAGTGCCTCTTCACAAAGATGCGTGAACAAATCGGCATCTTGCTGACCATGAAAAGCAAGCCAAACAACATTGAAATCGTGCTTCTCACTGAATTGAGCCAAAGCATTGACCAGCTGCTCCCAGCCCTTGTTGCTTAACAGTGGTGTTGGTCTCCAACACAAAATCAACGAATGTCCAGATTTCCAATCCGGTGCGGTGTGAGACCAAACGGGATCTGGACCGATCGCCATTGGAATATCCAACGACCAGTTCTCGGCTTGTTGCAATGAAGCCGGATCTCTCCAAGACGCTGAAGTGACCGTTTTCAGCGTTCGTGCAACGAGAAGCCTGCTGGTTCGTCGTTTCAAAGGCCCTAAACCTTGAGCCCATAAAAAAACAGGTTTCTGAAGAATCTTGGCTCGCCACATGAGCAGGACGTAATAAATCAAACTCCGCGTACTTGTTGAATCTTGCAGCAGGCTTCCACCACCAAGAATCACTGCATCAACGTGTCTCACCTCTTTCAGCACCGCGATCAGGGATCGCCTGTCAACAGTCTCAACACTTGGCGCCATTGAGTGCACAGCCCGCCGGTCTCTGGCGGTGATCACTGGGGTCCATCGACCTTGCAGCTGATTCAAGAGAACAGAGAGTAACGCGTCATCTCCCAGGTTGTGTTCTCCGTAGTATCCACAAATCAGGATCCTGGAACGAGCGCTGTTGCTGGAGTTCGCCACAGTGATCGATGCGCTGTAAGCCATTATCGAATGGCAGCGCCGTTACGGTGGTGTCACGAGGTCACCTGTCATGCATGAATTGTCGCTGGGAACCTGGTGGATCCACTGGGCCTCTGTTGTGGAGTGGCTCGCAGCCATCGTTCTGATTCAACGCCGTGCTCCGGGTCTCCGCTTCGCCGGTGTGAGCCTCTTCAGCCTTGCCATGGTCCCAGCCTTGATCAGTGCAATGGCAGCCTGCACCTGGCACCTCTACGACAATGCGGAATCGTTGCGCTGGTTGGTCACGCTTCAAGCCTTCACAACCTTGATCGGGAATGGTTGTCTTGCCTTCGTAGCAGCAAGCTGGCGGGGAACACCATCGGTTTCCACAGAATCCTCGATGAAGGAGCACTGATGGGCAGCATTGACCCGGCCCCCCTTTTTGCGCTTTCGCTGTTCCCCTATCTCTTCTTCTTGTTCAAGCTCGGCACCAACGGTTGGTTCAACCGACTCACGCGATTGGGCTTTCAACTCACACTCCTGTTCGTTGGCGTCACCATCGTTGCTGCAGTAGTGGCTCAAGTACGTTTCGATGCCGAACTTGTTGCCATCGACCCACTGCATGGCGGAGCTGAAGCTTTCCTCACACTCAGCAACGCGCTGATCGTTGCTGGTCTCCTCCGCATCGACGAACCAGGGCGATGAATATCTCTTACGAGACACGAGCGAAGTCACCTTGAACGCTGAAGATAAAGCGTCGCCTCCAACCAGCATGTTCCTGTCCCTTCTGGCCATCACCCCCGCATCCGTGTCTTGGACGCCCAAGGTTGCCCTGGTGATGATCATCTGCAATGTGATCGCCATTGCAATCGGCAAGGCCACGATCAAGTACCCCAATGAAGGCGCAAAAATGCCCAGCGCATCCTTCTTCGGTGGCATGAGTCACGGCGCCATGCTCGGTTGCACCAGTTTCGGTCACCTGCTCGGCATGGGCGCCATTCTCGGACTCTCAACCCGCGGCGTCTTTTGATGCAGCTAAAGGGTGAGCTCAGGACAGGGGATCGACCCTCCTGAGCTCACCTCAGCTCTCCAACACACTCACACTCGGCTGCTGCACCACTGAAGTGGCCGTTGTGAGCTTGGAACGCTGAAGGAAGCCCTGAATTGACTCTGCCATCTGAGCAGGGGTCAGTCCCAATTTCTCGAAGCTTTGTTGGGGCGTTGCGTGATCCACAAGAACGTCTGGGATACCCAATCGCAAAATTGAAGGCTTGATGTCTGCGTCCAGCAGCGACTCAGTCAGCGCAGACCCGAACCCTCCCGCCAAGGTCCCTTCCTCAATGGTGACAACCTTGCCGATTCGACGCGCGAGCGGATGCAACAACTCATCATCCAGTGGTCTGAGGAATCTGGCATTCACAACCGTGCTCTGGACACCACAGGACGCAAGCAGGTCTGCGGTCGCAAGCGCTTTTGAATTCATGGCCCCGTAGGCCACGATCAGGAGATCGTCACCGTCACGAAGCACTTCGCCACGACCGATCGGCAGGGGTTCCCAGCCCTCCTCCATCAGCGGAACACCCTCACCGGGTCCCCGAGGAATCCTGATGGCACAGGGTCCGGAATGCTGGAGGCTGCTGACCAGCATGCGTTGCAATTCGGCCTCATCTTTCGGGGCCATCACGGTGAAATTCGGAATCGCCCGCAGATAGCTGATGTCGTACTGACCTTGATGCGTGGGGCCGTCGGCACCGACGATTCCTGCACGATCAAGCACGAACGTGACAGGCAGATTCTGAATGCCCACATCGTGGATCATCTGATCAAACGCTCTCTGCAGAAAGGTGCTGTAGATCGCCACGACCGGCCGCAAGCCATCGCAAGCCATGCCAGCGGCCAGGGTGACCGCGTGCTGTTCAGCAATTCCCACGTCGACGTATTGATCTGGAAGCGCTTTTTGGAGCAGGTCCAAGCCAGTGCCCGTTGCCATCGCTGCAGTGATGCCAACCACTTTGGAGTTCTGCTCGCAGATTTTCACCAGTGTTTGCCCAAACACTTTGCTGTAGCTCGGTGGTTTGGGAGTTTTGCTGGGTCTGGCCTTGCCGGTTCCCAGATCAAAGGCTGACTGGGCGTGATAACCAACCTGATCAGCTTCCGCGTAGGGATAGCCCTTCCCTTTCTTGGTGATCACATGAACGAGAGCAGGTCCGCCGATGCGATGCGCTGCTTGGAAAGTACGGATCATTTCCCCCATGTCATGGCCATCAATGGGCCCCATGTAGGTGAAACCAAGTTCTTCGAACACAGCACCAACCTTCGGCACCGCGAGTCGGCGCATGCTTTCCTTCAGCCGATTGAGTTCTGGAGGCAAATCGCCGCCCATGAAAGGGAGATGGCGCATGCTTTCTTCAACACTTCCAGAGAGGAACTGCATCGGCGGACTGAGGCGCATCCGGTTGAGATGGCTTGACAACGCCCCGACAGGGGGAGATATCGACATGTCGTTGTCATTCAGCACCACCAGAAGTGGGGTGTTGGGCATGTGACCGGCATGGTTAATGGCCTCGAGGGCCATTCCACCGGTCAAAGCGCCATCACCGATCACAGCGACGCACTTGTAGTCCAAACCTTGGCGGTCACGGGCCATCGCCATCCCGAGTGCAGCGGAAATGGATGTGCTGGCGTGGCCTGCACCGAAATGGTCGAACTCACTCTCACAGCGCTTGAGATATCCCGCCACACCCCCTTGCTGGCGGAGTGAGTCGAAATCTGCATAACGGCCTGTGATCAATTTATGGGGATAGGCCTGGTGGCCCACATCCCAAACCACACGATCCTTGTCGAGATCCAGGGTTTGATAAAGCGCCAGGGTCAACTCGACAACGCCGAGGCCAGGGCCGAGGTGTCCTCCGCTGTTGGACACAACCTCGAGATGGCGTTCTCGGATCTGTTTGGCAACGTCTTGGAGCTCTGCCACGGAGAGTCCATGCAGCTCATTGGGATGGGCTAGGTCGCTCAGGTGCATGGGCCCGCTTCTGATTCAGGCAATCTACGGGCCCTCCTTACCGGCCGCGACAGCCACTCGGTTGTCACACTGGAACCATGGACGACTATCTCCAAAGAATTCTTCGTGCGCGGGTCTACGACGTCGCCCGTGAAACCCCCCTTGATGTAGCGAGCAATCTCAGTCGCCGTCTCGCCAACACCGTCCGTCTCAAACGGGAGGATCTGCAACCCGTTTTTTCGTTCAAGCTTCGCGGGGCGTACAACCGGATGGCCCAGCTGTCCCAGGAGGAGCTGAGCCGGGGTGTGATCGCCTCCAGTGCGGGGAACCATGCGCAGGGTGTCGCACTCAGTGCGTCCCATCTCCACTGCCGGGCAGTGATTGTGATGCCGGTCACCACACCAAGCGTGAAGGTTGAGGCCGTGAAGCAACTTGGCGGTGAAGTTGTTCTCCACGGAGAGACCTACGACGAGGCCTATGCCGAAGCCTGCCGTCGCAGCGAGAACGAACATCTCTGCTTCATCCACCCGTTCGATGACCCGGATGTCATCGCCGGTCAGGGAACCGTGGGCATGGAAATCCTGCGTCAGAGTCCCCGTCCGCCCGATGCCATCTACATCGCGATTGGTGGAGGTGGCCTGATCGGGGGCATTGCGGCCTACGTGAAAACCCTGTGGCCCGATGTGCAAATCATTGGCGTTGAACCCCACGACGCTGCCGCCATGACCCTCTCGCTGGAGGCCGGTGAACGCATTCGACTTCCGCAAGTCGGATTGTTTGCTGATGGTGTGGCCGTGCGCGAGGTCGGTGAGCACACCTTCCGCCTGGTGCAGCGTTACGTGGATTCCATCGTCACGGTCAGCACCGACGAGATCTGTGCAGCGATCAAGGATGTCTTCGAAGACACCCGGTCGATTCTCGAGCCGGCTGGGGCTTTGGCAGTGGCAGGTTTGAAAGCGGATGTGGCTCGACGCGGCCTGAAAGACCAGCACCTGGTGGCTGTCGCTTGCGGAGCCAACATGAATTTTGACCGGTTGCGCTTCGTTGCCGAACGGGCTGAATTGGGCGAGGAGCGGGAAGCCATGCTGGCTGTGGAGATTCCCGAACAACCGGGAAGCCTGAGACGACTCTGCGAACTACTTCACAAACGAAGCCTCACTGAATTCAGCTACCGCATGGGTGCCGGCGAGACCGCCCAGATCTTTATGGGCATCCAGGTGGCTGACCTCCAGGACCGCTCGGATCTGCTCGCTTACCTGCGCAGTCATGGCTATGAGTGCCTCGATCTCAGTGATGACGAACTGGCGAAAGTTCACCTTCGCCACATGGTGGGAGGGCGGCTGCCCATGCGCGTTGATCCAGCCAACCAGCAACCCCAGGAATTGCTCTATCGCTTCGAGTTCCCAGAACGCCCGGGAGCGCTCATGCGCTTTGTCAGCGCCTTGCATGCGGACTGGTCCATCAGCATTTTTCACTACCGAAACCATGGGGCGGACGTGGGTCGCATTGTGGTGGGGGTCCTGGTGAAACCCGATGAGCTCCAGGACTGGCAGGTGGTGCTCAGAGAACTTGGCTATGCGAGCTGGGAGGAAACGTCGAATCCGGCTTATCGCCTCTTTCTGGGGGCCTGATGGCCCTTTGGGGTGGGGACGTTACCTTGAACTGTCGGGTTGAGAGGTGGGGATTTGAGTGACGACACGTTGGCCGCGGTGAGGACACGTGAGCATCCCCTGGAGCCGGCCCTATCCCTACCAGCGCGTTTGGAGGCGATTCTCTACTTAAAGGGTCGTCCCCTCTCGCTCGAGGAGCTGGCCGCACTCTCTGGCGTCTCAGCGTCCGAAGCGGAACAGGGTTTATTGGTGTTGATTGCCGGGTACGCCCAGCGAGACACGGCCCTGGAAATCAACCACGCCAACGGCCGTTACGGTCTCCAGCTCCGACCAGGGTTGGGAGATCTGGTGAGGGATCTCCTTCCCGTCGATCTCTCAACAGCGGCCCTGAGAACGTTGGCCACGATCGCCTTGAAAAAGCGCATCCTGCAGTCGGATCTGGTGGATTTGCGCGGCTCTGGGGCCTACGACCACATCAAAGAACTGATCAGTCAAAATTTCATTGAACGCAAGCGCCAGAGTGATGGTCGCTCGTACTGGATCACGTTGACAGAAAAGTTTCATCGAACCTTTTCCGTGCTCCCTGAAATCGGTGGCACCGAACCGCCCCAGGCTGCATAGAGTTCGTTCAGTCATCCCGCTTCCATGGCTTTCGAGTTGGTCTCCACCACGCTCCAAGTGCTGGCGCAGACCCTGCAGATCTATTCGCTCGTTTTGATTGTGCGCGTGCTGCTGAGCTGGTTCCCCAACATCGATTGGAGCAACCCGGTGCTGAGCACCGTGAGTTCCATCACTGATCCTTACCTCAACGCGTTTCGAGGCCTGATTCCCCCACTCGGTGGGCTCGACCTCTCAGCGATTCTTGCGTTCTTCGCTCTCAGCCTCATGCAGCGCCTGCTGATCTCCGCGAGCTTTTCCTTCGCAGGTGGTTTTGGCAGCTTCGGCTGACCTTCAGCGATGGTCGCCTTCGCCGTGCAACGTGCCTCGTGTCGAACGGCTCTTGAGCTTTTCGAGGTTCATCCTGCCCACGTCGTCGAGGGTCAGTCCCAGTTCAGCGGAGAGCTGGGCGACGTACCAGAGAACGTCGCCCAGTTCGAGAGCAAGGTCTTGCTTGAAGCGTTCATCAACCACCCCGTTCCGATCCCGGATCAGTTTCTTCACCTTCTCAGCCACCTCTCCAGCTTCTCCGGCAAGTCCCAGCGTTGGATAAATCAGATTGCTTCCAAGATCGGGGTAGCGGGCCGTTGTTCTGGAGTCCCGCTGGTAATCATTGAGCTGCACGGTGGAGAGGCGCCAACGGGCTTGACGGTAGATTCCGCAGGTTGATGGCGGCAAACATGGCGGTGCTCGATCTGAACCGTAGAACCAAGATCGTTGCAACGATCGGCCCAGCCACCGAGAGTCCTGAGCGAATCCGTGAGCTGATTCAGGCCGGTGCCACCACCTTCCGTTTGAATTTTTCCCACGGGGATCACAGCGAGCATGCCGCTCGGATGGCGACAATCCGCCAGGTGGCGCATGAGCTGGGCGTTCATATCGGCATCCTCCAGGACCTTCAGGGACCCAAGATCAGGCTCGGCCGTTTTGAGGAAGGTCCGATCACCGTTGGCAAAGGTGATCACTTCTCGCTCACCTCAAAACAGGTGCGCTGCAACCAAACGGTTGCCACGGTCACCTACGACAAGCTTGCTGATGAGGTCACCGCAGGCAGTCGCATACTTCTCGACGATGGCCGCGTCGAAATGCGTGTGGACAGGGTCGATCTGGCGGATCAGACCCTTCATTGCGTCGTCACCGTTGGCGGTGTTCTCTCCAATAACAAAGGGGTGAATTTCCCTGATGTGCAACTTTCTGTGCGTGCACTAACCCAGAAAGACCGCCAGGATCTCGCCTTCGGACTTCAGCAGGGTGTCGACTGGGTCGCCCTCAGTTTCGTGCGCAATCCCTCGGACATGCAGGAGATCCGGGAACTCATTCGCAAACATGGCTTCACCACTCCTGTGGTGGCGAAGATCGAGAAATTTGAAGCGATCGACCAGATCGACGCGATCTTGCCGCTCTGCGACGGGGTCATGGTGGCCCGCGGAGATCTCGGCGTTGAAATGCCTGCTGAAGAAGTTCCCCTGCTGCAGAAGGATCTCATTCACAAAGCCAACAGCCTGGGCATCCCGATCATCACGGCAACCCAGATGCTCGACTCAATGGCTTCAAGCCCCAGACCCACCCGAGCAGAGGTGAGTGACGTGGCCAACGCAATCCTGGATGGAACCGACGCGGTCATGCTTTCCAATGAAACCGCCGTTGGAGATTTCCCCGTTGAAGCGGTCGAAACCATGGCCACGATTGCGCGGCGGATTGAACGGGACTACCCCCAGCGTCCCATTGACACCCACCTGCCCAGCACCATCCCCAACGCCATCAGTGGAGCGGTGAGCAGTATTGCTCGACAACTCAACGCAGCAGCCATTCTTCCCCTCACCAAGAGTGGTGCCACAGCCCACAACGTGAGCAAGTTCAGGCCCTCCACGCCGATTCTGGCGATCACTTCAGAAGTTTCGGTGGCACGCAAACTGCAGCTGGTGTGGGGAGTCACCCCCTTGCTGATTGAAACGCAGAAGAGCACAACAGCCACCTTCACCCTTGCGATGGGAGTCGCCCAGGAGATGGGCGTTCTCAAAGATGGTGATCTCTGCGTTCAGACGGCAGGAACCCTCGCAGGGGTGAGCGGCTCCACCGATCTGATCAAAGTGGGCATTGTGAGCGCTGTGCTGGGACGGGGAACTGGAATCGGCAACGGTTCGATCAGTGGAAAGGTGCGCATCGCCCTCAACGCCAGTGACTGTGCTCGTCTGGAACCCGGCGAAATCCTTGTAGCCAGCGACACCAACGCTGACTACCTTGACGCCTTCCGTGAAGCTGCAGCAATCATCACCGAATGCGGTGGCGATGATTCGCATGCAGCAGTCATTGCCCGCCGGCTCGGTTTGTCAGTGATCACCGGTGTCGCCAATGCCACCAGGGATTTACGGGAAGGTGAGGTGGTCACCCTCCACATCAAGGAAGGCGCAGTTCACCGTGGCACCGGCAGCAACACGCTGATGAAACTCGACACGATGCTCTAAGCACGACCGAACCCATGGCGAGCAACCTGCCCATCGCCGAAACCGTCGGCATGGCTCTCACCACACTGAGAGCCAATCGACTGAGAAGCCTTCTCACCATGCTGGGGATCGTGATCGGCAATGCCTCCGTGATCACCCTTGTTGGCGTGGGCCGGGGCGCACAAAATCTCGCGGAAAGTCAACTCAGCACCCTCGGCGCCAATGTGCTGTTCGTGGTGCCCGGAAGCAACGACACCCGCAGGCAAGGCGTGGCGTTTCCAAAGACACTCGTTTTGGAAGACGCTGAAGCAATTGCGGAGCAGGTGCCGAGCGTGAAGCGGGTGGCACCACAGATCAATGCCAATGAGGTTGTGCAGTCGGGCGCAAGAAGCAGCACCGCAGCGATCTTTGGAATCACACCTGAATTTCTCCCTGTGAGAAGTTTCGAGATCTCCAGGGGGCGGTTCATCACCGAACAAGATGTCAAAGCCGCGCGCACTGTTGTGGTGATTGGCCCTGATTTGCGAGACAAACTGTTCCCCAGCGGTAGTGCCATTGGCCAAAACCTGCGGATCCGTGATCAAAGTTTCACGGTCATCGGTGTGATGGCGCCCAAGGGAGCCGTGTTCGGCTCCAACCAGGATGAAAATGCTTACATCCCACTCACCACCATGGTGAGCCGACTCACGGGACGCGATCCCACCTATGGCGTCAGTCTGAGTTTCATCAGTGCTGAAGCGCTCTCGGAACAAAGCACCGGGGCTGCGAAATTTCAAATCTCCAATCTTCTTCGGCAACGGCACAAGATCCTGCGCAACGACGATTTCGCAGTGCGTTCCCAGCAGGACGCCCTCACCATCGTTGGCACAATCACCGGTGGACTCACACTGATGTTGGGAGCGATCGGAGGCGTTTCGCTGCTGGTGGGTGGTATCGGGATCATGAACATCATGTTGGTGTCGGTCAGCGAGCGCACCGAGGAAATCGGTCTGCGCAAGGCCCTTGGCGCAAGAAGTTCCGATGTTCTGCGTCAGTTTCTTGTTGAGTCCCTCGTTCTGGCCAGCCTTGGCGGAGTGATCGGCACCGCAGCTGGTTACGGAGCCATCGCCTTGGTCTCCGCGTTCACTCCCCTGCCAGCAGCGATTGGAGTCTCCACAGTTCTGGTCACCGTGGGCTTATCAGGCTCCATTGGCCTGTTTTTCGGAGTTGTCCCGGCTCGACGAGCAGCTCAACTTGATCCGATCACGGCATTGCGCAGTCTTTAAAACGCTCTGCGTCTGCAGTTCAACACCTACAGCTCTTACGATCACCCAATCAAGACGAGATCCATGAACCAACGCTGGCGCCAGATCCTTCTTTGGGGTCTCCCGATCACGATTGCTCTGGTGCTGGCCTGGCAGGTGCTGGGGAGCGGTGGATTGAACGGTCTCAAGCCTGGTGGACCCACCGTGGCACCGCGAAACACTGCGGTTGCCCGCATGAGCTACGGACGCTTCCTCGATTACGTCCAAGCAGGGCGGGTCACCTCTGTCGATATCTATGACGGAGGACGGGACGCCGTCGTGGAAGCCGTCGACCCCGACCTCGACAACCGCGTGCAACGTCTGAGAGTTGATCTTCCTGGGCTTGCCCCCGAGCTGATCAACACCCTGAAGGCGGAGGGAATCAGCTTCGACATCCACCCTCCAAAAACAGCACCACCGGCCCTGGGTCTGCTCGGGAACCTGTTGTTCCCTCTGCTCCTGATCGGTTCCTTGATTTTCCTGGCGCGGCGTTCCAACAACATGCCTGGGGGACCGGGTCAAGCCATGCAATTCGGCAAGACGAAGGCCCGGTTTGCGATGGAGGCCGAAACCGGCGTGATGTTTGACGACGTTGCCGGCGTGAACGAGGCCAAGCAAGACCTTCAAGAAGTTGTCACCTTCCTGAAGCAACCCGAAAAATTCACCTCAGTTGGTGCACAGATCCCCAAAGGTGTTCTCCTGGTGGGCCCTCCGGGTACGGGCAAGACCCTGCTTGCCAAAGCAATTGCTGGTGAAGCTGGTGTTCCCTTTTTCTCCCTCTCCGGTTCGGAGTTCGTGGAGATGTTTGTTGGCGTTGGTGCAAGCCGCGTTCGCGATCTCTTCAAGCGTGCCAAAGAGAACAGCCCTTGCCTGATCTTTATCGATGAAATTGATGCTGTTGGCCGTCAACGAGGCGCTGGAATTGGTGGTGGCAACGACGAACGTGAGCAAACCCTGAACCAGTTGCTCACAGAAATGGACGGCTTTGAAGGCAATAGCGGGATCATCATCATTGCCGCAACCAATCGTCCCGACGTTCTCGACTCTGCACTGATGCGTCCCGGTCGCTTCGATCGCCAGGTCACTGTTGACGCTCCGGACATCAAAGGCCGTCTATCCATTCTGGAGGTGCATTCCAGAAATAAAAAACTCGATCCCGAGCTTTCACTCGACAGCATCGCCAGACGCACCCCCGGATTCACCGGAGCAGACCTGGCCAATCTTCTCAACGAAGCAGCAATCCTCACCGCCCGCCGTCGTAAGGAAACGATCAGCCTCTCGGAGATCGACGATGCCGTCGACAGAATCATCGCTGGCATGGAAGGTCAACCGCTCACCGACGGTCGGAGCAAGCGATTGATCGCCTATCACGAAGTTGGGCATGCCCTTGTGGGCACTCTGGTGAAAGACCACGACCCTGTTCAGAAAGTCACCCTGATTCCAAGGGGCCAGGCGCAGGGTTTGACCTGGTTCTCGCCGGATGAAGAGCAGATGCTGGTCTCACGTTCACAGCTGAAGGCGCGCATTATGGGAGCCCTTGGTGGGCGCGCCGCCGAAGACGTGGTGTTCGGACGCTCTGAAGTCACCACCGGAGCGGGTGGAGACATTCAACAGGTCGCTTCGATGGCCCGTCAGATGGTGACCCGCTTCGGCATGAGCAACCTTGGCCCCATGTCTCTGGAAGGTGGCAGTCAGGAAGTGTTCCTTGGACGCGACCTGATGACTCGCAGTGATGTTTCGGAAGCGATTTCAAAGCAAGTTGACGATCAGGTGCGCAACATTGTGATGCAGTGCTATCAGGAAACACTGGAGCTTGTTGGCGCCCAAAGAGAGCTCATGGACGATCTCGTTGAGCTACTGATCGAGAAAGAAACGCTCGACGGAGATGAATTCAGAGACATGGTTGCCAAAGTTACCAACATCCCCGAAAAAGAACGCTTCTCACCCGTTCTTAACTGAGATTTAATCTCCGGGTTCCATGATTGATTTTTTGGTTGGTCTATGGAGCCTGGAGAAGGAATTCATTCTCCACTTGAGAGTTTCAGCAGTTATCGGGGAGATGACTGGTCTCCGGAACGCTTAGCTTTCCATCAGAATCTTGAGCAATTCGCTGAACGCGTGGGCTTGATTGTTGGCCTACAAGCCAACGGAAAAATTGAACAGAGCGAGGCTTACGCTGAGATCAAATCACTTTGGAACGAATTACGAACCAGCAAAAAAGATCTGTCTATTTAACAACCAACCATAAAAATCCACTCAAGTCACCGACCCTGACCTGAGTGGAATTTTTGTTTCGCAGTCGATTAGACGGAGTGCACAGGACGTTTGTCGATCACACTATCGATCAGCCCATAATCCACAGCTTCATTGGGTGACATAAAGAAGTCACGGTCTGTGTCTTCCTGAATCTTCTCCAATGGCTGAGATGTGCGCTCCGACAGCTCTTGGTTCAGACGGTTCTTGAGGAACAGAATTTCATCGGCCTGAATTCTGATGTCGCTCGCCTGGCCACGGGCACCGCCCAAGGGCTGGTGAATCATGATCCGAGAATGACGGAGGCTGCTTCTTTTTCCTTTCGCTCCTGCGCAAAGCAGGAACGCTCCCATGCTTGCCGCAAGACCAACACAGACGGTCTGCACATCGGGTTTGATGTGCTGCATCGTGTCGAAAATACCCAGTCCGTCGTAAACGGATCCACCAGGTGAATTGATGTACAAGAAGATATCTTTTTCCGGATCTTCTGCCTCCAAAAAAAGCAGCTGGGCAACGATACGGTTGGCTGATTCACTCGTGACAGCCTCTCCCAAGAAAATGATGCGCTCCCGCAGCAAACGGGAATAGATGTCAAAGGCTCTTTCCCCGCGCCCGGATTCCTCGATCACGATGGGGATCATGCTGCTCCTGCACACTCCATTAATCCTAACGGCGGCGTCGGCAGCGCTATGGTCATGCCTTGAATCAGCTGCAGAGAACCTTGACAGGGCTTCGGACGATCGCAGACAGCAAAAGGGCATTTCACGCAGCGTTTCCCTACGTGATTCCGTCGCTCTACCGACGCACTGCCGATGAGTTGCTTGTGGAACTGCATCTGCTCAGTCACCAGACGCAGTTCAAGACCAATGCACTCTTTGCTGTTGGCCTGCGGCAGGTGTTCACGGCTTTTACCAAGGGATACCGACCTGCTGATCACCTCCCCCAGCTGTTCGATGCCCTTTGCAGTTGCAATGGCTTCAACGCCGAAGAGCTGAAATCCCTCGCCGAAGGCTCGGAGCAAGCTGTGTCCGGTCACAGCGTCGACGAGGTTCAGACTTGGCTGCAAGCGAAAGGGGATGGAGCTCCCGGCCCCCTTGCCACCGGTCTTGCCGACATCGCTGGCGAGCAATTCCATTATTCGAGACTGATGGCTGTCGGTCTGTTTTCGCTCTTGTCCTCTGCCCAGGGCGATTCGCAGGATCCCGAGGAGCTCTGCAAGACAGCTCACACCATCGGTGAGCAGATAGGACTGTCGAGGCCTCGTCTGGAGAAGGATCTCAGCCTGTACAGAAACAACCTTGAAAAAATGGCCCAAGCGGTCGAATTGATGGAAGAGACCCTCGCGTCCGAGCGCCGCAAGCGGGAACGCCAGGCCTCTGAAAACAAGCAGCCTCAAGATTGAGGCAATGTCAGTTGACCCACCAACCGCCAAAGCCCTTTGGCCGGTTGGCGGGTCTCTAAGGGTTTGACCTCAAAGGTCAGCGTTGATGCCTTGGTCATCGGCTTGGGCCAACGTCCACTGAGGAGATCCATGCCGGCCAGCGTCAGTGGATCAGCTTGAACAACCAGGGACGCCGCATCGGGCACTGCGAGATTGCGGATGAACGGCGTTCCTTCCGGTTCAATGCCAAAGCCCACGCTCAGCAGCCGTTGGTCGTTGTCTCCAAGCCAACGCCAGCCACCAACGATGGTGGCTTGGGGATCATCGGTTTTGGACCACAGCTGCTCTCCCTGAGGCGCCGAATCATCGGCTCGTTGCAGTGGAGAGAATCCACGACGTTTCAGCTTCTCACTGACGGCAGTGAGCACCTTGAACCACGAAGCCTGGTCCTTGGGAACAGGAATCTGTAGTTGCAGCCCTGCCCGATACAGGCCTGTAGGCCGGGCAACGAGTCGTAGCGAAAAGGGTGATGCACTGATCCGAGATCGCAACGCCTCGTTAATGCCGTAGTTCTGTTCCAAAGGAACCTGAATGATCTGCCGACTCATCAGGGTTCCAAAAATCAACTGCAACGCAGACCCGTCGACACGCAGCAAGGTTGAAGGCTCAGCGGCCACTGCCTCATCGTTGTCGCTGGGCCAGCGAACCAATGGCGCTTTCGCCGCGCTGGTGCGCAGTGGGCGTTGTGCAATCACACCACTCCACTGCAAAGCCCGTCCCTGAAGGCGCAGTTGCATGCATCCCTCCCGTCCTTGCTGCAGCAAGGGGGCGAGAGCACCGCTCAAGGAGGCCAAGGCATCAGCGGTCCAGTACACACTGGGTCGTTTCGACAGAGAGTCGAGACAAGACTGAAACAGCCCACCTTCACGCAAGGCTGGCGTTTGAGGCGTCACCGCCTTGATGCGCTGCGTCAGCTGCTCACGGTGCAACTGATCGGTGCCAATCACCACCAGAGAGCCGTAGCGCTTGCCGATGGACCGCTGCGCTTGAGACGGGGCCAATGTTGCGGGGAGGAGCAAATAGGCTTCTCCGTCCAATGACCAGGCTTGCCACCAGAGCATGCCTCCCTGACGCTTCCAAAGATCACGCGCCGGTTTAACGCCAAGACGAGCGTTCCAAAGCGCGGGAACAGGTCGACGTGGATCCCCCTGAAAGCTCTGGATCAGGGTGAACCCTTCGGCCAACCGAGCGAGGGAACGCGCGGTTGCATCACGCTGAGAGAGTTTGCGACTCGCCGTCGACCCCAGGCCGAGGATCGACCCAAGGATGACCAGAGAAAGTCCGAGCGCAGTGGCAGGACAAGACTTGAGCCCTGAAGCAATGAACCGACGGTCGAATGAACTGAACTCAACTGCGACCACTGGGTGAACGCCGGCGACGACGGTCTCTCCACTCAATGGTAGACAGATAAATCACAGCTCCACTCACAAACACGAGCAGAGCTGTGGCCGTGACCGCCAAGCCTTGATTCAGCAACTGGGATTCAACTGTTGCGAGCACCTCAGAAATTCAGCGTGCCGTCACCGTTGCGCCCCCACACCACCATGGCGATCGAAAAGCTGAACACAGCTGCAAGAGAAGCCCAGGCAAGGGTGAACAGCATGTCTTAAACGTGGTTGGGGGAATTTTACCTAAGGTATTGGCCGGTTTAGGCCAGTTGTTCACGAGCTCTCATGACTTCGTCATCACCGGGCGTTTCCACCGTTCTTGAAAGGGATCGGCAAGCGCAGCGCTATCCCCAAGCGCGTGTGATTGTTCTCAACGACGACTTCAACACCTTTGAGCATGTGGTGGAGAGTCTGTGCAGGATCATTCCTGGCATGAACACCGAAAAAGCCTGGTCCTTGGCCCATCGCATCGATGGTGAGGGTGCAGCGGAGGTTTGGTGTGGTCCTCTCGAGCAAGCAGAGCTCTACCACCAGCAACTTGGAGCTGAAGGCCTAACGATGGCTCCAATTGAACGCTGTTAGTGAGCGTAGGGTTCACGGGCATGTGATCAACCCCCATGGGTTCGGCCAAGTTTGTCTTGCTCGCCATCCGCCTCGGTCTTTTTCAGGCCTGTTTGGGCGCGCTGTCGGTGCTCACCCTGGGGATCTTCAACAGGCTTCTGATTGAAGAATTCGCTGTTCCCGCCGCGCTAACGGCCCTCGCCCTCGGCTGCCAACAGCTCGTTGCCTTCACCCGGGTGTGGTTTGGTCAACGATCGGATCGCTGCCGCTGGAGAGGGCTGCGCCGAACCCCGTTCATCATCGGAGGAGCCGCTGCCTTCTGCGCACTCACCTGGATTGCCGGTCGGATGGTGCTTTGGATCGCTGCTGCATCCATGCTGGATGACACGTCAGCTGTGATCACACGAGGGTTGCTGCTGGCCGTCGTTTTTCTGCTGTACGGCATTGCGATTTCAGCGAGTTCAACGCCGTTTGCAGCCCTGTTGGTGGACGTGAGCACTGAGAAGCAACGTCCGGTGCTGGTTTCGATCGTTTGGTCGATGTTGATGGTGGGAATTGTCGTCGGCGCCATCCTTCTGAGTTCCTTTCTCGGCTCCTCCTGCGCAAGCTCGGAGCTCACGGACGTGATCGCTGGGGTAAAGCGCCTGATCGCCATTGCCCCCATGGTGATTTTCGCTCTCGTGCTGATCGCGATCGCGGGTGTCGAACCACGACTCACCAACAACAAGGTCGGACAAGCCCAGAGCAACGATCAGGAAATCTCTCTGGGGGCGTCCTGGACGATTCTGAGAGCCTCTCCACAGGTGGGATATTTCTTTGCGGTTTTATCGCTGTTCACCTTTTCTCTCTTCCTGCAAGAAGCCGTTCTCGAGCCCTATGGAGGAGCAATCTTCGCGATGGATGTGTGCGCCACCACCAGGTTGAATGCCATCTGGGGAGTCGGAACATTGCTTGGCATCGCCACAACAGGCTTTCTCTTTGTCCCCAGGCTTGGAGCCCAACGCACCGCCCTGTTGGGAGGTCTTCTATCGGCTGTTTTCGTGCTTCTGATCGTGGTCGCCGGTGGCATGAACTCCGAACCTCTGTTCAAGGGAGCACTCTTTCTCTTTGGTGCTGCAGCCGGGATCAGCACCAATGCAAGCCTCACCCTGATGCTGGGCCTCACCTCTCCATTGATGGCTGGCACCTTCATCGGTGTGTGGGGGCTGGCGCAGGCCTACGCCCGAGGACTCGCCACCATCGGAGGTGGTGCTCTCCTCAGCTTCTTTGGTCAATTCAGCGGATCTCAGAACAGTTTCAGTGCTTATGCAGGCGTCTTCATCGTGCAAGCCATCGGGTTACTCATCGCTGGCGTGATGCTCCTTCGCGTCGATACCAACCTGTTTCAACGCAAGGTTGAGCAGGCACTAACGTCCGTTCTCAGCAGCGAACTTGACTAACCAACGTCAGGCCGCCGGCTGTCGGCTCGTGCGGGTGAGCTTGAGCAGTTCTGTGGTTTTCAATTTCCGGTTCTGGGCAACCAGCACGTAGCGCATCACTTTCCCGGGACAAAAAGCCAGACCTCTGACTTCGTCACCATGCAGTTCCGCTGTTAGGACGCGAGCCTGGGGACCACAGCGGTCCTTGAGTGGAGCGGTCACTTCAAGACGCAGGCTGTCAACGGATCGAAGCATGGCTAGACAGCATCGTTGTCTTCTCTGTAGCCAGATCCTTTAGCTTCGGCCAGCTCATTCGACGTTGTTGATCTGGTTGTGGGACGCCTCGTGATCACGCACAGCACCTACGTCGAGGGACTGATTCCTTGGCTGAAGAAGCTGGCCAGGGACCCAGCGATTCAAACCATCACTCCTGGAGTGTTCAGTCGGGTCAGGGGTCGCTGCATTGGCTTGCAACTGCGAATTTCAACCCCGGTGTCTGGAGGATTCAAGGTGGTGGCGCGCCGAGGCACCAGCGCCCAGGAGGTGTTTGTGGTGACACCACTGAGTAAAGAGGAATTGCGAGAGCGGATCACCGCTTCCTGCCCTTGAAGGGGGTGAACCACCCAGCCGTGCAAGCCCCAGTGATCGACCTGGAGTTACCAGAAGGGGCGACAAAGTGAGGCTTCGTTTCCGGCTACGAGGCCGGTCTACGGCACCATCACGACAGTTGCCCCAAGTCGAAAGAGAGTCAGATCAGAGCACTAGAAGAAGGCTGTCACCAACGGGGTAGTTCAACAATCAATTTAGGGGATTCGGCCACACCTCACGAATTTGATTCAACGCTGTCATCGCCATCTGTCGACGGGTCTCGGCGTGCTCTTCGCGCAACACAACCGTGACGTGCCCAACTTTGCGACCGGGAAGTTCCTGCTTGCCGTACCAGTGCACGTGGGCATTGGCAATCGACCGAAGCCGGGCAAGTCGATCCTGGAGATTGTGGTCATGGCCATCGGCAGCAGCGTCCTGCAACCCCAGGAGGTTCACCATCAAGGCACCGTCCACCACGAGTTCTGTGGAGGGCACCGGCAACCCTGCCGTGATGCACAGCTGCTGGTCGAACTGACTGCTGGAGCAGGCTTCGATGGAAAAGTGACCCGAGTTATGGGTGCGTGGAGCGATTTCGTTCACGAACAACCCCTCCTGGCCGTAGAAGAACTCCAGAGCCATCACACCCACGTATCCAAGGCGCGTGAGCAAAGAGGCTGCGATGTTGTAAGCGGTTGCCTCGAGCAAGGGCTCCGCTTCCGCAGGGGCAAGAACCCAGTCGCAGATTTGATGACTCTGATGGGTTTCCACCAGCGGTAAATGGCGGATTCGCCCCTGTCGATCACGACTCACCACAAGAGCGAGCTCCCGCTCAAAGTTCACCCAACTCTCCAGCAACCAATCCTGAGCACGCACATTGCGCAGGTGATGGGCCAGATCATTGAGATTTTCAAGGATGCGCGTGCCCTTCCCGTCGTACCCACCGGATGCGGCTTTGGCCATCACCGGGAAGGTCCAACCAGGAGGCAGCGCTGGTGATCCTGGATTGATCTCGGCCAGACAGATCCAGCGGGGACTGGGAATGGAAAGATCGTCGAGCAGGCGTCGCTGGGACAGTTTGTTAACGAGGGGAACCAGGCTGGCCAGGGAGGGCACGAAGGTCACGCCCTGGCGTTCCAAAGGCATCAGCGCGTCCACCGTCACCCACTCGTTCTCGAAGGTGATGCCGCCGCAATCACGGGCAAGGTCTCGCGTCGCATCCTGATCGGTGGGTAAGGCCTGCACCCATCGGGTGGATGCAGGCACAGCGCAATCCGCTTCGGATGAGGTTTGAACCAACACATCAATGCCGCGGAGAGCAGCCGCCTCCGACAGCATCCGAGCCAACTGCCCGCCACCGATCACACCGATTGCGCCGTCAGCGCTCCCCATGTCAGCCTCGTCCTCAACCTGAAGCTTGCCATCCGAGCGGAGATCAGACAGCAGCATCGAGCCAGGGACTGAACTAAATCAGAGAACGCTCATCGCTGAAGGCCAAGCGCACAGCTGTTAGCAACAGAACGATCAGAAACAGAGCCAGTCCCACTGTGCAGGCGTAACTGATTTCCAACTCGGCAAAGGCCTGGTCGTAGACGTAATAAACAAGCGTGCGTGTGGAATCAGCAGGTCCCCCCTGGGTCATCAAAAACACCTCTTCAAACACCTTGGTGGCAGCGATCGCAGAGATCACGGCCACCAAAGTGAGATAGGGACGCAGCAGAGGAAGCGTGATGTCGAGATGCTTTCTCCAGCCCTCACTGCCATCGAGTTCAGCAGCTTCATAAAGCTCACCTGGGATGCCTTGCAGTCCGCCCAGGAAGATCACCATGTAGTAACCGAGTCCTTTCCAAAGCGTGACCAACATCACCGAAGGAAGCGCCAAGACTGGATTGGAGAGAAAGTCGATCGGAAGAAAGCCGGAGCCAATCAGAGCGCCGAGCCAACCATTGATCAAACCGTTTTCGGCATAAAGCCAGCGAAAGGCGATCGCTGCAACAACAATCGAAACAAGCACAGGGGTGTAAAGCGCAGCCCGGATGACGTGAATTCCAGGGATCGCCCGGTTCACAAGCACAGCCAAACTGAGGGCACCGAGCACAATGGGTGGAACCACTCCGATGAGATACAGCAGGGTCGTTCCCAGCACTTTGTAAAACATCGGATCAGCGGCTAACCGTCGCAAATTGGCGAATCCGATGAAACGCAGGGGCTCGGAAACATCAAGGCCTGTTTGCGTGAAACTCATCACCAGCGCCATGGCAGCTGGAATCAGAACCGAGAGAGCCAGCAGGATGAGCGCAGGACTCAAAAAGCTCCAGGCCGTAAGGGTTCGGCGGCGATCACCTTCGGATTTCATCACGATCCAACCCGAAACGTTTCGAGCCGAGGATAGGGTCAGTGACCACGACCTCAAAGACCACGACGGCAATGGAACCAGAATCCAGGATCCGTGTTGCCCTCGAACGCAACCCCTATGACGTGATCATCGGTTCGGGCCAGCTGGCCCGTGTTGGTGACGCGCTCTCTGCACTGCAAGTGCGCGCTGGAACTCGGATTCTCGTGGTGAGCAACCCGGACGTGGCCGATCACTACGCCGCCCAATGCCTTAGCAGTCTCGAAGCGGCAGGTTTGAAACCTGTGCTCTTAACGATCGATGCTGGCGAAGAACAGAAAACACTCGACACCCTCAGGATCATTCTTGACGCCGCCCAACACAACGGCCTGGAACGCACTTCGCTGATGCTCGCTCTTGGTGGCGGAGTGGTGGGAGACATGACTGGATTCGCCGCTGCCTGCTGGCTCCGTGGCATCCGAGTGATTCAAGTTCCCACCACTCTTCTGGCCATGGTGGATGCCTCAATCGGAGGCAAAACCGGCGTGAACCATCCCTGTGGGAAAAACTTGATTGGGGCCTTTCATCAACCATCACTGGTGATGATCGATCCGCTCACCTTGCGAACACTCCCAGCCAGAGAGTTCCGTGCCGGAATGGCGGAAGTGATCAAATACGGAGTGATCGGCGATCCCGAGCTGTTTGAACGTCTCGAGCAGGCTGAGGATCTCAGCGATCCTGGCCGCATGACGCCGGAGCTGCTCCAGACCATTCTCGAGCGATCCGCCCAAGCCAAAGCCGCCGTGGTTGCCGCCGATGAACGCGAAGGCGGACGCCGGGCCATTCTCAATTACGGCCATACCTTCGGTCATGTTGTGGAAACACTCACCGGCTACGGCACGTGGCTGCATGGTGAAGCTGTTGCCATCGGCATGGCAACTGTGGGGCAACTGGCCGTCAACAAAGGCCTCTGGACGGACAGCGATCAGCAACGTCAATTGACCCTGATCCAGAAGGCAGGGCTTCCCACGGCGTGGCCTTCACTGAATATCGACAAAGTCCTTGACACCCTCCGCTCCGACAAAAAGGTCCGCCACGGCCAATTGCGGTTTGTGCTGCCGGATGCCATTGGATCGGTGCTGATCAGCGATCAGATCCGTGATGACGACGTCAGGCAGTGTCTGACGAGCCAGCACTGAGCGCTGGAGGATCGTGGAGCAAACGGCTGCGTGTCCAAGGGTCATCTTCGCGTCGTTCGCTCTGCCGGTGGAACACCATCCAACGCAGATCACCAAGACAGGCTGGGTCAACCAACCGCAAAAGGGTTTCTCGGCGCTGCAGTGCTTCGCTCAGTTGCTCCGCGGGAAGCGACTGCAGGGCAGTGAAACGTTCGGCCAAACCGAGGGCAAGCAAAGCTTCTCCTTGGCGGCGTTGCCCCTCATGCATCCAGCCATTGCGTTCAGCTGCTTCAACCACTGCTTCCACACAGAGATGGGCTGTGATGTCCTGAGTGCCGGCATTGCGAAGAACATCATGGGTCGCCACCTGCTCTCGATAAGCAAGCAAGGTTCCATCGCTGCGATGCCGGGTGTAATAGCGGTCAGCTTCGTAGGCATAGTCCACCACCAACAGCACCCCTTGGCGCACAGCCGCAGCGGCGTCCCGCATCCAGGGAGACACAGAGGCGTGCCATTCCGTGGTCCAGCCATCCTCTGCCCCAGCGGGTGGGATCACCATCCCTGAGCGGGCACAGTCCTCCTGAAACTGTGCCCTGAGCTCTCCTTCGAAGGAGCCTTCTGCCAGATGAATCTGTGCTGAGGCCCCCTCGACCCTCAGACGAACCATCTGACGATGCAGAGTGCCTGCCCTGAGCACCAAACGCTCAACGGGGAGCGCATCCAGCAGCTCATGGGCCACCACAACGCCAATCAAGGGATTGCGCCGTAGGTCTTCGAGGGACGTCCAGCGGCAGGGAATGGCAGGAGACGCACCGAGACGCTGCTTCTGCCGCGATTCCATTCCTGGATTGCACTCCACAAGAACACAGTCCAGACGCTCAGCCAAAGCCGGTGCTTTGCGGCGAAGGAGGGGGATGAGTTGCGCCGTGAGCGTGCCTTCACCTGGGCCAACATCCACAACGGAGAGGCGGTCATCGGGGTGGCGCTCCCCGAGGTCCCCAAGCCAATCCACGAGCTGATCCACAAGCAGATCAGCGAAGTCCTCACCCAGAGATGGCGATGTCGCGAAATCACCATCAGGCCCCACCGTCAGATGGCCCGCCCCATACGCCCCGTGGACAGGGTCATGAAGGGCCCAATCCATGAACATTGAAAAGGGAATCTCTCCTCCGGATTGCCGAAGTCGATCCAGTAACCAGGCTGGGCAGCACACATCCGAGACCATCAGTTGGTGAGAATGGCGGGCAGACGTTGACGATCATGGGCTTCCGCCGAACACTCTGTCGCTGGGCGGCACTCCTAAGCCTTCCCCTGTTGCTCCTGCTGGCCTCCCCCGTTCAAGCCAGCGACAACCCCGAACTGCTTCCAGATCACCCGACTCCCGTGATTGATCTGGCCAGAGTGTTCAGTACGAAGGAACTGCAATCGCTTGAAGGCTCGTTGGATGCCTTCGAGCAACGCAGTGGCTGGAAGATCAGGGTACTGACCCAGTACGAACGCACCCCAGGTCTGGCCGTGAAGGAGTTCTGGGGGCTCGATGAGCGCAGCTTGCTGATGGTGGGCGACCCACGGGGCGGCAACCTGCTCAATTTCAACGTGGGCGATGCGTTCTTCGCGCTGATGCCTCGCACCTGGTGGGTGGAATTGCAAACCCGCTACGGCAATCAGTACTACGTGCGTGACCATGGCGAGGATGGCGCGCTGCTCGCTGCGATTGATGCGGTGGAAATCTGTCTCGATCGCGGTGGTTGCCAGGTGGTTCCGGGCCTGCCCACCGAGCAATGGCTCTGGACGCTCAGCACTTCAGTGCTCGGAGGCTTGATCGCCGGCTTTGCGGCCTATCCCCGCAAAGAAGGGGAGCGCGTGGCCTGGGCCTGGCTGCTACTCCTCTCTCCTCTTTGGATCATGTTGTTTGGGGTGTTCGGGATCGCTCCTGTCGTGACACGCACCAGCGAGCTGCTGCCGTTGATTCGCAACGGCATGGGATTTATCGGGGGTGCCGTTGGCGCTTACTTGATTGCGCAAGCGACCGTGGGGCGGCGCTTAAGCGAGTCGAAGGAGTAAGTGATCCCACGTGGGAGCGCTGAGGTTGGGTCTCAGGGCATCCCACAGAGAATGGTGGGGCCTGTGCAGACAGGGGCTTTCGGCATGCCGGTCTCAGTTTCGGAAGCCTTATCCGCCAAAGCATCGCGCTTCGCGTCACGGATCTGGCGCAACTGCGCCAGGTTCAAGTTGTAGAAGCCCTTCAGATTCGTAAAGCGCTTCACAGGCTGGCCGTAGTAGCTGCGTCCGCGCAGAGTGGGAAAGGACGCCCATTCAGGAGCCAGCTTGGCCGCGAGAAGCGGAGTCATGACTCCGGTATCAGTGAGGCTCAAAGCTTTGCGGCGCTGAATCAGGAAGAGGGCACCCTGATCCTGAACCTCCGGCCCGAATCCACGCACGCCGAGGCTGCGCTTCACCAAATCCCAGGTGAAGGGCATGAATTGATACGCACCCGCTGCTGCACTGGCGTAACGGGAGGAATAAATCACTCGGTTGGGATGACGGTCCATGGAGCTCATCAATCCTCCACCGAACATCACCCTGTAGCCGAGATCCAAACCGCCTTTCCAGGTTCCTTCCGCAAAACGGATGGTGTTGAGCATCGCCCGACGCTCTGGCGTGATGATGTAAGGAAGGGCAGAAATCTCAGCTTCCTCAGGAAGCATCACCAGGCGGGAACGATCATTACCAACCGGAGGTAGAACGGCCCCGGCAGGAGCAGAGAGAGAGAGGAGGGGCAGGACACTTGCTGACACTGCCGGAAGAACACGACAGATGGAACGAGCAAGGAAAGTCATGCAATGAAGCCGAAGAACAAGAAGTTATGAATGCTTTAAAAGCGGAATTCAGAACTCCAATGTTGAAATCAACACCGCCCGACTGTGTCGAACAGAGGGGCCAGCACCCAGGCACCCTGTGACACACGGACAATCGTCCAAGCCCCGACCATCAGCCCCAACGGCGAGCAGGGCCAGACCAGCGCAGGGATCAGAGCAGCAATAAGCCAGGCCTATGGAGGCGATCAGATCCGCTGAACAGTATCAATAGCGACCCTCTGCACAGCCTGGGCTGCCTCAAGCGCACCCGTGGCAGCAAGCCTGTTTTGGCTGGGCGGCTGCAACGGCTCATCCAAACCCCAGCGGCCCGATTCAAGGTCCTCGCGCCGAAGAATGCGATGGAACGCATGCTGGCGAAGACCATTCATCAAGGCGGCGGCTTCGGCGAAGCCATCACGCTGCACCACATGCAGTCCCAGATTTGCTGCCATGGCCTCGCAAAAACTACTGAAACCCGGTTTTCCGAGATGTCGCCTGCAGTAGGGCATCACATCCAGGGGGCGAACGTCGTCGGGGAGCAAGGTCACGTTCTTGATCAACGCGAGATGGTCTCTGAGATCGGGATTGCGCGGCCTGTTGAGCAAGAAGCGGTGATCGGGCCAACGCTGGAACAACGCAGGGTCAAGCCCCAAACCCAGCCCACCGAAGCCCACCAGCACAGCCGGTGATGGGGGCTCCTGCAACTCGGCCACCAACGCTCCAGGGATGGGCCTGGGTTGAGCGGCGACCAACGTCAACGCAATCTCCTGCACGCTCCAGCGCATCGCCAAGGAGAACGGACAGCGCAGGAGCAAGGACCCACGTTGATAACACGCGCGCGTGCGGCGCACCCATCCCTCGAAAGCGGACCCCAGGGGCTCGTAGATGTCGTCCCATCCGAAATTACCCATCCAGACCAAGGGAGCTTGCAACCGCTCGGCGAGTTCGGCTGCCACCGGTGGGATGTCGCCGACAACAAGCACTGGCGCCTCCTGCCTGCGAATCCAGGCCACTTCCTGATCCAGCCGCTGGGGAAGGGCGTCCTCCAGATCCTGCAATGCCTCCAGGGTGGCGGCCGGGTCGGCACCGAGAGCATCGGCCTGGAGCATCCCCACATCCCACTGCACGGGGCGAAACACCACGGGAAGATCCCGAAACACGAGCTCGAGGAAGTGGCGATCCACCATCGTGCTGATCACCAAAGTCCAGTCGGGGCGAAGGGCGTGCAGCTCCCTCAGCATCGCGGCCTGACGGGCGGCATGACCGAAACCATGGCTGCTGATGCAGACGTAGATCAGCATCAGATGCCCCCCTGCACACCCGCGCGGTGGAGCGTCTGCTCGTAAGCGAGATCACCCTGCGGCCGGTACCAGCGGTGACTCACAAGAGTGGGCACGGTGCCCTCGAATTCAACCCACGTGAAGTGATGCAGTGGCTCCCCAGATGCATCAAGACCCGTACGTGGAACGCAGGCAGCGTTCACATACAGCGTGCCCGCGCGGTCACGGTGAAAGGTGATGCGTTCCCCTTGCCCCCCACGCAGATGGTGATGCATGTGCCCAAACACCACGAGATCAGCGCGCCGCCGCTCCTTCATGCGCTCCAAGGCCAACGCGAGATCACGATCACCCCAATCAATCGCAGGCTTTTTCCAGTCGCGTCCGCAGGGACTGGACGCCTCAGACCCCAAACCGGTAGGACCGCAATGGGCCAGAACCACCAGCGGCCAGTCATTGGGAACACGGCAGGCGGCCTCCACAATTCGACGGGCTGATTCCTCTTCCGTCACCGGGCCGTACACGGCCTGCACCGCTTGAGAGAGGTGAAACCCACCCCCAGCGCTGCAGGGACGGGCGCCGACAATGCCCACGGCTGGAGCATGCCAGGCACGGAGTGCCCAGGCGCAATGGCGGTCGCCCAGCAGCGTCAATTGCTGCTGAAGCCGGGCACCACTGCGGTCCTTGCCCCGGTCGTGGTTACCAAGAATCACAGCCACCGGACAGGTCAGCTGGGTGATCCGTTTGACAAGACGCAGATCGCCATCGCTGAGATCGCCAACAAACAGCAGGGCATCAGCACCAAGCTGCGGCGCCAATCCAGCATCCCGGTCTCCCCAGTCACCGTGCAGATCCCCGGCAATGGCAAGACGGAGCGACGTCAGAGCAACTGCCTAGGCTGGGACCATCCTGCCCCAGAAGGCTCAGATGAGCGCTGACCCCGCCCTCGTCGCGGCGATCAACCGTCTCCGCAAGGAACGCAACGCTGTGATCCTTGCGCATTACTACCAGGAGCCTGCCATTCAGGACATCGCTGATTTCATCGGCGACTCCCTCGAGCTCTCACGCAAAGCGGCCAGCACCGCTGCGGATGTGATCGTGTTCTGCGGCGTTCATTTCATGGCTGAAACCGCAAAGATTCTCAGCCCAGAGAAAACAGTGGTGCTGCCTGACCTCGACGCGGGATGTTCCCTGGCGGATGATTGTGCAGCCGATGAATTCGCCCGATTCCGCGCTGAGCATCCGGATCACCTGGTGGTGAGCTACATCAATTGCACTGCGGCGGTGAAAGCACAGAGCGATCTGATCTGCACCAGCAGCAATGCAGTTGACCTGGTCAATCAGCTGCCGGCCGATCGGCCGATCCTGTTTGCTCCAGATCAGAATCTTGGTCGTTGGGTGCAACGCCAGAGCGGCCGGGAGCTCACCCTTTGGCCTGGGCGATGCATTGTGCATGAAACCTTCAGTGAGGAGGCGGTGTTACGCCTGAAGCTTGAAAATCCCCAGGCTGAAGTGATCGCCCACCCGGAATGTTTGGAGAATCTCCTGGATCTGGCCGATTTCATCGGCTCCACCAGCAAGCTTCTCAACTACACGCAATCAAGCCCTTCAGACACATTCATTGTGTTGACGGAGCCTGGAATTCTCCACCAGATGAAGCAGCGGGTTCCTGACAAAACCCTGATCGATGTGCCAGGCCTCGATGGCTGCAGCTGCAATGCCTGCCCCTACATGCGCCTGAACACCTTGGAGAAGCTCCGTGATTGTCTGGAAACCCTCTCACCGCAGATCGCGATGGACGAATCCCTGCGTTCGAAGGCTGAGGCTCCGATCCGGCGCATGCTTGAGATGAGCCGCTGAATCAACCCCGGTCTCGCTCTCAGCGGAAACGCAGGTCTTCCTGATCCACTTGCTCCGGCTGCCACCAACGCAGATCGGCATCGTCGTAAGCCACAACATTGAACATGCCTTCGGCATCGTGATACGTGATGTGGCAGTGGAAAGCCCAGATGCCAGGTTGATTGGCGTCGAAAGCGATACGGCAGGTTTCACCACTCGGCACCATCACCGTGTCGCGGGTGGCTCCCTGGAGCCGCTGTCCGTTGATTTCCACGATTTCGAATTCATGGCCATGCAGATGCATGGGGTGAGCCATCGGCGATGGATTGCTGAACACGATTTCCACCCGTTCACCACGGCGAACGCGAAAGGGATCGCGGTAGGGGTACACCTTGTTATTCAAGCTCCACTTGTAACGAGGAGCCGGACCGGTTAAGGCAACGGGAATCTCATTGTCGACAGGGCGCGAAGCCAGAGGCGTGCGGCTGCGCAGCCGTTGTTCTTGCAGGAACGACAAGCGTCCGATCCATTGATCGGTCTGGGGATTCAGTGACGGCAGCGACTCCTGCGAAGTTCTGATCACCACGCCACAGCGCATGTTGCTGCGCTGGCCATAGGCCAGCACGGGAAATAGTCCAGGTTCGTCGGGGAGCGTCACGCGAATGGCGAGACGTTGGGCAGTGGCCAGCTGAAACACAGATCCCTCAATGGGTTCCACGGGATTGGCATCCGTACGCAACAGCGTTCCAACAAGATCGCCAAGATCCACAAACCAGCTCACAAAGGCACTGGCAGCGATCATCCGCAACACCACGGTGTCACCAGGCCTGGCCTCAATCACCTCTGGGTCGTCCAACGTTCGGTCGTTCGCCAGCAGGGCGTCGTACACGACATCCGGTTGCTTGACCGGCTGACGATCCGTGCGCCATTCAAAACGCTGGGAGGTTGGGTTCCACCCCTGCACCAGCACATCCCTGGGCTGATTCCAAGCGAAATTGCTGAGCGATTTCGCCATTGCGGTGCCGCCACCATCCTCACCAGCAATCAGGTTTTTGAGAATCTGATCAGAGGGGGTGAATGAAAAATCGCGCAACATCACTGTCACGTCGCGATCGGCCCAGCGCTCCTGCTCCGGTGTGAGCACGAGAAAGGGCGCCGACACGTAATCCTGAATCTGTAATCCGTAATGGGAATGGATCCAGAAGGTTCCGTCCTGCAGCAAGGGGTACTGAATGCGCAGGCTTTGACCCGGAGGGATCGGCGGTTGGGTCACAAAGGGAACGCCATCTTGCAGATTCGGGATGTAAAGCCCATGCCAGTGGATCGTTGTCGGCACCTCCAGGGTGTTGACGATCTCCACATCCACACCCTGATCACGGGTCACGACGTATCCAAAGGTTCCATCGGCCTGCTGGATCGATCCGCGCGTCACAGTGCGTCCATTCACGGTGAGTGGCTTGCTCACAACCTTGAGCACCGTGGTGGCGGCATTGCGGGAGCTGTTGAAAGGCCAACGATTTCGAAAGGTTTCCCAAAGGGAGAGGGCTGCAGCGCGGGACCGTGTCCTGAGATCACGCCCAAGCAGTGTCAAACCAGTGCCAACAACGGATAAACGAAGAAATTGACGGCGACTGGTCATGCCAAAACTTTTTTTTCAACGTAGTCAGGCTGACTGCAAAAACACTCTCACTCTCACTGTTGCGCTTGCCAGAGTTGATGGATGGCGCTTCTCGAACACACCGATAGCGGTCTCTATTGCCGAGCAGCGGACGCCTGGATTGATCCGTCCAGGCCAGTCAGGCGCGCGCTGATCACCCATGCCCATGCTGATCACGCCAGGCCTGGCTGTGACGAATACTGGGCCGTTGCGTCCTCCGAAGGCGTCCTCAGACAGCGACTCGGGCAAGACATCACACTCCATGCCATGCCTTACGGCCGCGAGTTCTGGCTCAATCAGGCCTGCATCTCGTTTCACAGTGCCGGGCATGTGCTCGGGTCGGCCCAGATTCGCCTGTGTGTGAACGATGAAGTGTGGGTGGTGACTGGTGACTACAAGCGCTGCAGCGATCCAAGCTGTGACCCCTTCGAGCTGGTGCCCTGTGATGTGTTGATCACCGAGGCCACCTTCGGACTGCCGATCTACGCGTGGGAACCGGGG
Organism: Synechococcus sp. CS-197; assembly: GCF_025128215.1. Classification (NCBI taxonomy): domain Bacteria; kingdom Bacillati; phylum Cyanobacteriota; class Cyanophyceae; order Synechococcales; family Synechococcaceae; genus Synechococcus; species Synechococcus sp. CS-197. The sequence continues at coordinate 226,038 of NZ_JAHLZC010000021.1, read as the reverse complement.
CAGCGCATCGCTGAGCAGATCCGCGATTGGTGGCAGGGTGATCGGGAGCGCCCGTCGCTGCTGTTTTGCTACGCCTTCGGCAAGGCTCAACGCTTGATGGCCGAACTGCATGCCATCGGCGTTGAAGACGAAGTCCTTCTGCATGGGGCAGTGGAAACCGTGACCCGCAGCTACCGAATGGCTGGAATTGCCATGACGCCAAGCCAACCGGTGAGTGCCCTGCCGCGCAAAGACACGATTGCCGGACGGTTAATCCTTGCTCCCCCATCGGCCCACCGTTCGGCCTGGATGCGCCGCTTCCGTTCTCCGCAGACCGCCTTCGCCTCCGGCTGGATGACCGTTCGTGGTGCACGCCGGCGTCGCGGTTACGAACGGGGTTTCGTGCTCAGCGATCATGCCGATTGGCAGGGCTTGATCCGAACCGTGCTCGAGTCGGGGGCCAAAACGATCTACGTCACGCACGGCCAGAACGATGTGCTCTCCCGTTACCTCAGAGAGCGGCACGGACTCGATGCCCGCCCCCTCGAACAGCTCAGCTGAACTAGGGTCAGGCCCCGGATCGAGACCCATGCTGAACCCCCGTTTTGCGCTGATGGGCTTGGGGCTCCTCGTCGCTGTCGCGCCCACGCCTGCCGCAGCACAGGACGTCACGGTCAGGATTGAGCAGATCAACACGGTGGTGTTTCCGGCTGACGGCAGCAGCGCAGCAGCTGACATCTGCGCTGGCCTCGAGGCCGGCGTGCTCAGCAGAGATCAGGTCGGGACCTCTCTGGCACAGCTGCAGGCAGCGCTAAATCGCTATGCCGATGGCGGTTATGTGAAGGCCTACGTGAGCGCTTTCAACAGTGCTGCCGCCAAGGTTCCCGGTTGCAACGTTCAGGTCACAGGCCCTGCCAACAGCAATCTCAACCGCTGGAGCTACTGACGGGGAGCACCGTCCTTCCCTTGGAATGAATGATTTCGCAACGCTGATCGATGCCCTGGATCAATGCACGGGCACGGCGCGCAAGGTCGCGCTGATTGCCGACCATCTCCGTGCTGGCGAGTCCCACGACAGCGCCTGGAGCGTGTTGCTTCTGATGGGTGAAAAGCGGCGACGCCTGATCACCGGTCGCCGGCTTCGCGAGATTTTGCAGGCGTGCGACGCCATTCCCGACTGGCTCTTCGACGATTGTCAGAGCCATGTTGGTGATTCCGCAGAGACCCTCGCGCTGCTGTGGCCGCAGCTCAAAGGGTCCGTTCCGGTTCAGGCTGTTAACGACAGGTTGAACGCCTGGATCGAAACCATCGCAACCAACCCGCCCCTGCACTGGTGGATGGAAGAGCTGTTGCCGGAACTGGCGCTGCTCGAGCCGACCACTCAGAGTGCAGCCCTGCTCACAATCTGGAGCTCTGTACCGGATGAGCGGCATTTTTTATTCAACAAGCTGCTCACAGGAGGGTTTCGGATCGGCGTTGCCAGGGGGCTTGTGGTGAAGGCGATCGCCAAGGGGTTTGCCCTGGAGGAGGCCCTGGTGCTGGAGCGGCTGATGGCCCCGAGCGAACCGTCACGGAGCTGGTTTGAAGCGCTCACCGCAACACCCACAACGGAACGCACCAATCGGGGACCGGTGCCCTATCCGTTTTTTCTGGCCAGTCCCCTGCAACTGGACTCCCTGCGGGAGACGCCGGCACAACAGTGGTGGGTGGAGCACAAATGGGACGGGATCCGCGGGCAGCTGATCCAACGCAACAGCGGTACCTATCTCTGGAGTCGTGGGGAGGAACTGATCAATGAACAGTTTCCGGAGCTGATTGCGATGGCCGCGTCCCTGGCCGATGACACCGTGCTTGACGGTGAGGTGATCTGCTGGGCTGCCGAAGACGACCGACCGCGACCCTTCAGCGACCTGCAACGCCGCCTGGGTCGAAAGAGCGTGGGCCGGAAACTTCGAGAGGACTGCCCGGCCTGTTTCGTGGCCTACGACCTGCTCGAATCCGGTGGAGAGGATCGTCGCAACAGCCCCCTGGACGAGCGCCTCGCGGCAATGAACCTGCTGCTGGACTCCATGCAGGAGGCTCGATCCACGGGACAGCTGCGCATCAGCGCTGGGGAAGCACTCAGCTCCTGGGATGAGCTCGACACCCTGCGCCAGCAGGCCGTGCGTGAAGGAGCGGAGGGGCTGATGCTGAAGCAGAGGCAATCCCCCTACCTGAGTGGACGCAAACGCGGCCATTGGTGGAAACACAAACGCGATCCCATGACCCTGGACGCCGTGCTGATCTACGCCCAGGCAGGACGTGGACGCCGCGCCAATCTGTTCACCGACTACACCTTTGCCCTCTGGGATCGCCACGCAGCTGATCCTGATCAGCATCAGCTTGTGACCTTTGCCAAGGCCTATTCCGGCCTGAACGATCGTGAAATTCTCGAGCTCGATCGTTGGATTCGATCCAACACAGTGGAACGATTCGGACCAACGCGATCGGTGACTCCCGATCTGGTGTTTGAAATCGGGTTTGAGGGCATTCAGCCATCCAAACGCCACAAATGCGGACTGGCTGTTCGCTTCCCCAGAATTCTGCGCTGGCGCCATGACCGCACCGCGCAAAGTGCCAATACACTCATCGACGCCGTGCAACTGTGCGAGGCGCAACGCGCTGTTTAGGAGTAAACGCTACGACCATCTCCCGGTAGCAAAGTGAGAGCCTCTGGAGTAATGCGAACTCCAACACACATTTCAATCTCACCACTATCAGCAAGAAGTTCAGAAGCGGAGTAAATCTCCACGCTGAGAACCCGATCGAACGGCGCCGCATAGTCGTAGAAACGACAGGGACCTCCCTGCTGACTGCCTCGGGACGTTTTGCGGTAGTTAGCGATCCCCTTTTCCGCCAATCGATAACGGATGCCTTGGTACACAAGCTCATCACGGAGGGGGAACAGGACAGAGACCTCTTCCGGAGGCACCTGATGCATCCAAGACAGTTCAATTCGGTCGTCATCAACAACAACCAGCCAAACCCCCTCTGCTCCGTCCCTTAGGTAATACTCCTGCCACTGGAAACCTTCTTGATCAAAAACAAGGGTGTTTTCAACGATCCAATCGCGTGAAAGATGCTGAACAACATCACCCACCTGAAGATTGAACAAGGTGCGCTGCTGAGGCATTGATCCCACCGGAGGACGATGCCATGTGCCCATGCTGTAGCGAGACCAAAGCCACAGAAGCAGGGCAATAAGGAGAAAAATAAAAATAAGGCCAGCCATTAGAACCCAGGGGTCATAGGAATCAGCAGACGAGGTTGTTGCAGCCTGCGGCGGCGATCATTCCTTAGATAGTCGAGCAGAACCGGGCGCGTCATTCGATTGGGTTGAACTGTATCCGAGGCCTCAGGCCGCAAATCACGGGGGAAGGCAAACAATGCAGAAAGCTGATCGGCATCCAGCCAACGCGTGGCGAACGGTATCGGGCGGAAACGATCGGACCCGTTGTTCTCATGGGCCATCACGAATCCCCAGGGTCCAAAACTTGGAATCGCCACTGAGTAAGGACGCGTCAGCAAACCCACCTCCCGCAATGCAGCTTCAATCGAGGCCAGAACGCGGGGTGCGAGAAAGGGTGTACTGGCCTGCGTGACAACCACAGCGCCTGGATTGAGCCGTTGGCGCAAGGTGCCATAGAAACCCACGCTGTAGAGGCGAGCGACGGGCAACGTATCCGGATCGGGAAAATCAGCAATCACCACGTCGTATTGGTTGGGCAGGGAACGCAGATGGGCATAGGCATCACCGAGATGAACCTGAACCCTTGGATCCTGGAGGCTGTCAGCATTGAGACGCCGAAGCATGGGATGACGACGCGCCAACTTGACCACCTCTGGATCAAGTTCCACCACATCGACCTTCTCAACATCAGGCCAACGAAGGATTTCCCTGAGGGCCAAGCCATCGCCTGCGCCCATCAAAAGAATGCGTCGCGGTGCTGGGTGCCAAGCCAACGCAGGATGCACCAACGCTTCGTGATAGCGGTACTCATCAAGGCTTGAAAACTGCAGATCTCCATCCAGGAAAAGCCTGAGGTCGGCACCCTGGCGGGTCAACACGATGCGCTGAAATCGCGATTGCTTCCTTTCAATTACCCGCGCCCCATAAAAGCGATCCTCGATGCGATCACCCAGCGGTGCGATCAGCACACCCGCGACCGATGCCAGGGGGAACAGGGCCAGCAAGGGGTAGCGCCAGCGCCGCAGGCTTGGGAAAACCGAGGCCAGGGCCAGGCTGCACCCCACCGGAACGAGCGACAACGCCGCGGCGGATGGAAGCAGACCGAGCCAGGGCAGCAGCACCAGGGGGAAAGCAAGGGCACCGACGAGAGACCCCAGGTAATCCAGCGCAAGAACCCTCGCAAGGGCGCGGCGCAATTGATCCTGGGTTTCGAGCATGCGCGTGATCAGCGGCAGCTCCATGCCGCCAAGCAACCCCACAAGCACAGTGAGCACGACGGTCGCCAACCAGAGCGGCGCATTGCGCGAGAACAACCAGAACAACGCCAGAGGTCCAAGCAAACAGAGGGGAAATAGGCAGAGTTCCACCAGCATCAACGCCCGAAGCAATCGCACCAGGGATTGCCTCTTCGTGCCGATGAATTCGGTCAACCAGGCACCCAGCCCCATAGCCGCGAGAAACGTGCCCACCACCACACCAGTGGCCAGGGTTGCATCACCCATCAGGTAACTCGCCTGGGCGACCAGAAGCAGCTCCAGCGTTAGGCCAGCCGCTGAGGACACCATGGCCGTCACCAACAGCACCCGCACCTGGACGGGACTGAGATCAGCGGCGGTTATTTGCCGCTCCATCCACCACCGCCATACCCACCGCCGTAGGACGAACCTCCAGAGCCACCACTGCCTCCGTAGTACAGCAGTCGATTTGTTTCCAAGCGAGAGCTTCGGCTAACCCAACGACCACCCACATAGGAGCCGCGGAACTCACCTTGGCTATCGGTTTGTGGCAAAAGGCTCGAACCCACTTGGTTCACACTGTCGTTCGTCAACGCTGCACTGAGGGCCAGAGCAGCAATCCCTCCATTGAGAAGCAGCAAAAGGAGCTTGGTCATGGATTCAAGCGGGCTCGAATGTCTTGGTTCCAGGGGAGGATGACCCGATCGCAGATCTGAATACCGATGCGTTCAGGATCGAGGTTATTAAGAACAGTGGGAAGACTCACGTCAAAGCGTAAAAAGCTATCCCGAGTGAGATCGAACAGCTGGGGCTCAGCACATAGGGTATAGGTATCAGAATCTTCGCTATCACGCGTGAATCGACAAGGAATCGTTCCCTGAAAAATCAAACAGCCTAAACCATTGCGAATCTCCATTTGTATGGCCTGATGCTCCGGTGCATACCATCGATCTGGAACTTCATAGGATCCACGCAAGCGCACTCTGAGCAATCCACTTCGATACTCGCCACGGGTGGCGCGCTTCAATTCGGACTCACTCGTACACCAACCAGAACATTGAAGATCTCCACGAAAATACACCTGTGACAGATACAGCAGGCTGACAATCAAGGTCGACCAAAATCCATAAACAAGTGCACCCGAATCGAAGGGATCTTTTGTGATGGCACTGTCGACAACAACTGGCGCTGTGAGTTGGGTGGGCTGCGCTAGTTCGTCTTTAGGAAGATACACCTCGAAGCGAAAGCGAAAACGCCCGGGCTTGTTTGGCCTGAACTCGAGAAATCCATCATTCTTTGAGCGACTTTGGCCTTCCCTGTCGTATTGAAACTGAACGACACCCTTGTCGTCTATTAACTCTGTGGAAAGAAATACGAATGTTTTGGCAGGAACGGAAAACTGGTACCTGACCGTGACTCGATGGTTGGTATTGGGCAGCTCGAAAGGTTTCGAGACCACCGGCTGGTCAGCGCGGGGAACCTGCACACTCAGGTTGGTGATCGTCGAAGGGCGATCGAAGAATGTGGCAACAAGAAGCCCAACGGGAATTAAAAGAACCGAAAGAGGCCGAAGCGTGAGCGATGAAACTGGCGCCTTGAGGCCCGAACCCGTTGACGAGGCTGAAGCAGTCTGCTGCATGAATTTCCTACAGGCTGCCCGGTCCTAAATTACTACTACAACTTCCACGTCACGACCGATGCCGGGACCGATTGCCCAGCTGCTGCTCAGTCTTCTCTGGACAGTCGCTGGGGTGCTGTTAATCGTTGGGGGGGTTTGGTTGTTTGATCGCCTGACCCCTCTCGACTACCGAGGCGAGATTCGCAAGGGCAACATCGCAGCGGGCATTGTTGTTGCAGCTGTTGTGCTCGCTGTGACAGCTGTTGTCGTCAGCGTGATTCTGGTCTGACCCATTCTCTGAACCCGATTGAGCGCTGGTTTGCGCGTCAGGGCTGGACCCCGATGCCCTTCCAACGGTCCACCTGGGCGGCCCATCTCGAGGGTCGCAGCGGGGTGATTCAGGTGCCCACCGGTTCGGGGAAGACCTACGCCGCCGTGATGGGGCCCATCGCCCACATGCTCGCGTCACCCTCCGAAGCAAAGGGCGTTCGACTCCTCTACATCACGCCCCTGCGGGCCCTGAGCCGCGACCTCGCCCTGGCGATTCAAAATCCGATCGACGCCATGCAATGGCCCTTGAGGGTCGCCATCCGCAATGGAGACACGCCAACGGCCGAACGCTCACGCCAGATCAAATCGCCACCAGAGATTCTGATCACCACGCCTGAGTCGCTCTGCGTGCTTCTGGCTGGTCGACACTGCGAGCGCCTGTTTCAGACCCTCGACACCGTCATCCTCGATGAATGGCATGAACTGATCGGCAGCAAGCGAGGGATTCAGGCAGAACTGGCGCTCAGTTGGTTGCGGCAACAACGCCCCGGGCTGCAGACCTGGGCCATCAGCGCCACCATCGGCAATCTGGAGGAATCGGCACGGCATGCCCTCGGAGACCGATGTGAACCCTGTCTGATCACCGGAGCCCCCAAGCGGGGACTAAGCGTGAGCAGCATTCTCCCGGACAGCATTGATGGCTTTCCCTGGGGAGGACATCTCGGCCTCAGACGCTACGAAGACCTGGTGGGATCCCTGGTTCCCACCACCAGCACGCTGCTCTTCACCAACACCCGCAACCAGGCGGAACGCTGGTTTCAATGCCTGCGCTATGCCTGCCCTGAGATGGAGGGACTGCTGGCTCTCCATCACAGCGCTTTGGATCGCAGCGAGCGCGAGGCGATTGAAGCCTCGGTGAAAGCAGGGACCATGCTTTGGGTGGTCTGCACCAGCTCCCTGGATTTGGGGGTTGATTTCCAGCCGGTGGAACAGGTGGTGCAGATCGGATCTCCCAAGAATCTGGCCCGCCTGCTGCAGAGAGCCGGGCGTTCGGCCCACCTGCCTGGGGGAACCTCCCAGGTGTTGTTCATGCCAACCAACGCTCTTGAACTGCTGGAGCTCAGTGCCGTGCGCCGCGGACTGGAGAACGGCTTGGTGGAGGAACGACGCCCACCCCATGCCCCCTTGGATGTGCTGTTGCAGCACCTCACCACCCTCGCCTGCGGACCGGGTTTCTGTCCGACATCAACCCTGGAGGCCATTCGTGCCACCGCCAGCTACGGGCAACTGACGCAAAGCGACTGGGACTGGTGCCTGCGCTTTCTCGAGCAGGGGGGCGATTGCCTCGGGGCGTATCCCCGCTACCGGAAATTGGAAGCCACAGACGACGGACGCTTCGTGATCCGCGAGACGGCCATCGCCAGGCTGCACCGCTTCAACATCGGCACGATCACCTCCGCTCCGTCCATTCGCGTGCGCTTCGTGCGCGGCTCGGTGCTCGGTCACGTGGAAGAAAGTTTCATCAGCCAGCTCAAGCCCAAGGATGTGTTCTTTTTTGCCGGACGCCAGTTGGAGTTCGTGCGTCTGCGCGAAATGACGGCTTATGTGAAAAGCACCACCAAAAAAAGCACGGCGGTTCCAGCCTGGGCTGGCGGGCAGATGTCGCTGTCTGATCTGCTCACCCACCATCTGCGCGAGGAAGTCGCTCGGGCCGGGCGCGGGGAGCTCGACACACCGGAACTCAAGGCCCTGGAACCGTTGTTTGAGCGGCAGATGGATCTCTCCACCCTGCCCGCAAGCGATCAGATGCTGATCGAAACCTGCCGGACTCGAGAGGGGGTTCACCTCTACGCCTACCCCTTTGAAGGCCGCTTCGTGCATGAGGGACTCGGCTTCCTGTGGGCGACGCGCCTCACGCGCGTGCAGAGGGGAACGATCACAGTGTCGGTGAACGATTACGGATTTGAACTGCTGGCACCGAGGGGCTATCCCATCGATCAGCTGCTGGAGGACCATCTCGACACGCTCCTCGATGACGCATCACTGGAAGAGGATCTGGAGCAGGCCCTGAACCTTTCGGAATTGTGCCGACGCCGGTTTCGCAGCATTGCCCAGGTGGCGGGGCTGCTGGTGCAGGGATACCCCGGCAAGAACAAATCCACGGGCCAACTTCAGATCAGCGGTTCGCTGCTGTGGGAAGTGTTCAGCAAACACGAACCCAACAACCTTCTGCTTCGGCAAGCCAGAGACGAGGTGTTGCAGGAGCAGCTCGAGCTGCCCCGACTGCGCTCTGCTCTGAGGCGAATCCGCCGAGGGGACACCCTGCACTGCCCAACACCCCGACCGGGCCCACTCGCCTTCCCCCTGCTGGTGGAACGCTTGAACAATCGGATGACCAACGAATCCGTGCAGGAACGCGTGCAACGGATGATGCGGGAGGCATTGCGCGTGGAAGCTGACTAGGTTCCGCTCATCCAGCTGATCCTGGCCATGGCGCGCGTGCTTGAAGTGTTCCGCCAGTTTCTGCTGCTCGGATGCACCTCGTTCGGGGGTCCAGTGGCCCACCTCGGCTATTTCCGAGAGCGTTTCGTGCAACGGGAGCAGTGGCTCACCGACGCGGCCTACGCCGACCTTGTGGCCCTCTGCCAGTTTCTGCCTGGCCCCGCCAGCTCCCAGGTTGGGATGGGCATTGGCTTACTGCGCGCAGGGTGGCCGGGCGCCTTGGCAGCCTGGATCGGATTCACGTTTCCATCGGCGATCCTGCTGGTGCTGGCGTCGGCTGTGCTGTCAGCCAATCCGGAGTGGCTGGCAGGAGGTTGGATTCAGGGCTTGAAAGTGGCCGCCGTTGCCGTGGTGGCGCAGGCCGTGCTCGGCATGCAGCGAAAGCTGGCACCGGATCGGGGCCGCGCCAGCCTGATGGCTTTTGCAGCTGTGTTGGTGTTGCTGGTGCCTCTGGCCTGGGTTCAGCTTCTTGCCTTGCTGATCGGCGCGGTCGCAGGGCTGACCTTGCTGTCTCCACCCGACGATCGCGCCTTGGGCCACGAACGACTCACTGTCCCCGTACGCCGAAGCGTGTCGATTCTTCTGCTGCTGGTGCTGGTGGGTTTGCTGATCGCCCTGCCCTGGCTCACAGCGGAGGCACGACCGGTGGCGATCCAGCAAGTGGCAGGGTTTCTTCAAGCCGGCTCTCTGGTGTTCGGTGGAGGGCATGTCGTATTGCCCCTGCTGGAGCAGTCCCTGGTTCCTCCTGGGTGGATCAGCCTTGATCAGTTTCTGGCCGGCTATGGAGCAGCTCAGGCTGTCCCCGGGCCCATGTTTAGCTTTGCCGCCTTTCTCGGCTTTGATCTTCGCGGCGGGTTGCAGGGCATCGGCGGCGCGCTGATCGCGCTTCTGGCCCTGTTTCTTCCGGCTTTTTTATTGATCGGAGGCGTTTTGCCGTTCTGGAGCGACCTCGGCACACTGCAAGCGATGCGACGCGCCCTGAAGGGCATCAACGCTGCAGTGGTAGGCGTGCTGCTGGCAGCTCTGTTTCAACCGGTTTGGCTCGCCGGCATCAAGACCAGTGCCGATTTCAGTCTGGCGTTGGTGGCCTTCGTGCTTCTGGTGGGTTGGAAGCAACCGGCCTGGCGGGTCGTTCTGATTTGCGGCCTGGTGGGAGGCTTTGCCCTCTCGTCATGAGCCATCAACCGACCCTGTTTCTTGTCGTCCTCGGAGGACGCACGGCGACATGCCACGTGGAACTCCACGATGTGCGCTGGGTGGTGGGGACCTGCATTGAAGACACCATTCCAGCGCTGAAACGCGAATGGTTCGGCTTGCAGAAGGGACTGCATGTGGATAGCTACAAGGCCATCACCCATGTGGATGGCTTTGCAATTCACCTGGTTCCGTCAGCCATGGCCCAGGTAGAGCCCTCAAAGCGTGATCAGTCCGGCCCAGTGGATCGCTTGTGGTTCGTGAATCTCGGCGGTTATGCGCGGAACTCGCTTCAAGAACAGCATCAATTCGGCCTAGTGGTGGCCAGATCTCAGCAGGCCGCCAAGGCCCGGGCCAAAGCCCGATGGTTGAAGGCATCCCTGCAAGTTCACAAGGATGATCTGCATGGGATCGACTCAGTTGGCGACGTCGATGATTGTTTGCCGATCGACGGCATCAGCGGATGGCGGATCAGCTTGGAGTTCGTGCCCAATGCAGCGGAGACGGATCTGACGCCTGACTGGTTCGGCTACTGGCGCATTGATGGCCGATTGCCGAGGCCAAGGCCGGAAGCGGTGATCTGATGCAACGTCAACCCTGAGCGAACCGCCACCAGGACTGAACGCGCTCAGGGCTTCCGTACCAGGGCGCACCGAACAGCCCACCATGGGCGGTGGCGTTCAGCACGAGATGACGCGCATCCTTCAAAAGAGCCGAACAGACCGGCACGAGGCCATCTCCTGTCACTGCAGCATCCCCGACGATGCTCTTGTAGCTGCCGCCGGCACTGCGCCGACTGAAGGCTGAGGCCATGGCAGCACTGAGATCCAGCTCGCCGGCAACAGCCACGTAGTCCACTCCGGCTTGATGGCAACCCGGGTAGCGGCGATCCACCATGGCGCGCAGGGGGGTGGCGCGGATGGCCTGATGGGGACTGCCGAGCGTGACCAGGCGGTTGCAGCGATCAGAGCCGCCATAACGGCGACCCTGGAAGGCGTCATCACTGAGATAGAGGCGCAACATGACACCCCCGGAGCTGTGGCCGACCAACGTGACCCGCCCACTTGTGGACAGGGTCTGTTGCTGCTCAACCGCTGCTGCCACACGGTCGAGCACGCGCCGCCAGCCAAATCCCCAGCTGGTCAGCAGCCAGTCGAGGCGACTCACCGGAACGACCACCACATCCGCCACGCCGGATTGCCTGATGGCGTCAGCCATCGGCTGATACGCCTCCTCAGTGATCAGAAATCCACCAAGGATCACCACCGGCTGATGGGGGTCGACGGGTTGCATCACTGCAGTGCAGGGGTTTCAACGCCATCATCAGAGCAGACGATCAGCGCGCCATGGCACCGGAAAGGGTCGCCGACTACCCCAGGCCACCACGACTGGAGCCCAGCGACGATCACGTTCTGATCACTGTTGGCGGTGAGGTGCTCTTCGATGGCAAGGGATGCCAACGCGTGCTCGAAACCTTTCACCCTCCCACTTACTACTTGCCGCCGACGGGGATCGCCAGGGCCTTGTTGTCCCCCGCAGCAGGACGAAGTTTCTGCGAATGGAAAGGGGTGGCGGAGTACTTCGATGTGGTCACAGCCAAGGGCAGGATTCATCGCGCAGTGTGGCGTTATCCATCGCCCACACCATCGTTTCAGGCCATCGCTGGATGGTTCGCGCTGTATCCGGGTTTGATGCAGGGATGCTGGGTGAATGCTGAACCGGTGATTCCCCAGCCAGGAGGTTTTTACGGTGGGTGGATCACATCAGCTGTTGAAGGGCCATTCAAAGGGGATCCCAAGCACCCGGAGCTGATCTGAACCGATGGAGACACTGATCCGGTTGCTTCAAGACCATCCCAATGACCCGTCCATCCCGGAGTTGATCAAGGGAGCAGAAGCTGCTTTTGAGGTGAACCTCAATCAGCAGAGCGCACAACTCAGCGGAGTCTGGGATTTGCGCTGGAGCAGCGCCAGCCAACCCTGGCTGAAGCAAGCACCATGGTTGGACAATCTGCAGATCCTCGACCCAGAACGCAGCCGAGGCATGAACGTGCTGAGGTTCAACGGTCCGCTTGCACGTTTGGCGGCGATCACAGTGGAAGCAGACCTCTCGATCGCCAGTGCCACCCGCGTTTCGGTTTGTTTCCGCAAAGGGGGCTGGGTCGGTCCTGGATTGCCAGGAGGAGGCCGCCTGGCCTTGATGAAAACAGTGAATCAGGCCTTTCCAGCCTGGCTTGACATCACAGCCCTGAATGAAACGCTGCGCATTTGCAGAGGCAATGCAGGAACAACGTTTGCGTTATTGCGACGCCACGATCTCAACCTTGAATCGTTCTTCACCTGATCAGGTGAATTATATGAAATTGGTTATTATTTTATAAATTTTTACTCAAACTGCCGTTTAAAGCAGCGCTCAAAGAAGAAATAAGAAAAGAACAATCCATGTTGTTCCGATCAGAAAAAACTTGTCTGAACCCCTGTCGATATCGAACAGTTCGTAGGGCTCTGGAATCATTGTTGCTATGGATCAAAGGGTTCACCGTAATGGATCGCCCCCGCAAGCGTGAGTCCCTTCAGGACAACCGCGGCGGGCACCTGCATGTGAGGAGGCATCAATTTAGTTTCTAGGGAAACGATTGAAGTGCAAAGTCTCTGTTAACTTCCCAGTCTGAATGAAGCCTATTGCGTCATGCAACGGTTGCTCTGGCTGGCCGCGATGGTCACCCCCTTCATGCTCACCCCTTCTGCCTTGGCTCAGAAGGAAATTCCCAAGGCTCCTGGCCATGACCAATGCCCTCTGGGTTACGTGAACACCCTGGGCAGCACCTGCGTATCACCCATTTACTACGAGGTTGCTCCCACCTATGGCAAAGCCTGCCGCTCTGGCTGGATCAACATCGGTGCTGGCTACTGCAAGAAGAAGACCCTGGGAATCTTCTGAGCGTTCGATGCCATTCGCTGTTGCGCTGGCCATGTTGCGGAGGCGTGATCGCTGGTTGCTTCAACTTCGCGATGACATCGATGGCATCGCAGCACCGGGATGCTGGGGACTCTTCGGCGGTCATCTCGAACCCGGAGAGTCTCCCGAGGAAGCACTGCGCCGGGAGCTCGAGGAAGAAATCGGCTGGTGCCCTGACAAGCTCAGGCCGTGGCTCAGCCACATCACCGCCGTGCGCAGAGCCCACGTGTTCGTGGGCGAGCTTCAGCGAGATCTTGACCAGCTTGTACTGAATGAAGGCCAGGACATGGTTCTGGCCACTGCAGCGGAACTGCGGTTTGGCCGAATCCTCAGCCCAAAACTGAAGCAAACCCGTCCGCTGGCGCCGACGTTGACACGCATCACGGCCGAACTCGACGCGATCGCTTAGATCGACTGAATCACAATCACCAGCAGCAAGGCGATCGCTGCAACCACCAACCAGAAAGCCAGACCCTTCTGCCCTGAGGTCACCGCAGCTCTGCGCACCCTTCCCCCGCGTTGATCGACCGGCGTCCCGCAATGGGAGCAAACGAGACGACCGCCGAGGGAACGATCGGCGCGAAAACTGGTGGATCCGCATCGGCTGCAACGGCTGGTCATCGAGATCCCATCGGCTCAGCAGCCACAATCACCCCATGGCCCTTCAGCACGCAAGCCGGCACAACCCACCTTGGCTGGACCTTCAAGCCATCGAGGCTTGGGCCGGAGGTCAACGCATTGTCGAAGACTTGTCCCTGCGGCTCTGGGTGGGCGAATCCACAGCCATTCTTGGACCCAACGGAGCCGGTAAAAGCACGCTCGTCAAGCTCATCAGCCGCTGCCTTCATCCCGTGGTGCAACCGCAGTCCCACCTGCGGCTCTTCGGAGAGGAACGCATCAATCTCTGGTCGTTGCGTGAGCGCTTGGGTGTGGTGGATACGGAACTGCAGCAGCGCATCCCCGACGGAATCCCTTGCCGCGAGCTGCTGCTCTCCGCTTTCTACGGCGCCATCGGACTCAGACGCGGGCTCGATCCCAGCGCCGAGCACATTCAGCAATCCGCTGACGCTCTGGAGCAATTCAACCTCTCAGACCTGGCCACCTGCCGATTCGGCCGTCTTTCCGATGGACAGAAACGCAGCGTGCTGATTGCAAGGGCCATGGTGCATCAACCACAGGTGTTGGTGCTTGATGAACCGACCAATGCCCTCGACCTGCGCGCGAAGCACGGGTTGCTGGCGCAGCTCAGACAGCTCTGCAGGGCGGGCACCACGGTGATTCTGATCACCCACCAGATCGACGCGATCATTCCTGAGATCTCACGTGTGGTGGGGATGCGCCAAGGAGGTGTCGTTGTGGATGGCGCGCCCACAGAGGTTCTCAACGATCGCGTGCTGTCGGAGCTGTTCCAAACGCCTTTGAGGGTTTTGGAATCCGGTGGTTACCGTCAGGTCTTGCCGGCATAATCCTTGCGATTCAGAGCCAAGCGGTCATGAAACCCTTGATGCCGCTGGCGCTCCTTGGCCTCCTGAGTGTGGTGCACACCAGCGCGGCTCGCTCGGAACGTTTCAGTGCGGCACGTGCATCTGTACCTGTGCCCCCCTCTCTCGAGCAGCTGCTCAAGGACGCCGGCTGCAGAACGGAGATCGCTCCTGAGCAAACACTCGATCGCTTCCAGGCAGCCGCACTGCTGGAGGACTGTTGGCAACTTCAGGGATCGGCACACGAAGCAGTAAGGAGATTGCTCAGCGAACTCAGCCATGAACTGATTCAGCTGCGTCGCGACCGGGTGAATCAGCTCAGTGCGTCCGTCGAGAGCCTGGAGGCAACAGCGTTCTCTCCAACAACGCGTTTAAAGGGCGTCACCACATTCATCATCGGAGGCAATGCCTTCTCTGGCTCCTCCGACACGCTGAACAACGACCTCCGCAGCAGCTTCGGTGGATCGATCGTTGGCTACGACGAGAAGCTGATTCTGCGAACGAGCTTCACGGGCAAGGATCTGCTCAATCTCCGCTTGAGAGCTGGCGATCTCGATTCAGACCGAAATGCATTCGGTGGCGGCGGACCAAGCCAACTCTCGGAATTGGAGGTGGCGTTTCAGCAAGGACTCGTCGCAGACCGCCTCGGTGTCAATCGCGCCTGGTATCAGTTCCCAGTGGGTGAGAACTGGACCTTCACCGTCGGTAGCCGGGTGAACCAAAGCGTGATGTTGGCGATGTGGCCCAGTGTCTACCCCGACGACACCGTGTTGGATCTGTTCACCCAGGCCGGTGCTTCAGGGGCCTACAGCAGCAATCTCGGCGCCGGTGGTGGTGTGATGTGGGAGCGAGGACCGCTGAGCTTCAGCCTGAATTACATCGCCGGAAACGGTGAGAACGGGTTTTCCGGATCGGGAATGATCGGGGTGGATGCAGGCAGCAGCGCTACCGCACAGGTGGGCTACGCCGCCGAGACGTGGGGAATCGCCGCAGCGCTGGCGACCATCCAAAACGGCTTCAACATCATTGATTACGCAAGCCCCTTTACCCTGCGCAGCTTCAACCAACCCGGCATCACCACAGGCACAGCACTGAGCGGGTATTGGCAACCCGATAGGAACGGATGGGTCCCTTCAATCAGTGCCGGGTGGGGGTGGAACAGCACGCGCTACCGCCAGAGCGTGAACAGCGACGGACTGGTGTCGATCTCCCAGTCATGGACGGTGGCTTTGCAGTGGAGCGATTGGCTGTGGGAGGACACGTCCATGGGGATGGCTGTGGGCCAGCCGATCTTTGCGACCGCATTGAAGGGAGGAGCAACACCTGACGACGCCGGTTACGCCATGGAGGGCTGGATGATGGTGCAGATTTCAGATGCGATCAGCGTGACGCCCGCGCTGTTTTACCTCAGCCGACCCTTGGGAGCGGATACCCCCCAGGGCACATCCCTGAGCCAGCTTGGTGTGTTCATGAAAACAACCCTGCGATTCTGATCTGCGGCACCCGATGTCATAACCTCGCCTCGCGCACGACGTGACGTCTTGAACAGCAACGCCAGAATCGATGCTCTTCAGCTGATGCTGACCGATCTGCGCACGCGCAATGAACCGATCCGGCACAAGGCGGCATTCCGCGGATGCCAGCCTGAATTTCAGGCCCTCGTGACCCAACTGATTGAACAGTTGGAAACTGAATTACTCGAGGAGAAGCAACGCTTTCGCGCCGCTCAGCGCGACTGATTGCGATACGCGGAAGGTGCAATCACGAGAAACAACCACCACCAGCACGCCACGGCCAACGCCACTGGACCTGTAATCCAGAGCCGGTGAAGCACCAACCAACTACCAGCCACCACGAGCAGGCCGGTGAGAACGATTGTCCATGGCTGACACCACCATGGCTTGTGCGACCACAGATCGGTGTCAGTCGTCTCAGTCATCGCAGAGACTCAATCTGGCCACTCTGATGCAGCTGTTGGAGAGCGGTGTAATCGCCGAAGTAGTCCCCATCAACGAATATCTGGGGGAACACCCGGAGGCCGCTGCGCTTCTGGCAGGCTTCAAAAACGCTGTCGGACTCGACAGAGATGATGGTGTGGGGAATCCCCTGCCGCTCAAGCAGCTGGCGTGCACGGTGGCAAAAGGGACAGCCCGGAAGAACCGCGAGCTCAACCCGTTCCTGGGAGATTGGAGCGGTTTGTGCTGTTGCTGCATCCAGCCCGAGCAGCAGCTGTACGCCCTTATGGACGGTGGTTCCTGCTTCGAGATGCCCGCCCCAAACCTGACAGGCACCATCGGAAAGACTGAGATGGAGGTGCACACCTTGGGGTGACACCGTGCCATTCAGCGTGATCACTTCAAGAACGCCTTGCATCCTCGTTGGTTGGGGCTGACCAGGGCACTGAAAGCAGGCCTCAGAAAGATCGCCGACCACACCGAGAACAAATCCGCTGAGCTGCTGATCGGAGGCGAGTTGATGGAGGGATTGGTGAAGATCCTGACCGGGTTCCAAATTGAGGGTCAGGGTGTCCATGCAGGTCCCGAGAGAGCGGCAACAGAATAACGCCAGCCAACCAAGCGGCTTCGCGTTACGATTGCGTTACGCATTCGGTACAAGAACGTGTCATTTCTCCAGGATCTGCTCCGGGAACTCCAGGATCAGCTGCAGTCTGAACATCAGGAGATCAGCGCTGGACAGGTTGCCGAAGCCGCTGAGTCCGAACGGGTCAATGTCACCCTTCCTGCCGGTGTGATGAATCGCCTCAAGCAGCAGGCACTCGCCGAAGGGCGCAGCTGCAGCAGCCTCGCCACCTTCTTGATCGAGGATGGTTTACGCAGGCACGGAACCCTGCACTAACCGCGGCTTCGAAGCGATCCAGTTCATTGCAACAACGCGTCCGTGATCGTTTTCACCTCACCCTTGCGCTGCAGATCGAGCAACACCACATCGATGGGCGTGCGCAAGGGACTGTCGATGGGCAGAACAAAGCCGTAGGTCTGATTGGCCAGGCTGAAAGGAGCAATCTTGAACGGCGCCTCAGGGTTGTTCTGGAGGTAGTAGCGCAGGGGCGAACCATCAAAAATCACCCCCTCCACAGCACCCTTGCCGAGCAGGGCAATGGCTGCATTCAGTGTTGGGGCCGTCTTTGCCCGAGCGCCATAGATCTTCGCCCAGGTTTCGCTGGTCGTGCCATCCACCACGGCAACGGATTTGCCCCGCAGATCAGAGCTTTCGCGAATTCCTGTGGGGTCAAGGCGCGTCAACGACACCGTGAAGGCTGAGGCCAGGCCCGCCGTGATCGATGACAGCGCCAGAAGCGACATCACCATCCAGACCCCTGCAATGGTGCGACCGGTTTTGGACAGCGGGGCCCGATCGCCATAGCCAACGGTGGTGAGCGTGACCAGAGCAAACCACATGCCATTGCCCACACCTTTCAGGTAGTGCCGGGGGAATTGAGCTGCATTCCGCCGGCGTTCCGCCAACCAGATCAGATTGCCCACCACAAACAACAGCAGCATCAAGCCTCCGGCTGAGGACAAGGCAGCCCAACCGAAAAAGGGACGAAGCCGCGCGAAGAGACCCGGTGCTCGCAAGGGCAGCAGCAGGTCTTCAGTGCCGTGGAAATACGGCTGGGTGAAGTCGATCTTGGGGTTGGCCAGACGATCGGGGGTGATGCTGATCGGTCCGATCGCCAGATCCACCTTTCCATTCACCACGGCGTCGATATTGGCTTCCGTTGTTGGGAACTGGATCAGCTCGTAGGTGCGGTTCAGACGATCGGCCGTTTCATCCCAGATCTGAACACTGATCCCCTCCAAGGCGACGCCATCCTTCATCAGGAAAGGGGGAGAACCACTCACTCCTACGCGAAGCGCCTGGGCAAGAGAAGGGCCCGGCCAAACCAGCGCCGTCAGACCTGCCAGCAGGAATGCAACGTTCACGCGCACCACTTCAGCCGTTGTTCTCAAGCCGGCGCACGATGACACCCATGGCGACCAGCGAACCGAGCAGGGCCAGAAGCAAGGCGAGGGTCATTGAGGCTCAGGGAAGCGTGGAACCCTGAGGTTGCCATCTTCAGCCCCGAGAATCCACTCCGCCACCTCCATCCGCAGCGCATAGGCACATTCGAAGCGCTCTTGCCGCTCAAGGGACATCAGCCGGCGCTGGAGCCAGTACAGAGTTTCTCCCGCAGGAGCCAGGGGTTGGGAAGCGCTTGCCATTCGACCGACCCACAATGCGGTGACATTGCACGAAGGAGGGATTCTTTGGCTGCCATCGACGCTACAGAGACGAATTCGGCGTTTCCGATGGGCGGCTGCGGTTGGCGTTGGCGGGAGGAGCACCTGGTGCTGCTTCCCGATCGGGCGATCTGGAGAGAGGCGAGCCGAGACCTGCTGGTGGCCGATCTTCACCTCGGCAAGGCGGAGGTGTTTCAGGCCTTTGGGATTCCACTGCCGAGTGATGAGGATCGCGGAACCCTGAGCCGTCTCGCGCAGGTCTGCAGCTCCTGCAAACCCGAGAGGGTGATCATCTTGGGCGACCTGATCCACGGTCGCCAGGGGCTCACCCCCCGATTGCTGCACGACCTCGCCACGCTGCCTGAACAGCTTGGCGCCCAGATCCTTCTGGTTGGGGGCAATCACGACCGAGACCTGCGATTGCCGGTGCTTCCCCGCAACCCCTCATTCCGTCTGGGCAGTCTCTGGCTAAGCCACGAACCTGAACGCGGCCCAGACTCGGCCATCCTGCTCAATCTCTGCGGTCATATTCATCCGGCAACGACACTGCGCCAGGGTGCCGATCGCCTGCGGCTTCCATGTTTTGCCTACGACGAACTCGAGCAGCGAATGCTGATTCCTGCCTTTGGAGAGTTGACGGGAGGGCATGACTGCGGTCACCGTTACCGCAAATGGCTGGTGGCTGAGGGCGCCATCGTTCCGTGGCTCACTCCCGAACCCCAACAAGGAAAGCGACGGCACGCCCGGTGAAGCGGAAGCCTGCGCCCACGACCGACCAGAAACGTCGGAGGCGTCCGCGACGACGCAGAGGGTTGGGGGTGCGCAAACGCTGGCTGATTCTTGGCTTTCCGGTCGTCGTCTTTGCAGGATTGCTGGCACTCGCACCCGGCACACCCAAGCCTGAGCCCACACCCCGCACGGACCAACAGCTCAAGGGAGATGCGCTCGGTCCCTTCCGCTATCAACCCGATGATGAGGTGTATGCCCTTGATTTCGACCCGCGCAAAGTCAGGCTGGGACTCCTTGAGGGCTGGGATCGCGAACAGGATGCATTCGAGGACTCGGCCGCACTGGCTTATGTGTCCGGGCCGATGTACGAGCGACACATCGATAACGGCGGTCAGGAGATCACCGTTCCCCTGGGGGACCTGAAGTTCGGTCAACGCATCTGGAGAGGTCGAAACCGCACAGCGTCCCGCCAAAGGGCTTTCGTTGGAATCCGAGACGACGGCCGCGTGGACTTCGGCTACGGGGAACTGACCCCTGAACGCGAGCAGACCTACGACATGTTCATCGGCGGACTGCACAGCATCTACAACGATCTTGAGACCCCCCCCGAGAGCTACAAAGGCGCTTACAGCATCAGCATGGGGCAAAGAATCCGTTACTACCTGCCGCGGATCCGAATGATCTTCGGCCTGCGCAGCGACGGAAGGCTGGAGATGCTGATGAGCAAGGACGGCCTCACCCTGGAGCAGACGAAAGAACTCGCACGGCGACGGGGCTTGGTCGCGGCTTACATGCCCGACCATGCTTCCAAGAGCCGTCTGATCATTCCAGGCGTGAAGGGATTCACCGAAGAAGATGCCAACTGGATCAGCGGCGGAGCAACCAGTTTCGTGCACGTTCCCTACCTCCTTCGCCTCAGCGAGCGACGCAATCAACTGCAGGGCGGCCTGGTTGCCAACCTCTCAGAGCGTCTGCAGTCCCAGGCATCCTGCGACGGCCCTGTCGATTGTGCGCGGATGGCAGGGACGCGTTTGGCTGACCGAGCCTTGGCCGGGCTCAATCGTGTGATGGAACAGGGTGTGGAACCGATCGCCCGCATGATCTGGACGCCGAAACCGTCCTCCCGTGAGTCCGACACGGCGCCAACGGCCTCACCTGGGATCGGCACACGTTCACCCCTTCCGGAACCGCCAATCACTGCGGATCCACTCGTGCTACTCGAACAACCAGGCGGAAATGAGCGTTCCGCACCGCTGGAGCCAACGCTGCCGCCGATCGACACGGGTCTGCCCCCCGATCTGCCCCCACCTGAGGTGATTGAGCCCCGATTGCAGGAGGAGCTCCCCACCACTCCGGCTGAAAGCGCATCGGCACCTGTCACGACGGATGCTGATGACAGCAAGAACGATGCAACGGAAACGTTCGTGGGAGCACCACCTCCACCGCTGTTACCCCCACCTCTGCCCTGAAATCAGCGGCGGAAGATGCCGTTGCAGTCCCCACGAGGCGGCTTGGAGAAACACACATTTTCTGGGGACCAGTAGCCGATCGCAGGGAAACGCAGTCCTTGGCGACGCGCTTCCGCATTCACAGCCTCCACCCCTTTGGCGGTGATCAGAACGTGACCGGGGCCCTCGACCTGATCGAGAAACTTCTGTTCCGGCATCTCCTTCAGCGCAGAGGCCACAATTGGCGACGCAGTCAACGCGGCACAGCCTGTGATCAGCAGCGAGGGAAGCAAACGGTTGAACATGGCGGAATGGCTGAAATTCAGTTGGAGGTCACGACCACAGGAGTGCCGACATCCACTTGCTTGAAGAGGGTGACGACATCTTTGTTGAGCATGCGGATGCACCCCAGGCTGACGGCAGCCCGCAGCTTCACCCAGTTCGGCCAGGCGGTGCCGTGAATCGCGTATTCGCCAGAGCCGATCTGGAAATAAGCCATGTAGCGAACACCCACTGGATTCTTGGGTCCAGGCGCGATGACCTTGCCGCCCTTGTGATACACCGGTGCTTCCTCTTTGCGCGTAATCGCGTAACTGCCGGAAGGGGTCGGCGATTCTGGAGCCCCGATGGCAACGGGGAAGCGCTCCACAACTTTGCCGTTGTCGAGAAGGGTGAGATATCTCTGTTTAAGGCTGATCTCAATGGTTTTTTCCGCCCGCGCCTGCATCGGAGCCAGTCCCAAGGACAACAGGGCCATTCCCGCCGGCAGGGCGATGCGCCAGGAAGGGATGGACATAACGGAACCGCGTTTGCGCGTCATTGTGACCCACATCGGGTCGGGCTAGCGTCTCCCCACTTACCACCGCCTTCCGTGTCCCCCACTTCCGCTCTCCGATCCCTGCTCCGCTGCGGACCCTTGCGCGGTGTGATCGGCGCAAGCCTTGGACTCACGGCTTTGCTCGCTCCCGGCGCTCACGCGGGGTTCTCACCTGAAGAGCTGGCTGCGTTTGAGGTCACCGAAATGCGGGCCACGGTGACCACCGCGCTCCCTAAAGAAAAGGTGATCGAGGTGATCGACCCTCACGGTCACAAAGAGATTCTGACGGTGGGCATGGATCTCGCGCCCCTGGGTCTGAAAGCGGGGGATGAAGTCAGCCTCTCCATCCTCGATGGCCTGGTGGTGGAGCTGGAACCCAGTTCCAGCAAAGATTTGAGCTTCAACCGCGAAGACATCATCCTGCCCATGGATATGGGCAGGCTCAAAAAGGGCATGCGCGTGGCCCTGGCCTCGGGGACCGGCCGGGTGATCCGCATTGATGCCAAGGACAACTCCATTGATCTGCTGGGACCTCTCGGCGGAATCAACAACCTTGATGTTGTTCCCACTCCGGGAGTGAATCCCTTTGACCGCCTCAAGGTTGGAGACACCGTGGACTTCCGGCTGATCCAGCCCCTGGCCATCGATGTGCAGAAACTGCCTGCGTCGCAAGCCGCGGCCCAGAGCTACAGAGTCAACGGTCAGGCACCGATGGTCAGCACCGTGATCGATGACGGCGCGGCCCTCAAGAGCGAACTGCTTGAAGCCTTCGAACTGGCTCAGCTGAAGGCCACGATTCAACGGATCGTTCCCGGACAGAAAGTGCTCGAGGTGAAGGGCGCCCAGGGGCACACCAGCCTGCTGACCAGTGCCATCGATCCCACAGCTGCGGGCCTCAAACCTGGAGATCAGGTCTCCATCGAGCTTCTCCAAGGCCTGGTGGTGGATCTCAGACCCTCGAACCAGACCACGCTCAGCTTCCAGCGGGAAGATCGCCGGCTCGGCAACGCCTTCGGTCCGCTCCCTTCAGGGACTCGGGTCGCCATGGCAACCGGAACCGCAGAAGTGGTTCGGCTGTCGCGCACCGATCACAAAGTGACCCTGCGCGGCCCTCTCGGAAAGATCCACAAACTCGATATTCGTCCTGAACTCGAGGACGAGGTATTCGCTGACCTCAAGGTGGGCGACATGGTGGAGTTCAGGCTGATCAAGCCGATCGCCATCCGCATCCAGCCCCTGGCCCAGCGCTAGGGCTGGGCGGACGCCAAGGCTCTCACCACATCACCGCGGGTGAGCATGCCAACGGGCCGGCGCTCGTCATCGATCACGATCAATCGCTGCGTTCCCTTCTCGTGGAGCATCGATGCCGCTTTTGGCAATGGCAGGGAATGGGCACAGGAATGGCTGTCACGACTCATGAGGTCGGCCACCGTGTTGCCCAGCACCTGGTGAACCTGCTTGTCCCAGTTGAGCGGATTGCGCAGGTAGATCACGCTATCGAGAAGCATCACGTAAGGCCCGGCATCCACCCCGCTCTCCCGCACCATCAGGTTCTGTTCGGTGAGTTCGCCCACAAGCGTGCCGTCATCACCAACCACAGGCACACCGCTGATGTGGTGATCGCTCAACAGGGTCACGGCATCCTTCAGCGGCGTCTCTGGGGTGACGGTCAGCACCGGAGCGGACATCACCTCCCCGACCGTCTGCTGGAGCACCATGGGACCTAATCAACTGCACGCATTCTGAGCCTTGGTCTCTCCATGGCGATCCTGGGCGGATCGACTCACCCTTCTCCGTGCTGTTCTTGGAGCCCCTGTGCTGCTGGCGCTTGCCGCCGAACAGTTCTCCACAGCATGGATCCTGCTCCTCCTCGGTGCTCTCAGTGACTGGGCTGATGGCTGGATGGCTCGCAAAGCCGACGGTGGCAGCAGCTGGGGAGCGCGGCTCGATCCCCTGGCGGACAAACTGCTGATCAGTGCCCCCTTGATCTGGCTCGCCGCCGAGCAGGTGCTGCCCCTTTGGTCGGTCTGGCTGCTGATGGCCAGGGAACTCCTGATTTCCGGTTGGCGCTCAGCAAGCCAGAGCGGAGCGCCGGCGTCCTGGCTTGGCAAAACAAAAACCACCCTGCAGTTCCTCAGCCTGTTTCTGCTGATCTGGCCGCCAACGTGGGGGGTCGATTCAGTGGTTGCGGGCTTGCATCAGCTGGGCTGGAGCCTGTATTGGCCAGCCCTTGGGCTGGCCCTCTGGTCTGGGCTGGCTTACATCAACCCTGGGAAAACAGGGCCTCGTCGCCGCTGAAATCCGGACTGGGCGTGGGGTTCAGCTGGTAATCCCGTTGAAAACTGTCCGCCATCGCCGTGGCCGCATCAAAACGGGGCATCCAGGCCAATTCGCGCTCCACCCTGGAGACATCGGTCAGAAAGTGACTGAGCCGCAGGGGGAACGCCTTGCGCGCTTTCGGATCGAGACCACTGGGGTCGAACGAGCGCAGATCCAGATCAGCGAGCTCGCGGCCACAGGCCTTGGCGGCCGCAGCAATCAGGCCTCGAAAAGTGATTCCGCGGTGGGACGAACAGTTGTAGACACGGTTGCAGGCGGCATCCACCTCAAGACTGCGGGCCATGGCCTCAGCCAGATCCTCCACATGGCCAACCTGGGTGATTGTGGTTCCATCACCAGGGAGCGGAACCGGGCGCTGGTTCACGATGCGATCGAAAAACCAACGCTCCACCGGGTTGTAGTTACCGGGTCCAACGATGTAGGTGGGCCTGAAACTCGTAAAGGGAATCCCCTCACGCATCAGCCAAGCTTCGGTTTCAGCCTTGCCGGCATGACGACTCTGCGGATCCAGGGGGCTCTGCTCATCCAGTGGCCAGGTGTCGCTGCCGGCGTAAACACCGGCGGAGCTCACGTAGAGGAAACGGTGGGAGGGAGCTCCAGTGCGTTCAATCACCTTTTGGCTGTCAGCCAGGGTGCGACCGGAGCTGTCGATCACCACCTCGAAGCGGCGACCCCGAAGCTGCTCCAGGGCGGCGGCGTCCTGGCGATCACCAATGCAGGACTCCACCCCCTCAGGCAGGGGCTGCCGGCCGCGGGTGAACAGGGTGAGCTGGTGACCTTGTTGCAAAAGGCGGCTCACGAGGGGTTTCCCAACGAAGCGGGTCCCACCCATCAACAGGATTTGCACAGTCAGTCCAGCGGATCGGCAGCCATTGAAGCGTGCTCAACCCAGCCATGCAGGATGGGGGTTGTTTCCCCCGTCGACCATGCAGATCATTCCCGCCATCGATCTGCTGGGGGGCAGCTGCGTTCGTCTGCATCAAGGTGATTACGACAAGGTCACACGCTTCAGTGATGACCCTGTGGCCCAGGCCTTGCAATGGCAGGAGCAGGGAGCGGAGCGGTTGCATCTGGTCGATCTCGATGGAGCCCGCACAGGGGAACCCGCCAACGACAGCGCTATCCGTGCGATCACGTCCGCCCTCACGATTCCCGTGCAACTCGGTGGAGGTGTGCGCACGGCGGAGCGGGCGGACACCTTGCTGGCCTGTGGTCTCGACAGGGTGATCCTCGGCACCGTGGCGCTGGAGCAGCCCCAGCTGGTGGTGGAGCTGGCCGATCGCCATCCCGGACGGGTTGTGGTGGGAATCGATGCTCGCCACGGGAAGGTGGCCACCAAGGGATGGATCGAGGACAGCAACACGGAGGCCACCGCGCTGGCTCAGCGCTTCAGCGCCTCGGCCATCGCAGCGATCATCAGCACCGACATCAGTACCGACGGCACCTTGGAGGGACCGAACCTCCAGGCCCTGCGCGAGATGGCAGAAGCCAGTTCCGTCCCCGTGATTGCCTCCGGTGGGGTGGGATGCATGGGCGATCTCCTGGCCCTGCTCACGTTGGAGCCCCTCGGAGTCGAGGCCGTCATCGTTGGCCGTGCGCTCTACGACGGACGCATTGATCTGGGCGAAGCACGCAAAGCGCTGGCCGAAAGCCGGCTTCAAGACCCGCCATCAGACCTGCTGCAGGATTTCGCTTGACACGATGCGGCCTCCCCAGGAGGGATTTAATGTGAAGTGATTCCGACTACCGCTGTGGAGTCTGCTTTCGTGCCACCCCTCACTCAAGACGGAGGCAGACGCAGGAGCCTTCAGCAGGCATTCGAGCAGTGTCGAACGCTCGGCATGCGCTTGAGCCGGCAACGCCGCATGGTGCTGGATCTGCTCTGGAGCGAGGGCACCCATCTCAGTGCGAGGGATATTTTTGAAAAATTGAACCAGCGCGGTCGGAGCATTGGCCACACGTCGGTTTATCAAAATCTCGAGGCCTTGCAGAGCGCTGGAGTGATCGAATGTCTCGACCGTGCCAGTGGTCGTCTTTACGGCTATCGCAACGACCCCCACAGCCACATCACGTGCCTGGACAGCGGCGCGATTGAGGATCTCGACGTTGAACTTCCCCTCGACCTGCTTCAGGAGATTGAACAGCGCACCGGTTACACGATCGAGACCTACACGCTTCAGCTCAGTGGCCGGCGCGGAGGCGGCACTGGAGGATCCTGAGAAGGACCGTTACCTTGACGCCTGTAGGCAATCGAGCTGACCACTGTGAACGTTCAGGCCAGGGAGATTCTGCTTTTCGCTCCCGACCTTCTCGGTGAAAGCCTGGCTGCTGAACTTTCAACGGCTGAGCATCCCCTGAGCATCCGGCGCAGCAGCGAAGCTCTCGAAGGCCATCCTGATCTGGTGATTTGGTCGCTCCCCAGCCGCAGCCAGTCCTTGCTGCTTGATCGGGAGATTCTCCAGCTCCAACAACGCTGGACTCCAGCTCCGATCCTGCTCCTTCTTCCCTCGGATTTCAGCCGTGATCCCCGGGAGCTTTTGGCTTTGAACTGTGAGGGAATTCTTCAGGATCCCGATCTGGAGGGTTTGCGAACCGCCATCCATCGCCTGTTGCAGGGGGGCCGGGTGCTCACATTCGAATCCCGCGCTTCGGCGGCTGAGCATCCAGGCCAGCCTGTTGGTGTTGCCAGTTGGCTGCTGCTGAGCGGTCTGCAGCAGATCAGTGCCGATCTGCAGGTGATCGAAACCCTCTTGAATCCGCCACCCGACCAGTCGCTTTTGCGTTTGCTGCTCGAGGGACGCCGGCGGGAATTGCTCAGTGCACGCAATCTGCTGCTGTGGCTCTGGGGGCCTCTTCAAGTGGGGCTCGATGATGCCGTTTCCCTTTCAGAACCCAAAGAGAGCATCAGTCTCAGCCTGAGGGAACGCAACAGCGAAGCGGTGTGGGAGGCCATCCAAGACCGTTTACAAACAGCCGTCAGCGGAGGCCTGGGCAATGGCACCGGCCAATTGCTCGCGATCGAGGGTCTGCATCCAGAGCGTCGCCGCGACCTGCTCCTCGCCCTGCTCAAACAATTGCACGCCGTGCTGCTGCGCCTGCGCCAGGACGACCCTTCAGCCCCATCGGGCCAGCAGGACCTGAAAACGCGCTGGAATGCTCTGCAGCCAGAGGTCCGCGAGCAGGCATTGCGCAGCGTGGCAGGAAGCTACGTGCGCTTGCCGCTTGGCGATGCCATGCAACCGGTGGCCGATGAGCTGCTGCAACGCACCGACCTCTTGCGAGGCGATGAGGAACTTCCCGACCCCATGACCATGCTCGCGGCGTTGGTGCAGGACCAACCCGTTCTGGTCGACGGACAGCTGCTTCCCGCTGACGATCCCAGAGCCTTGCTTCAACTCGAAACGCTCATCAGCAACTGGCTCGTGCGCACAGCGGAATTGATCGGTGGCGAGTTGCTGGGTGTCTGCGGTGAGTGGCCTGAACTGCGCCGTTACCTGCTGGATCAAGCGTTGATTTCCACCCGCGAACTGGAGCGGCTGCGCAACCAGCTCAACAGCCAGTCCCGTTGGCAGGAGTGGATTGAACGACCGATCCGCCTGTATGAAAGTCGGCGATTGCTGTACAGACTGCACGCAGGCCAGATCGAACCCCTGCTGCTCACCGAAACAAGAGATGAGGAACTGAAAACGCTGCAATGGTGGCAACAGCAGGTCGCGCTTCTGGTCGAAGCGCGCGATGCCATCGCTCCTCAGGTGCAGAGTCTGGTGAAACGGTTCGGTGATCTGATGGTGGTCATTCTCACCCAGGTGGTCGGTCGCGCGATCGGGCTGATCGGCAGGGGCATTGCCCAGGGGATGGGGCGCAGCTTCGGGCGCAGCTGAGTGCAGAGCTGACGCCTTGCATAGAGAAGGGTTCAGAATGCTCGTCTTTCGTGCTGAACCATGGCTGGGTTTCTGCTTCGCTGCCTTTCGCTGGTTCTTGCTCTGGTTCTGATCGCCCTTCCTGGAGAGGCCGCCAGGGACACCGACAGTTACGACGGCAATATTTTTGCTCTGTACGCAGGCAACGGCTCTCTGGTTCCGCCGGCCACAACCCTGGCCGAATCCCAGGCAGCAGGCCGAACCAGCGTGCTGGTCTACTACCTCGATGACAGCAGCACCAGCAAGGTGTTCTCCTCATCCGTGTCGGAAATTCAGCGCCTCTGGGGCAACAGCGTGGACCTGCTTCCCCTCACCACCGATGCCCTGCAGGATCGCGGCGATCAAGGACAGACCGACCCTGCCCATTATTGGAAAGGGATCGTGCCTCAGGTGGTGGTGCTCGACGGCAGCGGATCCGTGCTTCTCGATTCCGTGGGACAGGTGCCGCTCGAAGAGATCAATGCAGCGATCAGTGCTGCGACCGGAATCCCCGCCCCCACAGGAGGAAGCACAACGCTGAGTTTCAACGAGCTCAACACCGAGGTGATCTCCCGCTGAGCTCTCGGCTCAGACGCCTTACGCTGCGCGCCATTGCTTCCGGTTCTGGACCGGCGATTCCATGGAATGCCTCCTGCTGATTCTCCTGCTGCTGGGGCTAGCAATCGCTTGGATCGAAGCACGGCATCGACTCTGGCCCGCGTCCCCCCTGGAGCTGCGCCAGAGCGACTGGTCTGCGACCCAGAACGGAGCATCTCTAGAAATGGAAGGGTGGCTGGACATCAGCAATCCTCACGGGCGCATGGAAGTGATGGTTCCGGAACTTGAGGTTCAGCCCACCCTGATCGGCAGTGCCGATCTGCGCGACATCGTGACCTCCACCCGGATCACACCGCACCATCCCGATGAAGAGACAAGGGCCGATGGCTATTGGCCGGCGTACATCGTGAAGGGTCACAAGAGCACCAGGGTGCACGTAGCGATCACCCTGAGCGGGACTGCACCGGCACCGGTTGGTGAGCGTGTGGACACGGTCTGGGTGGATGTGCACTGGGTGAACTACGGACCGTTCGGACGCTTGAGCCGTCGCCAGGGGGTGGCGGTGCCGCTGCGCCGACCAGCCGTGACGACGGCCGCTCAGGCTGAGTTCCGATCGGGGGATCAATGCTCGGTGCTGCCGTTGAAGACCCACCTGCTCGGACCTCTCGACGACTGCATCGAGGTCTTGCGTCACTACAGCGCTGATCTGCTTCAGAAGGGCGACATCCTCACGATCGGTGAAACACCGGTGGCCGTGATCCAGGGGCGTTATGCCCATCCCTCCACGATCAATCCGGGATGGCTGGCCCGCCTGCTCTGTCGCGTGTTTCACCCCACCAGCAGCCTGGCCACCGCCTGCGGGCTGCAGACCCTGATCAACCAGGTGGGGCCGACCCGGGTGTTGCTGGCCTGGCTGGTCGGTTCCCTGCTCAAACCGCTTGGCCAGCGGGGCTGGTTCTATCGGCTGGCTGGAGACCAGGCCCGCTTGATTGATGACATCACCGGTACGACGCCTCCTTACGACCAAACGATCGTTCTCGGACCCCAGGATCCGGAACAGCTTTGTGATCAAGCAGCGGCAGCCCTCGGCGTTTCCGTGGCCATCGTTGATGTGAATGATCTCGGACGCGTGAAGGTGCTGGCGTCGAGCCGTGGATGCGATGAAGACCTGCTTCAGCGCGCACTCAAACCGAATCCCGCTGGCAATGCCAACGAGCGCACCCCACTGGTGTTGGTCCGCCCTGCTTGAACACAAAGGGAGATCCGCGGCGATACATTTGGATGAAGCAGGAGGCCTGCGGTGGGACAGTCAGCGGGATTTCGGCTTCGGATCGAACCACTGAAGGCGGCTCACGTCACCAACTATCCCCAGGGTGGAGAGCACCAGGCAATGCTGCCGCCATCGACGCTTCAAACCCTGTTGGTGCAGAACTGGGTGAGTGGCTTGGGTGGATTGATTCGCTCGCCGCTCACCACCCGCACACTCCGGGTGCTGACGCTGCTTGAAACCGCCTCCAGCCAACAAGACCAACTCCTGGCGCTGGCGCTGCTGCGCCCCGGCAATCGCCGCTCAACCTGCTGGCAGCTCGATCTTCTTCAAGTGCGAACCCCTGAGCGTTTCAGCCGCTCACAGGCCCTGCAACTGCTAATCCAGGGTGCAATGAAGGATCCGGTCGCTCAATCGCCCAGCTGGTTGGTGCGCTGCGACCCCTTGGATCGCATCACGCTGGATGTCTTGCGTGAGTCTGGCTTTCAACCCTTGCTGCAACGCCGCATCTGGAGGGCCCCCGAGACGTCCTCAGCCCCTTCAGAGCAGCCATCCCTGGCATGCCCTGAAGGCATCCAATGGATGCCGGTCTCGCGCAGCAACGTGAAGCCGTTGCTCTCCCTTGAACAGAGCAGTATCAGTCCTCAACACCGCCAGATCATCGACAGGCAGTGGATTGACCTCCTGGATCGCCGGCAGGGATCGCTGGTGCTGATGGCAGGAGTCGATCGGGAACCGGTGGCCATCGCCGGGCTCCTCAACCGTCCTTGGGGGTTGGACGCATCCCGCTATGAATTCGTGCGCGCCCCCGCCTGGGATGCACGCATCAGTGCGGCGTTCAGTGCCATCCTCCAACGCTGGGGGATGCGAGGCCGGCCCCTTGAACTACTTGTGAATGAAGACGATCACAGCATGCAGGGCGAGTTGGAACGTCTCGGCTGGACATCGGGGGGATCGGAGCTTCTGCTGGGCCGCAGCCTCTGGCGGCGGGTGAGTCAACGGGAACCGGCGGGCCTTCGCTCCTTGGAAACCATGCTGGGCCATCTGCAACCGCAGCATCCACCCCTTCCCACCCCAACCCTGGCACCGAGGCGTTGAATCCCAGGCCCAAACCCCGCTCCATGCTCAGTCTCGACGTCGGACGACGCCGCATCGGTCTTGCTGGGTGCGACCCCCTGGGGCTGACGGTGTCATCGCTTCCGGCTCTGCACCGTGGCTCCCATGCGCAGAATCTGCAGCACCTGCGAAACCTTTGCCATCAGCGCAACGTGCAGGGACTGGTGGTGGGTCTTCCCCTCGATGATCAGGGACAGCGCACCGATCAGGCTCACCACTGCCATCGCTATGGGCAACGCATCGCCCGAGATCTCGGGCTTCCCCTTGCCTTTGTGAATGAACACAGCAGCAGCTGGGCGGCAGCGGAGCGCCACGGACTTCAGGGAGATCGCAGCGGACGACTCGACAGTGCCGCCGCCGCCTTGCTGCTGGAGCAGTGGCTCGCCGAGGGCCCGGATGTCGAACCGGTTAACGCGACACCCGATGAACGTGGCGGGAATGGGGTTGATGAAGGATCCTGTTCACATCCACACCCGTCCCCATGAGTTCAAGCGGCCCATCGTCTAGCGGTGAAGTTCCCACCGTTCTCGTGAAAGACAGCGAGGGACGCGACCTGCTCTGTTTCCTTGAGCAGCTCATCCCTCTTGATGGCAAGGACTATGCCCTGCTCACGCCGGTGGACACGCCGGTGTGCCTGTTCAAGCTCCGCGATGGCGACGATCCCCAGCTGATCGACAGCATCACCAGCAGCGAGCCAATTCTCTCGGTTGCTGATGTCGTGCTGCAGGAACATGACCTCACGCTGGTGCGTTCGGCCGTCACGCTCACCGTGAACGGGGAATTGGACGAACCCGAACCAGAGGACCCCGACGATGAAGAGGGAGACGACGAATCCGAGACCTATGAACTCTTGGTGAGTTTCCTTGTTGAGAATCAGGAATACGGGCTCTACATCCCCCTCGATCCCTTCTTCGTTGTTGCGCGCATGGACGACGGCTGTGCCGTTCTCGTGGAAGGAGAGGACTTCGACAGGATCCAGCCCAGAATCGAGGCTGAACTCGACGAGCGTGACCTCCCGGAGTGATGCAGCGTCATTGGTTGCGGCCCGACTGGGATCCCGGTCTCACCCTGGCCCACTTACCACTGGAACCATTGCTGGGGCGGGGGATCAAGGTGCTGCTCCTGGATGTGGATCGCACACTCCTTCCCGGAAAGGATGTGGTGCTCCCCCCGGCCATCCGCCGCTGGCTGGATGACGCCTCCCGGCAACTGCATCTGCACCTGGTCAGCAACAACCCCTCCAGACAAAGGGTGAAGGCGGTTGCCGATCAGATCGGGGTTGACTTCACCTGCGCAGCCTCCAAGCCGCGCAGGCGAGCCATGAGCCGAATCATCGAGCGGCTGCCGACCCCGCCCACCCAGATCGCCATGGTTGGCGATCGGGTCTTCACCGACGTCCTGGCAGGCAATCGTCTGGGGCTGTTCACGGTGCTCGTCAGGCCGCCGAATGCGGAGGGATTCCCCTGTCCGAACGATCGCGTTCAGCGCCTGGAACGCCGCCTGGCACGGCTGCTGGGGAGCGCCGCACGATGATGCTCAGGGTTGTGAAGGTCGGCACCAGCCTGCTCCGGGAACGTCCGAATGCCACAACGGGAGATGCGATCGCACGTCTGGCCAACAGCCTGGCGGAGAGCATTCACAACGGGGACCAGGTGGTTCTTGTGACCTCCGGGGCCGTGGGGCTGGGCTGTCAACGCCTGGGGATGCCCCACCGACCCACGAGCGTTTCTGGCCTGCAAGCCGCTGCAGCCATCGGCCAAGGCCATCTGATGAGCCTCTACGAGAAAGCCTTAGCGCAACGCTCGGTTCCGGTGGCCCAGGTGCTCTTGACGCGCTCAGATCTCGCTGATCGCCGGAGTTACCACAACGCCTCGGCAACCCTGCACCAACTGCTCCAGTGGGGTGTACTGCCGGTGGTGAATGAGAACGACACGGTGTCATCAGCCGAGCTGCGCTTCGGCGACAACGACACCTTGTCGGCGCTCGTGGCTGCGGCCGTGGGTGCCGATGAATTGATTCTGCTCACGGATGTGGACCGCCTCTACACCGCTGACCCCCGCAGTGACAGCGCAGCCACTCCGATCACCGATGTGCTGCATCCCTCGGAAATCGCCGAGCTGGAGGAGGGCGCCGGGGACGGCGGCCGCTGGGGAACCGGTGGGATGACCACCAAACTGGCAGCGGCACGCATCGCTACGGCCAGCGGCATCACCGTGCATCTCGGCGACGGACGCAACCCCGAGGGACTGCGGCAGATCCTCCAGGGGGGGCGGGGTGGCACGGTCTTCCATCCCCACCCCGAACCGCTGGGCAACCGCAAAAGCTGGTTGGTCCATGCCCTCCAGCCCACAGGAAGTCTGTCCATCGACAGTGGTGCCTGCAGGGCCGTGAGACAACGCGGTGCCTCCCTGCTTCTGGTGGGAATCACCGCTGTTGAGGGTCAGTTCAGCGCCAATCAGGCCGTGCGCGTGCTCGACCCCGATGGCCAGGAGATCGCCCGTGGGCTGACATCCATGGACAGTGAGCAACTCGCGTTTCGCCTGAACCAAACCTCCAAACCCGGCACCCTTGGAGGCTCCCCCGTGGTGATTCACCGTGACGCCATGGTGCTGATCACCCCTACGATCCGCCAGCCAGCCTCCTGAACCCATGCGATTCAGCCAATTGATCGCCGTGCTCAAGAACGGTGATGCAGGCGTTCTCTCCACGTCTGAAGGCCGGGACCCCGAGCTGCGGGGTGCTGCCTCCCTGGAGCGGGCGACGGCGGATCAACTCAGTTTTCTCGAAAAGGGAAACGCGCTCGTCGGCAGCCTGGAAAGCAGTGAAGCTGGCGCCGTCCTGATTCCCGATCAACAGGAGCTCAGGGAGCTCGCCGAGCGGCTTCAGCTGGCCTGGGCGGTGTGTGGTGACCCACGACTGGCCTTTGCCGAAGCCCTCGAACAACTGCACCCCAAACCCTCCCCCCAGGCGGGAATCCACGCCAGTGCGGTCATTGCCGACCGCGTGCAACTTGGCGCCGGTGTGAGCATCGGTGCGCGGGTTTGCATCGGCGATGACACCCGGATCGGTCCACGCACCGTGATCCATCCGGGGGTGGTGATCTACGGAAATGTGGACATTGGTGAGGGCTGCGAGCTCCATGCCAACGCTGTTCTCCATCCCGGAAGCCGAATCGGTGATCGCTGCGTGGTGCATTCCAATGCCGTGGTGGGATCCGAAGGCTTCGGCTTTGTGCCCACCGCCAAGGGGTGGCGCAAGATGCCCCAGACTGGCCTTGTCGTGCTGGAAGACGGCGTTGAAGTGGGCTGCGGCAGCACGATCGACCGGCCTTCCGTCGGTGAAACCCGGATCGGCAGCGGTACAAAGATCGACAACCTGGTGCAGATCGGCCACGGCGTGGTGACAGGCCGCGGCTGCGCCCTGGCTTCTCAGGTGGGGATCGCCGGTGGCGCCCAATTGGGCCATGGGGTCATCCTCGCCGGCCAGGTGGGCGTCGCCAACAGAGCTGTGATTGGCGATCGTGCCATCGCAAGCTCCAAAAGCGGGATCCATGGAGAAGTGGCCGCAGGCGAGGTGGTCAGCGGCTACCCAGCCATTCCCAACCGGCTCTGGTTGCGCTGCTCAGCAGCCTTCTCCAAGTTGCCTGAGATGGCGAAGCAGCTGCGCGAACTCAAGAAGCAAGTGTCTTCAGAAGCGACCGGAGGATCGATCGAAGCCGATCAGTAATCTCAGCACCATCCTTCTCGCCCGGCTCCATGACTCACCATCGCGTCGTCCTGCTTCCGGGTGATGGCATCGGCCCTGAAATCACAGCAGTGACTCGCCAGCTGCTCGACGTGGTGGCCGATCACCACGGCTTCCAGCTGGACTTTGATGACCAGTTGATCGGAGGGGCTGCGATCGATGCCACCGGCGAGCCTCTGCCCGACAAAACTCTGGACGCCTGCCGATCGGCGGATGCGGTGCTGATGGCGGCGATCGGCAGTCCGCGGTTTGACACGCTCCCGCGGGAGAAGAGACCTGAAAGCGGCCTTCTCGCCTTGCGGTCGGGGCTGAACCTGTTTGCCAATCTCCGGCCGGTGAAGATCGTGCCCGCCCTGATCGAAGCCAGCAGCCTGAAGGCCGAAGTGATTCAAGGTGTGGATCTGATGGTGGTGCGCGAACTCACCGGAGGCATCTACTTCGGTCAGCCCAAGGGGAGGGTCGAAGCCGACGGAGAGGAACGCGGTTTCAACACCATGACGTATTCGGCATCAGAGGTGGATCGCATTGCCAGGGT
Organism: Synechococcus sp. CS-197; assembly: GCF_025128215.1. Classification (NCBI taxonomy): domain Bacteria; kingdom Bacillati; phylum Cyanobacteriota; class Cyanophyceae; order Synechococcales; family Synechococcaceae; genus Synechococcus; species Synechococcus sp. CS-197. The sequence continues at coordinate 190,878 of NZ_JAHLZC010000021.1, read as the reverse complement.
GGCGTTTGAACTGGCCAGGGAGCGAGGAGGGCGACTTTGCTCTGTGGACAAAGCCAATGTGTTGGATGTGAGCCAGCTGTGGCGCGATCGGGTGGATGCCATGGCCCCCTCCTACGCCGATGTGGAGGTGAGTCATCTTTATGTGGACAACGCAGCCATGCAGCTGGTGCGAGCACCTCGGCAGTTTGATGTGCTGCTCACCGGCAACCTGTTTGGCGACATCCTCAGTGACGAGGCCGCCATGCTCACCGGCTCCATCGGCATGCTCCCCTCAGCATCCCTGGGCAGCGATGGCCCGGGACTGTTTGAACCGGTGCATGGATCCGCTCCGGATATCGCCGGAGAAGACAAGGCCAATCCCATGGCCATGGTGTTGTCTGCGGCCATGATGCTTCGGATTGGTCTCAAGCAGAAAGCCGCCGCTGATGCCCTTGAACAGGCCGTCGACCGTGTGCTGGCCGGCGGTTTCCGCACCGGTGACCTGATGGCCGAGGGATGCACACCTCTGGGATGCCAGGCCATGGGCGAAGAGCTTCGTAAGGCGCTCTAAACACGTTGCGCCAACGAAAATTCGGTTTTGGCCCTTCGACCTGCCAAACTCGTCGGGCCAGATCTGCCTCCGTCGATGTCGAAGCGTCACCCTGTCGTGGCTGTTACTGGTTCCTCCGGCGCAGGAACCAGCACCGTGAAGCGTGCCTTCGAGCACATCTTCGCCCGTGAAAGCATCACCCCGGCTGTCGTTGAGGGTGACAGCTACCACCGCTTCGAGCGGATGGAGATGAAAAAGGCCATGGCAGAGGCTCTCTCCAAAGGAGAAAACTTCTCCCATTTCGGCCCTGAGGCCAACCTGTTCGACAAGCTCGAGGAGCTGTTCCGGGTTTACGGCGAAACCGGCGGCGGGCAGAAGCGCTACTACCTGCACAGCCCCGAAGAAGCAGCCGAACACAACGCCCGTCTCGGCGTCGAGCTCGACCCTGGCCAGTTCACCCCCTGGGAAGACATCCCCAGTGGAACCGACCTTCTCTTCTACGAAGGCCTCCACGGTGGCGTTCAGGGCGAGTCCTACGACGTGGCTGCCCTCGCCGACCTGCTGGTGGGTGTGGTGCCCATCACCAACTTGGAGTGGATCCAGAAAATCCACCGGGACAATGCCGAGCGCGGCTATTCCGCCGAAGCCATCGTGGACACCATCCTGCGCAGGATGCCTGATTACATCAATCACATCTGTCCGCAATTCAGCCGCACGGATATCAATTTCCAGCGGGTGCCCACGGTGGACACGTCCAACCCTTTCATCTGCAGAAACATTCCAACGCCAGATGAAAGCTTCGTGATCATCCACTTCCGCAAGGGAGCACGTGAAAAGTGGGGAATCGACTTCTCCTACCTTCTGAGCATGATTCACGACTCATTCATGTCGAGCCCCACCAGCATTGTGGTGAACGGCGGCAAGATGGGCTTCGCCATGGAACTCATCCTCACGCCAATCATCCACCGGATGATTGAGGAAAAGAAAAAGCTGGGCTGATTCTGCCCTGTTCCAGTCACGCTGAATCGATCTATCGTGGGTTCATCTGAACGATCAGGTGAACCCATTTCTTCGTATTCACCGTCCTTTGTGATTGCAGGTGCTGGGGGCAGCAACCCCGCACTGACACCACGCTGGGATCGAGTGGACAGCCGGCGCTTGATCGCCGTTGCGCGAAAGGTTTATTTCAAGCACCTGACCACGAATGGGTACAGCCTTGATCCCTTGGGTGTGGTGGTGAATGGTCAGCACGATGACGGTCGCGTGGTGTTCGAAATGCCGACCTTGCTGCCCGAGGAGCAATTCATCAGTGCTGAGCTGATTGGCCTCAGGCTCAAGCGCCCCAGGGTCACGAAGGATCGCGCGAGGGGGGGAGCGTTCTCGTGACGCTCATGCTGCTTGTCCTGGCCCTCTTCGGTGCCTGCATCGGCAGTTTCACCAACGTTGTGGTGTGGCGTCTGCCAAGGCAGGAATCACCGATTTGGCCAGGAAGTCATTGCCCGAGCTGCGGTCACCCCGTGCGTTGGCATGACAACGTTCCCGTTCTGGGTTGGTTGCTGTTGCGCGGCCGCTGTCGCGATTGCACAGCAGCGATCTCTGCCCGTTACCCAATCGTGGAAGCCTTCAGTGGCTTCCTGTGGCTCAGCGCCCTGATACCGGCACTTCGTAGCAGCAACACGCTGCTGATCACGCTGCTGATGGGGCTTGTGCTCGTGAGCCTCCTGCTGCCCCTGGTGCTGATCGATCTTGACCATTTGTGGTTGCCGGAGCCGATCTGCAGGGCAGGGGTGATCAGCGGTGTTCTTGCGACAGCCCTCCTGGCCTGGGGGGGTGGCAGCGAGCGCCCGGAATCGGTTCTCCTGAATCACCTGATCGCCAGCGCGGCCGGACTGCTGGTGATGGAGGGACTCAGCGCGCTAGCTGAACGACTTCTGGGCCAACCTGCCCTTGGTCTCGGTGACGCCAAGCTGGCTGCGATGGCTGGGGCCTGGCTCGGTCTGGGCGGCCTCGGGATCTCCATGGCTCTGGCTGTGTTCTCCGGTGCCGCGGTGGGGACACTGGGCCGCTGGACGGGCCGTCTCGGGCCCAGGCAACCCTTCCCCTTCGGTCCCTTCATCGCCTTTGGGATCTGGATGACATGGCTGATGGGTGCGCCGTGGTGGTGGCAACGCTGGCTTGCCCTGATGGGAGGAACCTGATGGGTCGTCTTAAATGGTTCCAGTGGAAGGCAATGCGTGTCGCTATTCGACTGGTTCGCTGATCGCCGCAAGGAACAGTCCGTCGTGAAGGTTGCCCAGGAGCCCGAAGAAGGCGACGGCCTCTGGAGCAAATGTCCTGAATGCGGCCAGGTGGTGTATCGCAAGGATCTGCTTGCCAATGCCAGTGTTTGCAGCAATTGCGGCCATCACCATCGGATCAACAGCGCAGAGCGCATCGCCCTGATTGCCGATGAAGGCAGTTTTGAAGCGATGGACGAAGCGTTGGCTCCCACCGATCCTCTCGGTTTCAAAGACCGTCGCGCCTATGCCGACCGGCTGCGTGAGACCCAGTCCGGAACGGGACTCCGCGATGGCGTGATCACGGGCATGTGCCGCGTGGATGGCATCCCCATGGCCCTGGCGGTGATGGATTTCCGCTTCATGGGCGGATCCATGGGATCCGTGGTGGGGGAGAAGCTGACGCGCCTGGTGGAACAGGCCACAGCCAAGCGCCTGCCGCTGCTGATCGTGTGCGCCTCAGGTGGAGCGCGCATGCAGGAGGGCATGCTCAGCCTGATGCAGATGGCCAAGATTTCAGGGGCTTTGGAGCGTCATCGCCAAGCCGGCGTGCTCTACATGCCCCTGCTTACCCACCCCACCACCGGAGGGGTGACCGCCAGTTTCGCCATGCTCGGTGATCTAATCCTGGCGGAACCGAAAGCCTTGATCGGCTTCGCTGGCCGCAGGGTGATCGAACAGACCCTGCGGGAAAAGTTGCCCGACAACTTCCAAACAGCTGAATACCTTCAGGACCATGGATTCGTGGACACGATCGTTCCTCGCACCCAGCTGAAGTCCACGCTTGCCAATCTGATGAAGCTGCATGGCTGCCTGCAGGGGAGTGCGGCAGTTTGATGAACCCGATCCCCCGTTTCACACCCTCCCGGTGGATCGTCGTTGTGGTCGTTCCACTCCTGCTGCTTCTGCTTGGCGGTCCCGTTCTGGCCGGCCCAGTGGATTGGCGCGAGGTTCCATCCAGCTCTGAAGGCCAGCAGTGGTGGGACGCCGGCAGTGTTCGGCGCACACGGGACGGCACCGTGTCCGTTCTCAGCCGCTACAGCCTGAGAACGGAGGACGAATCACCAGCCCTCGGCACCCTGGTCGTGATGGACATCGATTGCGACCAACGGCTCTATCGGGACACGCAGAAAAACGGTCTTCCCCGCTTCCAGGCCTCCTGGGAAGCGCCAGCTGACGACGATCTGATCAGCGAAGTGATCGACGCCGTGTGCAGCTCTGGATTGGCTTGATCCCATCGTGTTGTCTGACCCCCTGATCCTCCATGGCTTTGCGCTCTAGTCGAGAACCCATTGGTGTTGCCGTCGCCGGGCTCGGTTTCGGAGCCGCGGTTCACCTGCCCGCCCTCGAAGCGAATCCTGATCTCAAGTCCGTTGCGCTCTGGCACCCCCGCCGAGAGCGCCTTGATCAAGTGGTTGGTGACCAGGGTCTGAGGGGTTACGACGACTTCGATGCCCTGCTCGGAGATCCTGATGTGGAGGCTGTGATCATCGCCACGCCTCCTGGGCCTCGCTACGACCTCGCCCAGCGTGCTCTTGCCGCAGGAAAGCATCTGTTGCTTGAAAAGCCGGTTGCCTTGAATGCCGACCAGGTGGCTGACCTGCAACGCACAGCCTTGGCATCGGGCCTCTCGGTGGCTGTGGATTTCGAATATCGAGCTGTACCGCTCTTCCAGCAGGCAGAACGGCTTCTGAGCAGCGGCGCGATCGGCACACCCTGGCTGGCAAAGCTGGATTGGCTGATGAGCAGCCGAGCCAATCCCCAGCGCCCTTGGAACTGGTACGCCAAAACCGATGAAGGCGGCGGTGTACTGGGTGCACTCGGAACCCATGCCTTCGACATGCTGGCCTGGCTGATCGGCCCGGTTCAGACCCTGCAATCCATCACGCAAACCGCCATCGCCCACAGGCCGGATGCCAGCGGCGAATTCCAGGCCGTGACCGCCGAAGACATCGCCCTGATCAACACCACCCTCACAACCCATCAGGGAGCACCACTGGCCGCCCAGGTGGCCCTGGCATCGGTGGCGCGCAATGGCAGGGGGTGCTGGCTGGAGGTCTACGGATCAGAGGGAAGTTTGAAGCTGGGCAGTGAAAACCAGAAGGACTATGTGCATGGGTTCTCCCTCACCCTTCAGCGGGACGGCGAGCCAGCTCGCAGCATTCAGGCGGATGAGGAGTTCCGCTTTGCGACAACGTGGAGCGATGGTCGTGTGGCCCCAGTCGCCCGGCTGCAGGGTTGGTGGGCCGAAAGCATCCGCAGCGGCCGGCCGATGGTGCCTGGTCTGCTGGAAGGGCTGGCCAGTCAGAAGGCCTGCGACCGCTGCCTCGCGATGGCCTTGGAGCCATGATTGAGGGGAGACAGGAATCCTGGGGTTAGATCCGGTAGATTCGCCCCCATTCGTCTTAAAGACGTTCCACTTCGAGGATCTTTCCCATGGCGCTCGTTCCGCTTCGGCTCCTGCTCGACCACGCCGCTGAGAACGGCTACGGCATCCCTGCGTTCAACGTGAACAACCTGGAGCAGGTTCAGGCCATCATGGAAGCGGCTGATGAGACCGACAGCCCCGTGATCCTCCAGGCCTCCCGCGGCGCCCGTAACTACGCCGGTGAGATCTTCCTGCGTCACCTGATCCTGGCCGCGACCGAGACCTATCCCCACATCCCCGTGGTGATGCACCAGGACCACGGCAACGCTCCTGACACCTGCTACTCCGCTGCCATCAACGGCTTCACCTCCGTGATGATGGACGGCTCCCTGGAAGCCGACGCCAAAACCCCTGCCAGCTACGAGTACAACGTGGCTGTTACCAAGCAAGTGGTGAATTTCGCCCACTCCGTGGGTGTGAGCGTTGAGGGTGAGCTGGGCTGCCTGGGCTCCCTGGAAACCGGTAAGGGCGAAGCCGAGGACGGCCACGGCTTCGAAGGTGAGCTGTCCAAGGACATGCTGCTCACCGATCCTGCTGAAGCCGCTGACTTCGTTGCCAAGACCAAGTGCGACGCCCTGGCCATCGCCATCGGCACCAGCCACGGCGCTTACAAGTTCACCCGCAAGCCCACCGGTGAAGTGCTGGCCATCAGCCGCATTGCTGAGATCCACAAAGCCATCCCCAACACCCACCTGGTGATGCACGGCTCCTCCTCCGTTCCCCAGGAATGGCTGGAAATGATCAACAAGCACGGTGGTTCCATCCCTGAGACCTACGGCGTTCCCGTCGAAGAGATCCAGGAAGGCATCCGCAATGGTGTGCGCAAGGTGAACATCGACACCGACAACCGTCTGGCCTTCACCGCTGCTGTTCGCGAAGCAGCCATGGCTGATCCCGCCAACTTCGATCCCCGCCACTTCAACAAGCCGGCTCGCAAGTACATGAAGCAGGTGTGCCTCGACCGCTACCAGCAGTTCTGGGCCGCCGGCAACGCCAGCAAGATCAAGCAAGCCAGCATCACCCACTACGCCGGCCTCTACGCCAAAGGCGCTCTCGATCCCAAGGCTGCCGTCGCTGCCTGATCATTTCGATCAATTGATCCATCCACAGGGGCCGCAAGGCCCCTTTTTTTGTGGTTAAGCAATCACCACATCCAGGTCCATCCGATTGTTGGTCCTGCATTCGTCAGCTTCAATCACCATCTGTTCGGGGTCAGCGATCACAGAGATCCGGTGATCACCCACAGGCAGATCCAGGGGCATCGTGAAGTCCTCGCCTTCAGCGGCTTTGAGCCAAGGGATGCGCACGTAGCGATGGTTGCTGTAGCGGTCATCGATCACAACAGCGACCCCTACATCACTGACATCCATGCTGCCGATATTGCTGACACGGAATCGGAGTTCACCCTCTCTGAAGGCGAGGTGCTGAATGGCCAGATCGCTGGCCAGAGAGGTGATGCTGCGCAGCGGGTAAAGCCAAAGACTGTCCAGGCGCTCCAAGCGCGTTGACGGATGTTCATGGTGGAGATGACCACCAAAGGCCAGGTCGGTGCTGCAGCCATGCAGATGCAGATGGGCACCCGGCTGTGGCACGGTCACCCGTCCCTGTTCCGGCTCCGTATCGAAGAATCCGCAGCAATCCCAGTGCATGGAGCGGCCGAAATAGCGGATCGGATCGTCCGTGTTGCCCGGGTCTGGGGGCAGTGGAGCGAGCCGGTAATGCTGCAGCATGTCGTAGATGCTGAGGCCCGCAGCAGTGGTTCCAGCCTCACTCGTGGCGATTCCAAGGTTTCTGCGCTGCTGTCCCATGCAGAGCTTGGAGGCCACGGTGATCACGAGTTCATGCCAGTGGGCGATCAAACGCACCCCATAGATCGGTGCGCTTTCCAAGTTGCCAAGACGCTGTCCATGGGCGATGGCTTGCTGCACCAGGGCTTGCAGCGGTCGGCCCTGCGGATCTCCGAGGGCTGCGAGGTCGGCGGGTCGTCGCAGAGCCGTGGCATCACCGGTGAAGCACACATAGGGGAAATGGCCGCTGCCATCACCAGACGTGAGCCTGCGGATGCTGCCGTCATGGGCGACGCAGCGCCAGATGGCGGACTGCTGATCGCCATCGCGCAGGAACGTCAGTTCTCCATTGTCGACACTCGTGGTTGTGCCCAGACCCAGCACATCACCGTCGAGCGGGATGCGCTCGAAAGGCAGATGTTCGCGGACATCGCCAAGGATCAGATCACAGACACTGTTGGCAATAGTGAGGTCGGCCATGGTGGTGTGTCAGCGAAGAAGTTGCAGGGTGCCGTCGTTCCCGTTGAGCTGTGCCTTCACGCCAAGAGGCAGGGATTGGTTGGGTAATCCATGGCCTAAGGGCAGATCGAGCAGTAGGGGGACGCCGAGATCACCGAGCCTCTCCTCGAGAATCCCAGCCATCGAAAAATCACCGGGAAGGATGTCGTCCTCCTTCCAGCTGAAACGACCGCAAGCCACACCCGCAACGCTGTTCAACAGCCCTGCACTGCGCCACTGCGTCAACATCCGGTCTACGCGGTAGGGAGCTTCGCCGACATCCTCCAGCACCAACACAGATCCCTGAAGGGACGGAAACCAAGGGGTGCCGATCAGGTGCGTGGCCACCGTGAGATTGCTCACCACCAGGGGACCCTGAACGATGCCGGCGCGCAGCGCACGCCCCTGCAGTGGTGCTGTCGGCGCACCGTTCAGAAGCGACACTGTGCGTGACCACTGCTCCTCCGGTCCACCGGTGGAGCCATGAATGGCGCCAAGAAGACCGGCGTTCCACTGCGCTAGCAGCAGGGCGCTGCTGTCGGAAAAACCCAGCGACCAAAAGGATCGTTTCGGAAACTGAACACCCGCTTCCAACACCCTGGCCGCTCCCCAGCCGCCCCCCACGTACAACACCCCGTCCAGCGTGGGATCGTTCCAGGCCTGCTCAATCACTTGGCATCGCTGAGCGTCAGGTGCAGAAAACCACTGCCACTGACCACGCACATGCTCCGGAACCTCCAGGATCCACCCCTGGGCCTCACAGCGTTGAACGAGGGGATTGAAATCCGTGTCTGGATCCATCCAGGTTCCTGGATTGAGAGCGCGCAAGCGTGAGCCTTTTCTGAGCGGTCGCGGAGCTTGAAGCGCTCGGGAGGTTTGGCGTGCCCTCCCCTCTCCAGGCCAGAGTGAGGCCATCGCCCCGGAACCGACCGCAAGCGAAGCCAGCTCCAGCAGCGATCGACGGCGCATGACCTAGGAGAGCAGAGCCTCCAGGATCGCGCGACCAGATGTGCTCCCGGTCACCGGATCACAGGCACGCTCCGGATGGGGCATCAGACCCAGCACGTTGCCCTGGGCGTTGGTGATGCCGGCGATGTCGGCAACAGACCCATTGGGATTACGGCAGTAGCGCAGGGCAATGGCGTCATCGTCCTGCAGCTTTTTAAGGGTGTCGTCACTGCACTGAAAACGGCCCTCCCCGTGAGCGATCGGCAGGGAGAACTGGTCGTCGCGTGCGCAGGTCGCCAGCCAAGGGCTGCGATCACTGACGACCGCCAGAGGGGTGGACTCGCAGATGAAATGGAGATGACGATTGCGTGTGAGGGCGCCAGGGAGCAGACCGAGTTCCGTCAGCACCTGAAATCCATTGCAGATTCCCAGCACACGGCCGCCATCGGCCGCGAAACGTTTCAAGGAGTCGAGCACGGGTGCAAAGCGGGCGATGGCGCCGCAACGCAAGTAGTCGCCGTAGCTGAATCCCCCCGGCAGCACGACGGCGTCCAAGCCGCTGAGATCCCGATCTTCATGCCAGAGGTACCGGGTCGGAAGACCGAGACACCCTTCTGTGGCCCAGCGAACATCGCGGTCACAGTTTGATCCTGGGAAAACGACAACCCCGATGGTCATGACTGCGAGAGCTCCAGAGTCCAGTTCTCGATCACAGGATTGGCCAGAAGACGATCGCTGAGCAGTTCAACCCGGCGCCGCGCTTCGGCCTCGTCAGGTGCTTCCAATTCAAGTTCCACAGCCTTGCCGATGCGGAGATGGGCAATTCCATCCACACCAAGACGCTGGGCAGCGGCACTGGCTGCCTCTCCTGCAGGATCGAGGACCGATGGGCGCAGTTGCACCAGAACGCGGGCTTGAAAACGCGGCACGAGCTCTGAACGGGAATTGTTAAATCTTGACAGGCCAGGGGTCCGCTCAATCGCGGCCGACTGCACGTTGAAGACAGTGCGTTGAAACCGACAACGTGTGACTGGCACCAGCCTTGCTGTTCTTCGATCCGTCGCTCTGCTGATGGTCTCAGTGGCAGCCTTGGGCGATCCGGCGCGAGCTGAATCGACTGCGGCCATCTCCATGGAATGCCGCCATGCCCATCAGGTGTGGTCTCCGTGCAACGTCGTGAGTGAACAACCGGGGGCACGCTGGGAGCTGGCGTTCAACGATCAGATCGTGCGGTTTCAGCACGACGGCAGCGGCACGATCGAGATGCAAATTGGCGAGCAAAGCGCTTGGACCAAGGTGCAGGGGCGCTGGACCCCCGATGGTTCGCTCTGCTGGAACACGGTCTGCGCCCGCGGCAACATCCCGCTCGATTGAGGTCAGCTTTCCAATGTGGGATTCAGCGCGAGTTCAAAGGGCACAGCGGATGCCGGCAGCTTGAGCAGTTGGGCGCAGAGGGATGCAATGTCGTCTGGCTGGGTCATCAACTCCGGTGCCAGAGGACTGATTCCTCTGGCCATCTCAGTGTTCACCCAGCCTGGGCAAATGGCGGTCACGCGAATTCCCTTGTCCCAACCTTCGTTGCGCATCGCCTGGCAGAGGCCCATCAAGGCGAACTTGCTGGCGGAATAACCCGCCAACTTGCCCTTGCAACGTTTTCCGCTCATGGAGACCAGAACCTGAATCCGTCCTGCCTGGGACGCCACAAGTGCTGACCAGGCAGCTCGCGTTAGCAGCCAGGGCGCTTTCACATTCACACGCCAAAGTTCATCGGGCTCATCGCTCTGCGCATCCCCAAACAACAAGGGGGTGCTTCTGAGGATTCCGGCGCAATGGATCAGCGTGTCGAGTGATCCATACGCCTGCTGAACCGCCTGCACAGCGCGCTCGGCAGCGTCTGGATCCCTGGCGTCGTAGCGACAAAGCGAGAGGGCATCCCCATGGAGTCGGGGATCCAGAGCGGTGTCGCGTAGGCCGTCCGGGTCGCGGACAGCCAAGCAGAGGCGATGTCCCTGGGACAGCAGCAAGGTGGCGATCGACCGGCCGATGCCTCGACTCGCACCTGTGATCAGAACCGTTCGCATAGTGGGGGGGACGTCGAGGAAGCAAACCCCATGGAGGACTGGAAACAAGCGTTCCAAGGCTGGAATCTGAGCTGGTCAAGCCTGTTCAGCAATCAGCAGGGGGAGTGGTGGCTGGTGGCCCAGCTGCTGCTGATCGTGGGGCATTTAGCGCCGGCTTGGCCGGCCCCTGACTCCCTCGGGGTCCATTGGCCAGCGGTGATGACCCTCAGTGGGCTGATCATCCTCGCTGGGGGACTGGGATTGGCGGTTCAGGGATTCCGTGCCCTAGGACCCAGTCTCTCGCCGCTTCCAGAACCAAAACAGGGGGCCGCACTGGTGACCACAGGCGTTTATGCCCAATGCCGCCATCCTCTTTACCGAGCTGTTTTGGTGTGTTCCTTGGGAGTGACCCTCGCCTGGGGAAGTCTTTTGCACATGGCTCTGTTTGTCGCACTGGTGGCTGTCCTCACGGGGAAAGCACACCGGGAAGAGCGTCAATTGCTCCAGTGCTGCCCCAACTACGCGCACTACATGACAACCACAGCGGCGATCGTGGCGCACGTCCCAGGCCTCGACTGGCGGGCACCAAGGTCCGGCTGACAAACCGTTTATTCATTCCTGAGCCGATAATGTTTGCCCGTAGGACAGGGTCGTTTTTCTGTCAGCGGGATGCAAATCGTCCGGGACCGCCGAACCCTCCGCCGTTGCCTTGCACGAACGGTGCTGGCCACAGCGTTGCTCGGACTGGGAGTGACGTCCGCAGCCCGGGCTGATCGTGAGGATGGAGAGCGTTCGTCCCTGATGGCCCTGCTCGAGCCCGTGCAACCGCAGGTGGAGCCGGTCCCCACCCTCGTCCTGGAGAGGACCGGGCGCCGCATCGCCTCAACCGGGGATCCAATCTGGGATCTGAGGCTCGAGATTCCAGGCGAGCCCACCCGTCGCTTCGACGCCGTCAGTGGACGGGCCAATCGTCAGAACGCGGACCGCGACCGCATGGGGAGCCGGGCTCCCCTACCGGCAGGCACCTACAGCGTCGGTCCGGTGGAACCCCTTGCCGACGGGGCCTATCCCGAACTGGGCCCTGTGTGGATCAGCATCGAACCCACGTTCACAACGGGGCGCAGAGTTCTGGGAATCCACCAAGACCCAAGTGCCGGCCGCCTGAATTCCCAGAGCGGCACCCTTGGCTGCATTGGCCTGGTGAACCGCAACGACATGCTCAATCTCTCTGCGCTGATCGAACGGTCTGGAACCGAGCGCCTTGTGGTGAAGAACTGATTCGTTCGCTAGAGAGCGAGGACAAGACTGAACCGGTCATGGGCGCTGCGCTGGATCTTCGCGATGTCCCAGCTCCGCTGAAACGCAGGGTGCTGCGTGCCTACGGCATCGGTGATGCCGGCACCGGCATGGCCTCAGCGGTCGTTGGCTTCTACCTTTTTGTTTTTTACACCGCAGTCGCTGGATTGCCCGCATGGCTGGCGGGAACGGTGCTGATGGTGGTGCGCGTATGGGATGTCTTGAGTGATCAGCTCATCGGCTGGCTCGGCGATCGCACAGGTGGACGCTGGGGCCCGCGTTTGCCCTGGATGATCTCCAGTGCGGTCCCCCTGGGGGTGTCCATGACCCTGATGTGGTGGGTGCCTCCATTCGCTGATCCCTGGCGGTTTCTCTGGTTTGTTGCGGTGGCAGCAATCTTTCAGAGCACCTACTCCGGCGTGAACCTGCCCTACTCAGCCCTGGCAACGGAGTTGACGGAGGATGAAAAGCTGCGCACACGCCTCAATGCCTACCGCTTCACAGGGTCTGTTCTGGCCAGCCTTCTCGGGCTTCTGCTCGGCGCTGCCCTGAGCCATCAAGGTGCACCTGGATATCTGCAGATCGGTCTGGCCACGGGCCTGATCCTGACGTTCGGCAGTGTGTCCAGTGCGCTTGGGTTGGCGCCTGCGGCGGCCCGTTGCAAGCGTCCTTCCCCGACGCATCAGGCCCTCATCCCTCAGCTGCGCAGCCTCAAGACCAACGGTCTGTTTGTGCGCGTGGTGGCGATGTACCTGCTGGGCTGGGGTGCTCTTCAGCTGATGCAGCCCGTGTCGATCATCTACCTCTCGGATGCACTGCATCTCCCCCATCGTTGGAGCACGTTCTTGCTCATCCCGTTTCAGATCAGCGCCCTGGCAGGACTCTGGATCTGGAATCGGGTGGCCGCGCAATGCAGCCGCCTGGTTGCGCTTCAGGTTGGTGGTTGTGGCTGGATCGTGTTTTGCATCCTTGCGCTGGTGCTGCCAGCGCTTCCGGTCAGCGGCAACGCCCTGGCCGCTGCCAACCGGGGCCAGCTTCTCGCCTTGCTGGTCACCCTGGTGCTGCTCGGTCTCTGCGCTGCCACGGCCTATCTGCTTCCTTGGGCTTTTCTTCCAGATGCCGTTGATGCAGAGCCAAATCATCCCGCCGGTCTGATCACAGCCTTCATGGTGCAGATCCAGAAGCTTGGCAGTGCCGCTTCGGTGTTCCTGCTGGGCCTCATGCTCAGCTGGAGTGGTTACGAAGCATCCCTGGGGGAAGCCCAGCCCGATCGAGCTCTGGTCATGATCCGAATGAGCATGGGGTTGATTCCCGCTGGTTTGGTCATGCTCTCTCTTTGGGTCATGCGCGACTGGAACAGGGTGCGGACGCGCCTTTTGCCGAGCTAGCGATTGGCCACAAGCCTGGTTTCAAGACGTTCTGCCGCGCCAGCTTCAAGGCCAATCACGACGAGCTCAAGACCGGCCCCTGAGGGAGGTGTCCAGGCCTGCTCCGGAGCGGCCTCAAACCAGCTGTCCAATCTGGGACCCACCATCTGGATCTGCAGAGGAAGGGTTTTGCCTGGAAGCCAGACACGGCCTTTGAGGCGGATGACGTGGTGGGTGCGGGCGAACTCCGGTAAGAGTTGCTCGAGCAAGCTGCGATCAAAAGAGCCTTCCAGACGGATCTGACCGCTGATCGCCTCCACGTGGCTGTGATCGTGATGGCCGTGGTCGTGATGGCTGTGATCGTGATGGCTGTGATCGTGATGGCTGTGATCGTGATGGCCGTGGTCGTGATCGTGGTCACCGGCATCATCAGGCTGGTGAGCGCGATGGGTGGACTCGGACGACTCAAGACCAAGCACCAGGGCTGGATCAACCTGCCCTTGGCTGATGGCCAGAGTGCCTGCCCCTGGACGCAAACGCGGCTGGATCCCCTCCAGCACGCTGTCCAGCTGGGAAGGCTGCAGACAATCGGAACGGCTGATCAGCACCAGATCCGCTGCCTCAAGTTGGTCCTCGAACAGATCTTCGATGGCGGTGAGGTGATCGAGGCTCTGATCCTCCTGCCGCTGACGTTCCAGGGCCTCGGGATCGCCAACGGGACTGCCGCCACTGAGGGCTTCGCCATCCACCACCGTGACAACCCCATTCACGTGCACACGGCGACGGATGGCTGGCCACTCAAGAGCCTGGAGTAGGGGACGGGGAAGAGCCAGACCGCTCGTTTCAACGACAATGCCGTCGAGCTGATCGGAGCGTTGCAGAAGCGTTTCCATCGTGGGCAGGAAATCGTCCTGAACGGTGCAACACAAACAGCCGTTATTCAGTTCCACAAGGCGACCTTCCACCTCCTCCTCTGGACAGAAACCGCAACTGCGAATCAGATCGCCATCCAAGCCAACCGTTCCGAACTCATTGACCATCACGGCAAGTCGTTGACCGCTCTGGGTAAGCAAATGTCGGAGAACAGTGGTTTTACCGGCGCCGAGAAAGCCGGTGATCACCGTCACGGGAAGTCGTTTAGCCATCAACGGCATCCGAGTGATTCTTTTGTGCTCACACCACTGAGACTATTCACCCCACTGGCGCGTCCACAGAGCGCTTTGAGCTGGGGAAGGTCGATCACGGCGTTTGTGAAATCGGTCCCTTCGATCTGTGCATCGTTAAATCGGCTCTGCATCAGCATCGCGTTGGTGAAGTTCGCATCGCGAAGGTCGGCTCCATCGAAACGGCTGGAGAACGCCACCACATCTTCCAGGTCGGCTCCGCGTAAATCAGCACCCTGGAGTTGCGATGTGTTGATCACAGCCCCGCGCAGATCGGCATCCCCCAGATCAACCTCGCGCAGGTCGGCCTTGAGAAATTCCTTTTCCTTGAGATCCCGTCCGTGCATGTTGGAGGAGATGTCCTGCACAGCACGCTGACCGCGCAACTCCGGTGCGGTGATTGCCTCTGCGGAAAGTCCACCGATGAGAACGGATGAGAGCACCAACAAGCCGGCGAGCAGGGCCGTGGTCAGTTGTCGCAGCGAGTGGCGAAGAAACGCAGGGACTGGCATGGGGGAGGACGCTCGGCGGGTGCCTGAAGCAACTGCCGTAATTTGAACGGTCACGTTATGGCAGAGATCTGCCCAGCCACGTGTCATGGCCAAGACTCTTCGAGTGGTGGTTCCGCCCCACCCCCTCATCGCCCACTGGTTGACAGTGTTGCGCCACGAGGGAACTCCAGCAGCTCTCTACCGCACAGCCATGGAGGAGCTCGGCCGATGGCTGAGTTATGAAGCGCTTCGCGATTGGTTGCCGCACCGCAGGGAGGTGGTGAAGACACCTTTGGCGAGCACGGAAGGAACGATGATTGAAACAAGCGTTCCCCTGCTGGCCATCCCACTGCTTCCAGGTGGCCTGCATCTCTGGGAAGGTGCGCGTCAGGTTCTGCCGAATGCTGACCTATGCCTCGATGGCGTGCCCTCCAGCATCGAAAGCAAGGCTGGCGTGATGGTGCTTCTCGATCAGATCGACGATGGTGAGGCTGTGGTCTCAATCCTGAGTCGGTTGCATCAGGAAGGGGTGGATGGGCGTCGCCTGCGCGTGATCACCACGGTTTGTGCAAGCCCGGGGTTGAAGCGCATCGGTGAGGCCTTCCCCGACATCACCCTTCACACCGCCTGCATCGATGCCGACCTCAATGAAGACAATCAGATTCTTCCTGGAATCGGTGACCCCTTGCTAAGGCTCGGGATCAGATCATCCCAAGACACCTAGTGTTCATTCAAGGATTCGAGGGCCATGGCGCGTCAGCAAGAGTCAACATCGGCAACCCTGGCGACACTCGTCAGCGGCGCTGTCCTCGGTGCAGCCGGCCTTGGCTGGTGGCTGATCTCCGAGGCGGACCGTCGCCGGCGTCTGCGCTACAAACGCTCGATGTTGTACGCCCCACGCATGCAGGACGGCAGTGAGGCGTTGGGCCCTGGAGAGCGCCAGCCTCTGGATGCCGACAGCCAGCTGGAGGCTCGCGTTGATCAGCTGAATGCCGCGATCGCCGATGTACGCAAGCAGCTGGAAGACCTTGGCTCGAAGGGGTGACCAGCGCGGCCGGTAGGTTGCTTTCAGTTTCACGCCGGATGACGGCCTGATCCATGCTCCGCTCCGATGCCGTTACCAAGGGGATTCAGCGCTCACCCAATCGGGCGATGCTGCGAGCCGTCGGTTTCGGCGATCAGGACTTCGGAAAACCAATCATTGGCATCGCCAACGGCTACAGCACGATCACGCCCTGCAACGTTGGGCTCGATGATCTCGCCAGGCGTGCCGAAGAGGCGGCCCGCCTAGCGGGAGGTATGCCTCAAACGTTCGGGACCATCACCGTCAGCGACGGGATCTCGATGGGAACAGAGGGAATGAAATATTCCCTGGTGAGCCGGGAAGTGATCGCCGACGCCATCGAAACAGCCTGCAATGGCCAGAGCATGGACGGCGTGTTGGCCGTGGGCGGCTGCGACAAGAACATGCCTGGAGCCATGCTCGCGATGGCGAGGATGAACATCCCGGCGATCTTCGTGTACGGCGGCACCATCAAGCCCGGAAAACTCGGCGGCTGCGACCTCACCGTGGTCAGTGCTTTTGAAGCGGTCGGTCAGATCACCAGCGGCAAGATCGACGAGGAGCAGCTCACGGCCATCGAGAAAAATGCCTGCCCCGGGGCTGGCAGCTGCGGCGGCATGTTCACCGCCAACACCATGAGCGCCGCCATCGAAACGATGGGACTCAGCCTTCCGCACAGCTCCACCATGGCTGCTGAAGATGAAGAGAAGGCCGAGAGCGCAGCCCGATCGGCGGAGGTGTTGGTGCAGGCCATCGAATCCGGCATCCGCCCCCTCGACCTGATGACCCGTGAGGCCTTCGAAAATGCCATCAGCGTGATCATGGCGGTGGGTGGTTCCACCAATTCCGTGCTGCATTTGCTCGCCATTGCCCGCACTGCTGGGGTGGAGCTCGCCATCGACGACTTTGAACGGATCCGCCAGCGCGTTCCAGTGATCTGCGACCTCAAACCCAGTGGCCGTTACGTCACGGTGGACCTCCACCGCGCCGGTGGAATTCCCCAGGTGATGAAACTGCTGCTGGATGCCGGACTCCTCCACGGTGATTGCCGCACCATCGAAGGCAAAACCCTGAAGGAGCTGCTTGCCGATGTGCCCTCCACTCCGCCCGCGGATCAGGATGTGATTCGGCCGCTCTCCAATCCCCTTTATGCCAAGGGCCACCTGGCCATCCTTAAGGGCAATCTGGCTTCCGAAGGAGCTGTCGCGAAGATCAGTGGTGTGAAGAATCCGGTGATCACCGGTCCAGCAAGGGTGTTTGAGAGCGAAGAAAGCTGTCTTGAAGCGATTCTCGACAATCAGATCAAGGCCGGTGATGTGGTGGTGGTGCGCAATGAAGGCCCGGTCGGCGGACCGGGCATGCGCGAGATGCTCAGTCCCACGTCCGCGATCGTGGGACAAGGGCTACTCGACAAGGTGGCGCTGATCACCGACGGACGCTTTTCAGGTGGCTCCTATGGCCTCGTGATTGGCCATGTAGCCCCCGAAGCGGCCGTGGGCGGAACCATCGGTTTGATCGAGGAAGGAGACAGCATCACCGTGGACGCCAATCAGCTGCTGCTGCAACTGAATGTGGAGGAGGCTGAGCTGGAGCGGAGGCGGAGTGCATGGTCGGCACCAGTGCCGAAGTACCGCACGGGGATCCTCGGCAAATATGCCCGGCTTGTGAGTTCCAGCAGCCAGGGTGCGGTCACCGACCAGCCCTGATCAGCCCCAGCCTGTCACCCTCAACCAGGGCCCCCAGGGGTTGAGGATTCCTCGCAGGGCCACGGCAGTCGGCTCCTTCACGGTGGTCATCCAGACCTGAACCGATGGCTCGAGGGTGATCACCGGCCAGGCATCCCCATCGGGCGTCTCAAGCCGAAATCCTCCGTCGCCGCAGGGATGAATCCATCCCCTCAACACAGCATCTCTGTGGCTGGGGGGTGCAGGGGCCGCGGCCTGCGTTGCATCAGTTTGCGCCGAAAACCCACGCAGTGCCTTGTGCTGGAGGTCGTTCCAGAACGGATCCCTCCAAGCCAAGGTCCAGTTCGGAACCACCGCTGCAGGTGCCCTTCGATCATTGATCAACAGCTCCTGGAGCTGGGGCACTGAACAGTGCGCCGGTGGCACGGCCTGGGCTACCGCCAGCGCGGCAGCGGCTCCCGCCGCCTGACCCACGTTCAACACCAACGGCTGCAGCCGCGTGGCGCCATTCGCCATGTGGCTTGTGCTGATCGCCTTGTCGGCCGCCATCAGATTGTCGATCTCCGCGCTCACCAGCGCGCCGTAGGGGATGCAGAACGGTGTGCCCGTCCAGCGCCCACCCCAGCGGCAGCTCTTTGGCGCCAGGGGCCAATCCGGCCCGGGATAGTGATGGTCGTTGGCGTAATTGCCCACCGCGATCGACTGCATCACGCCGGCGGAATCTCGCGGCAAAGCGGCGCACGAGGCACCATCGCCAACTGGCAACAGGTCTTGCTCGATCACCGTGGCGCGCCCCACCAAACGCCGCCCCTCTCGCCAATAGGGCATGGCCGCCAGCCAGGGAGCCGGACTGCCGGACTCAGCGGGGAAGGCGTGGCCAAGCTGCAGCCAGCCATCGCTGGCTTCCTTGAGGGCTTCAGCAAACCGCAGGCTGTGGGCCTGCATCTCTTCGTACAACGCCGCTTCTTGCTTGGGGTCAGCGCCAAAGGCCCGACTCAGCCCCCAGTGCCAATCGTTGCCATGCAAGGGCCAGTTGAGCATCACCAACCCACCGGGCAGGCGCCCATAGGTGAGGGTGCGCTCCAAGCCGAAGGCCTCACAGGCCCGCTCGAACGGAGCTGGCAGCTGGGGGAAAGCGCTGGATCCGATCGTGCGGGCTGGATCCGCCTCCAGATGGTCGCTTTGCAGTTGCCCCATCACCACCCAGGTGGGCGATTGCAGCGGATGCTCACTGAAAAAGGGTTCCGCTTCCAGCCGGGCGCGGCTTGGGGCACTGGGTTCATTCCATTGCTCCTGGGCTTCCCAGCCGAAGCGGAAGGGAACCTCTGCAAGGGGCAAGAGGTCGCCGCGGTCGCTGCCATCGATCACCACCTGGCAGCCAACCCGACGCGGCTCTCCGTCAACGTCAACGCGCACCGCCGTGATCAGCGCCCCCTCGCGCTCCACCGCCAGCAAGCGGCAACCGGAACGCCAGAGCAGCTTGGCTTCGGCCGCCACCCAATCCTGGAGGATCTGTTCTGCCGTGGTGGGGCGATAGCCGAAGCAGCTCACCCAGTTGTGATCGAGCCCCTCCGGCTCACGCCGCTCCAGCTCCCGCAGGAAGGCACCCCACAGGCCCGTCTGCCAGGGGCTGAGCTCGTTGCCATCCGGACAGCACACCCCGGCGGCGCTCACCATTCCCCCAAGCCAGCTGCCAGGGGTGAGCAGAAGGGTGGAGGCCCCCCCGCGTGCGGCCTGAATGGCAGCGGCCACGCCACCAGTGCCGCCCCCCCAAACGAGCACATCAACCGCATCGATGGACGTGGTCATCACGCGCTGCAGTCCCTGCGACTGATCCGCAACTGCTCGTCCTGCGGGAGGCGGCTCAGGCAGCGGAAGCGCAGACCCACGAGTTGGTCGTAGAGCGGATTCAATTGGCACATGGGCGGAATGTGCACGAGTTTGTGGCCAAACAGCACGATGTCCCTCTCAAAAGGACATTGCGCGGGGATCAGGCTGACGATGAAGCCGGCAACGGCTTGGTCGCTGGGGTCGAGCGCATCCAACCAATGCTTCAGAGGTTCAAGCGGATGAAGGTTCAGGGCGCTTGTTGGAGCATCACACGGCTGCAATCCCTTCAACGCTGACTGATCACAGCCGAGCAAGTCTGCCCAGTGATGGAGCAGAGCCAATTCCTTGTCACTGAGATGACCATCGGCCAACGACACCACAACAGCCGAGCGCAGAAACTGCTCGGCGAGGGTCGGATCTTCCGCAAAAGCCCCGGCCAGATCTCTGTCTTGAACAGGGGGCAAGCCCTCCCAGTCGAGTTCGGCGTTGGGCAGGGTGGCCGCCAGGTGATCGGCCAGCGTTCGGCGCTCTTCTTCGCTGAAATCGCCGTCAGCAAGAGCCAGTTGGTGCAGGGCCGACAACCACACACGCCGAAGCTCTGCGCGTTGGATTGAGGACGTCATCGATTCCAGGGGGGGAAAAGGGGGTCGTTAAGATCCAGCCCCAGAGCCAGGGGCTTCAGAGGAGAGCCGACGCGATGACCTACAGCCTCACAACGCCGCTCTACTACGTCAACGCCAAACCCCACCTCGGAAGCGTTTACACCACGCTCGCCTGTGATGCGCTCGCTCGTTTTCAGCGTCTGGAAGGCCAAGACGTTGTGTTCATCACCGGGGTTGATGAACACGGCCAGAAGATTCAACGCACGGCCGAAACGCAGAACATCAGCCCAATCGATCATTGCGATCGCATTTCGGCGTTGTATTCCGACCTCTGGACGCGTTGGCACATCAGCAACGATCGTTTCGTTCGCACCACAAGCCCTCGCCATCTTCCCCTGGTGCAGGCCTTTTTCCAGCGCTGCGAAGCTGCAGGACACATCCGCACCGGCCATCAGGAAGGTTGGTACTGCGTGGATTGTGAGGAATTCAAAGATGATCCTGCCGATGCCAAGGCTCCCGACTGCCCGATCCATCGCAAGCCGCTGGAATGGCGCGATGAGGAAAATCTGTTCTTCTGCCTCTCGCAATTTCAAGAGCGCATTGAAACCCTGATCGCAGACCCTCAGTTCATCGCTCCCGCCAGTCGCCGTCGTGAAATCGAAAATTTCGTCGCCGGAGGACTACGTGATTTCTCCATTTCCAGGGTGAATGTGTCCTGGGGCCTACCCGTCCCTGGACATCCTGGACACACCTTTTATGTGTGGTTTGACGCCCTGCTCGGTTACCTCACAGCGCTGCTGGATGACGGCGGAGCGGTGGACCTGGATCGCCTTGCTGACATCGGCTGGCCTGCCGATGTTCATGTGATCGGGAAAGACATCCTGCGCTTTCACGCTGTCTATTGGCCTGCCATGCTGATGTCGGCGGGATTGCCCGTTCCGAAACGTGTTTTCGGGCATGGCTTTCTCACCCGAGAGGGGCAGAAGATGGGAAAAGCTCTTGGCAATGTGCTGGATCCTGAAATCCTGCTCGAGCGCTGCGGCACCGATGCCGTGCGTTGGTATTTGCTGAGAGACATCCAATTTGGAGAAGACGGCGATTTCCAGCAGCAACGATTTATGGATCTCGTGAACAACGATCTCGCCAACACGATCGGCAATCTTCTGAATCGAACCGCCTCGATGTCGCGCAAATGGTTCGAGGCATCCCTCCCTCCCGTCTCGCCAGATGTGCGCTCTGAGCATCCGCTGAAACAACCCACCGAACAGACAATCGAGCGCGTGCGTCAGTCGATCCCGGCACTGGCGTTTCAAGACGCGGCCGAAGCCGTGTTGCAACTGGCGATCGAAGCCAACGGTTATCTCAATGAACAAGCGCCATGGAGCCTGATGAAACAACCAGGCCACGAAGAAAAAGTGGGGGATGATCTCTATGCCGTTCTGGAATGTTGCAGGGTGATTGGCCTGTTGCTTCAACCCCTGGTGCCAGGCCTCAGTTCCAGGATCCTGGCCCAGCTCGATCAGCGACCGAGCGACGATGGCTGGACCCAGGCACTGCGCTGGGGACAACTGGAACCAGGCGTCGGTCTGCCCAAACCGGAGCCAGTGATGCAGCGACTTGAGCTTGAGTCCCCCCTCTGATGGCTTTGCCCTCACGCCATGGCTGGCTTGCAAGCTGCCTGCTGGCAGGCCTCCCTCTTCTCGGCGGTTGCGCCGATGCCGAAGCTCCAGTCGCCCTCGAAGCACCCCCTTTCGTGTTCCGTTCACTGGAGCTTGAACAGAAATCCAGTGACGGCCAAAGAGACTGGACCCTCTCGAGCCCTGAAGCCCGTTACGAACTGAACAAACGCTTGGTTCGTGCCCGCAAACCCGTTGGCCTCCTGTTTCGGAATGGGAAGCCCTCCTTTCGGATTCAGTCCGATCTAGCCCAAGTGATCAACGATGGTGAAAAGATCCTGTTGGAGGGGAATGTCAAGCTCCAGCAACTCACCGGCGCGAAGCTGCTGATCCAGGGGGATCGATTGCGCTGGAGGCCTGAGCAAGGCGAGTTGACCATGGAGCAGCGGCCCCGTGCCACGGATCGGGAGTCGCGGATTTCGTCGCGAACAGCCGTTCTTCAACAAACCACCAATGAACTCACCCTGACGGGCACCGTTCAACTCGACCGTTGGTCTGGTGCTGACCGCACCATCCCGCCTGACAGCTCATTGCGCAGCGGCAAAGCGCAGTGGAATCTTGATTCAGGACAACTCAAAGCCAACGGGCCCGTTCTTGGTCAGCGCAGAGATCAGGAGGGAACCGTTCTCGAGCAACTCGAGGGCCAATCCCTGAATGGGAACACCCTGAAGGGTGAGATCACCGTTCTGTCTCCGGTGACTCTGCGCATCCCGCGTGAAAAAGGTGTGCTGCGGGCTCAAGCCACAACCTGGCTGTTCCGGAAGCAGGTGATTCGCAGCGCCGAACCCTTTGAAGCTGATCTCGACCGCACGCGCATCACGGGGGAGGGATTCAGGGCGGATCTCGGCGACACGACCGTCGACGTTGAGGGAGCCTGTGAGATTCGCCAGCCAGGGGAAGTGCTGAAAGCTGAACGTTGCCGCTGGAACTGGAGCAGTGAAGCCGTCTTGGCCGAAGGGCAGGTTCGCGTGCGCAGGGATGAGAACGATCAGGTGACCCGAGCCACACGGCTTGAGGGAACGGTTGGGAAGGAAGGACGCATTTCCTTCACTGCGCCCGGATCTCTGGTGGAATCAGAAATCAGGATCCCGGCTGAGGGCAGGGGTGGGACTCCTGGATCCCGCCGCCAACCGAATCCAGTGTCGTTCTGAGGCGTTCACACCACCCCGCCAACCAACGCTCATCCGATCGGGTGAAGCAGCGTTCGGACCATCCACCCAGCACCACCCAGCCCCTTTGCCCTAGGGGGTGCACCATCAGCGATGGCAAGCCCGGCAGCACAGGATCAAATTCTTCGCGCCCTGGATAAAGCGCTGTCTTCACTAACGAAATCAGCTCCTGACGCTCGCGCGCCCGCGCACAGATGGCACCGGGCACGAAGGCATCCGAAGTGATCAGACCCCGCCGAAGCAGCACGTGCCCATCCCACATCACCAACATCGAGGCGGCTGAAGTTGCGGTGAGGAACTGATGGCTTCCCCAGGCCAACTCCAATGCCAAGGCGCCATCCAGCGCGTCGTTGATCTGAAATCCCTGTTCACCACTGAGTTTCGCTGCTTCAGCAGCACGCGGTATGGCCCGGGTCCACAGAGCGGCAACCAACATCAAGCCAACGGAGGCCATTCCAGCCAGCACCTCGGCCCGCTGCAGGGCCGGGGGAAATTCTCCAGCCGTGAGGGCGTTCAGGAGCGACAGGCTCAGCACCAGCACCCCAGCGATCAGACAAAGACGAGCGGAGCCAGGCATGGTCTGCAACATGCTGCGGTCAGATCGTCGCACTCTTGCTCAAATGGGTGTGCACGGACCAGCCGAGATGACTGACGCTGAAGCCTTTGCCGCCATCGCCCTTGCCGCAGTGGCCTGCGACGGCACCCTCGGGCGTGATGAAGCCCACGCTCTGCGCCGCTCCCTCGAATACCGAACGCCTTACAAAGATCGGAATGAGCAGGAGATGGCGACCCTGTTCGATCGCCTCCTGGCCCAGCTGCGCAGCGACGGTGTTGAAAAACTGGTCGACGACGCCCTGCCTGTTCTGACACCCGTCCAGCAAGAGACAGCACTGGCAGTGGCTGTTCAGCTCACCCATGCCGACCGGGACGTGACCCCTGAAGAAAAAAGCTTTCTGAACAACCTGACTGGACGCCTGAATCTTCCTGAGGGACGCGCTGTGATGGTGCTGGAAGCGATCATGGCCCTTAACCGAGACAGCCTTGCCGCTTAAAGGCAGACTGTTGCGACGCTGAGCATGACCATGAATCGCCTGACCCAGCTCACCGGCGGGATTTTTGCCGCCATTCTCTGCGTGCTCTTCTGCACGCCGATCGCACTTGCCGTCTCTCCCCAAGACTTCCCACCCCAGCCCCCCGACGAGCTGGTTCTCGATTCAGCTGAGGTGTTGAGTCGTTCTGGTCGCAACGAAATCAGCAGCCGACTTGGGGAGCTGGATCGCTTTCACGTTGATGCTCGACTCGTAACGCTGCGACGTCTTGATTACGGCCTGAGCCTGCCAGCGTTTGGTGAGGAATTGCTCGGTCGTTGGAGTTCGAGCACAGCCGATTCCAACAAACCCCTTCTGCTGTTCCTGGAGGAAAGCCAGAGCAAACAGGCCACGGTTGTTGCCTCACCGGCCCTCTTAGAGCAACTACCGGAGAGCCTGTTGCGGAGCACAGGGCGAACCACCATGAGCCAACCCTTGCGGGATGGCGATCGCTTCCGCCAAGCCACGCTCGACGGCATCACGCGACTTGAGGTCGTGCTCGACGGTGGCGAAGATCCAGGTCCTCCCGTTCAGGTGGAGAGGGTTGCGCTTCCCACCAATGTGCCAACTGCTGAACAAACCGAGGAAAGCAATGCCTTCACTTGGGTTGTCGTTCTGCTCGTGGTCGGCACGATAGTTCCGATGGCCACCTGGTGGATTTTCTCCCGGTAACAGCACGATGGCAGGACGCAACTGGCTCGACACCTTCGGAAGGGCCAAGTCCCTCGATGTGAACGCCGATCTCGATCGCGGCTATGAAGCCGCTCTGTTGATTCAAAGCCTGGAGCTTGAATATTACGGAGACCGGCCGATCCGCCCCGATCTGGAACTGTCTGTTCCCAGCTCAGTGCAAGCAACGGTTCTGAGGAAATTCCGAGCAGCCATCAGCGTCTGCCGGGCCTCTCTAGACAAGCTCGAATATCAGCGGGGAGAGCTTGATCCCCAGGAGTTGCGTCAGCTTCAGCTGATCGAGAGCGTTGTCAACCGCTACAGCCCGCGGCGAACAGCCTCAGCTCCCACCATCAGCCGATCTCCTGATCCGCTCCCACGCTCTCTGCTCGGCATTTTCGACACGCTGCGGCGGCAGCTGAATCCCACCGCAGAAGCAACGCTGGTGGCTGGATTCCGGCGACGTCGCGATTCCACTTTGATTTCACTGAAGGTGCTGCTGCTGCTCATCCTTGTGCCCCTTTTGGTGCAACAAGTGAGCCGCACTTACATCATTAGCCCAGCTGTGGATCGCTACGCACCGGACTTGCCTTTTCTGAGTTACCCCAAACCGCAACTTGAGGAACAGGCTGTCGAGAAGCTGCGGGTGTATAAGGCCGAGATCGAATTTGATGCACTTTTGCGCGGCGACTCGATACCCACACAGGAAGAATTGCAGAAAAAACTGTCTGCAAAAGCGGAGGAGTTAAAGCAGGAGGCCGATTCAGAAAGCACCCATGCCGTTAAGAATGTGATCGCTGATCTTGCAGCCACAGTTGCGTTTGTAGTGGTCTGTGTCTTCAGTCGGGAAGAATTACGCGTACTGAGAGGATTTTTCGACGAAGCTGTGTATGGACTCAGTGACTCAGCCAAGGCATTTGCCATCATTCTCTTCACAGACATTTTTGTTGGCTTCCATAGCCCGGAAGGTTGGACGGTTCTTCTCGATGGGATCGCGAATCATTTCGGATTCCCCGCGCGCGAGAATTTCATCCTTCTGTTTATTGCCACCTTCCCGGTGATTCTGGCGACGATCTTCAAATATTGGATTTTCCGCTACCTCAACCGTGTCAGCCCCTCCTCGGTGGCGACGCTTCGCGGCATGAATGGTGGCGGCTGATCATCCCGAAGGTCTTGTTCTTGTCTCCGGGCCTAGCCGTGGCGGCAAAAGCAGGTGGGCCGAGCATCTGGTGTCCGTTTGTTCTGAAGTGACTTACATCGCCACTTCGCCTTCCTTGCCGGGGGATGCTGCATGGCAGGAGCGACTGCGCCTGCATCGAGACCGTCGGCCAGCGAACTGGAGTCTTCTCGAATGCGAGGGACAGCTCACGGCGGCGCTGCAAAAAGCGCCGCAGACTCATGGGCTGCTAATTGATGCACTCGGAGGCTTTACGGCCGCCCATCTCCAGACCGATGCACAGGAGTGGGATGCACTTCAGATCGAGCTGCTCACCTCTCTAAAACAGCGCCAAGAGCCCGTCGTGATCGTGATTGAAGAAACAGGCTGGGGGGTGGTGCCCTCCACCGCCATTGGCGGGCTCTTCCGCGATCGCCAGGGGGCCTTGGCTCAACGATTGGCCAGTCATGCCAATCGGAGCTGGCTCGTCGTTCAGGGCAGAGCTCTCGATCTTCACGCTTTAGGACAGGCCGTTCCGCTGTGACCCATCTCAAGCCATCCCCGCTTCGCGTCGCCTTATTCGAACCACGCATTCCTCCGAACACAGGCAACATCGCGCGAACCTGTGCAGCGTTCGACTTGCCGTTGTCGTTGATCGAACCCCTCGGCTTCTCGATCGATGACCGGCAGCTCAAGCGAGCCGGACTGGATTATTGGCCCCATGTGAACCTTTCGGTTCACACCAATTTCCAAGCATTTAAAAACAGTCTCGCCAAACCGTTCCGTGTGATCGGCTGCAGCCGAAGGGACGGCGTTGCGCTGCAGGGTTTCTGCTTCGAACCTGGCGATGTTCTTCTGTTCGGACGAGAGGACACAGGGCTGCCGCAGCCAGTGCGTGACCAGTGCGATCAGATCTTGACGATTCCAATGCCTTGCAGTGCTGACAGTGACGGCCAGGGCGGGGTCCGCAGTTTGAATCTGTCTGTCGCTTGCGCGATCGCCTGCTTTCAGGCAGGCCTGAAACTGCAGCTGTGGTGATCGATGATCTGCCACGAGCACCCTTGCAGAGCAGTGTTCAGCCCGCTACTTTCAGCCCGGTCCGGTGCTGTGGCGGCGGTCTGGGATCTGTTCTTCACTTGCGCGCTGAATGAAGCCTCTGCTCCTCGCCGTGACCGCTGTTGCATCCAGCAGCGCCTTGTTCGCGATGTCGCAGGCGTCGGGTTTCGCAGATTCCGACCACATCAGCTCCAAGCAACTTCTCTCGGCTCTGACGTCAGAGCCCACCAAGATCTGGGTCCGGTTGATTGAACGCAGCGACCTGCAAACGTTGGCGCGTGATCTCGACCTGAGCGAGAGTCAGCTCGAAGAACTCAATGAGTTCAAAGCCGAAGCTGTTCTTGAAACAGGAACCTGGGTGGTTCTTCCTGAAACAAGCGTTGAATCCATCAGTGCATCGACCGCCCTTGATGGAACAGAAATCAGAGACACTCCTCCTCTGAAAACGCCTCCCGCTCCGGTGGACGTCGTTGAAATCAAGCCCGAGCAATCCCTGATGTCCCTCGTGAGGGATCACGGAATCACACTGACGCAATTGGAATCGTTTAACCCTGGGGTCGAGCTCTCCAAACTTGTGGTGGGCAGCAAGGTCCGGGTTGCCAAAGCCAGTGTTCTGGCGGTGAGGCCCCTGCGATCCGGTGGGGCAAGCTGGCCCGAACTTCCCGCTCTTCCCGGCAGTCAACAGTTCGATGCCTCGCAAACTTATATCTGGCCCACCAAAGGGGTCTTTACCTCTGGATATGGATGGCGCTGGGGAAGGATGCACAAAGGGATTGATATTGCCAACAATGTTGGGACGCCGATTGTGGCTGCCAAGGATGGCGTGATTGCTTACTCCGGCTGGAGCAGCGGCTATGGCTACCTCGTTGAAATCTCCCATGGCGATGGATCGTCAACTCGCTACGCCCACAGCAGCCGACTGTTCGTGAAAAAAGGCCAACTGGTTCCTCAAGGTGCCCGCATCGCTTTGATGGGAAGCACGGGTCGCAGTACTGGACCCCACCTTCATTTTGAAATCCGCAAAGCTGGAGGAGCTGCCATGGATCCGATGACCATGCTTCCCTCCCGCAGAGGCTGAACAATCAGGCTAATCACAGCAAAAATCCTCGCAATTGATCGATTGCGAGGACCAAATTAAGTGTTGAAAATGTCAGAGGAGAGACTTGAACTCTCGACCTCAGGGTTATGAATCCTGTGCTCTAACCAGCTGAGCTACTCTGACGAAAGGCCCTTTTGGCCAGAAGCCATCATACATCTTGAGGGGACAACCTCAGCGCATATCAATGGCGTTCAGCCTCTCTCGGAACGATTTCGGAGACGACGCGACAACGGCATCAGAGAGAGACTCCATTCCTTCAGGGATGGCATTCGGCCTGCGCTGTTGACGAACAGGCTGCCCGCGATGAGGCCTGGCCTTGAGCAACAAAACGCGGGTCGAAGGATCGCGAACCAAAGGCTGACTGCTGAGCTCACTACGCACTTGATTCAGCAAACGGAAATGGCCAGTGCTGCTGAACTTGCGAAGCAATGCCTGATCCCAGGCCATGGATGATTGAATCATCGACTCATCTTAAAAGCCCACGACACCGTGCTTCGGTGCAGCGAGGCACGCCCTTGACGCACGCAGGCGTGATAAATTGTTGCGCGCAAATGGAAGTCGTAACGACTTCGAGCTAGGTCCTCACGCTTCCTTGCCATCCTTCGCCCGTTCATCATGACCGCCAACGGTTGTCTGCGCGTGGGCCAACAAGCCCCCGACTTCACCGCCACAGCAGTGGTTGACCAGGAATTCAAGGAGATCAGCCTGTCCCAGTACCGCGGCAAGTACGTGGTGCTGTTCTTTTACCCTCTCGACTTCACCTTCGTGTGCCCCACGGAGATCACGGCATTCAGCGATCGCTACGCCGATTTCTCCAGCAAGAACACCGAGGTTCTGGGCGTGTCCGTGGACAGCCAGTTCAGCCACCTCGCCTGGATTCAGACACCCCGCAACCAGGGTGGTCTCGGCGACATCAACTACCCGCTGGTCGCTGATCTCAAGAAAGAGATCGCTAGCGCCTACAACGTGCTGGACGACGAGGAAGGTGTTGCGCTGCGCGGCCTGTTCATCATCGACCCCGAGGGTGTGATCATGCACGCCACGATCAACAACCTCCCCGTTGGCCGTAACGTTGACGAGACGCTCCGCGTTCTCCAGGCATTCCAGTACGTGCAGTCCCACCCCGATGAGGTCTGCCCCGCCAACTGGACTCCCGGCGAGAAGACCATGAAGCCTGATCCCGTGGGAAGCAAGGAGTTCTTCGCCGCTGTGAACTGACCTCCACGTCAGTGACAACTGGGGACCCACCCATGTGGGTCCTTTTTTTATGGCTGCGTTGCAGCAGATTGATTCAGAAGAGCCTTCAGCCCAGCCTCAAGATCATTGGCCATCTTCACGCGTCGCCCATCACTGACAACCACTCGAGTGAGCGTCGGCAATCCGCCAAGGCGCGCTTTGAGATAGATCGGCTCCACATAGAGCAGGGAATCGCCGACAGGCACCACAAGGAGATTTCCCTGAACAACCTGGGACCCGGCCCTGTCCCACAAACCGAATTGCTGACTGATTTCAGGGTCTTGATTGATTAAAGCCTGAACCTGCTCAGGACCAAAAATCGGAACATCGCTTGGGAATCGCAACAGGATCAATTCGCCGTAATGCTCCCCATCACTGCGGGCGGCTAGCCAAGCCGAAAGGTTCGGGCGAGCCAATGGTGTGAGTGGTTGTAGAAGTAGAAATTCGGAACGTTCGCTACCTTTCACCTGAGCCGTAATGTGATAAGGAGCGACAGGAATCTGTTGGCGCCCATAAAGCTCAAGGGGAACTTGCCAAACATCATCACCGCTATAGAACGTTCTCGGCTCAGTAACGTGATAACGCAGGAGTTGCTGCACCTGAAGCTCAAACTGATCCGGAGGAACCATCAAATGATCGCGGAGGTTTGACGGCATCCCATCCCATGATTCAAACAATGCCGGGAATAATCGGCTCCAGCCACGGATAATTGGATCATCTTTCTCACTCACATAGAAATGAACGTTTCCGTTGTAGGCATCCACAATGATCTTCACCGAGTTACGCAAATAGCGCAGGGGTCGTCCATCGGGAAGCGTGGCTGCATAGGGATAGGTTCGGGAGGTGGTGTAGCCATCAACAATCCAATACTGATGTTGGCCCTCTGCGTAACCAGGTGGCGGATCCTCCAAGGGCACAGAGACCAGGTACGGGTCACCCATAAAGGTGAGAAATGGAGCCAAAGCCTTGACCCTCTGTTTCACATCGCGCCTGAGAAGTAGTTTGGATTGCGGCGTCAAGGCACCGGTGTTCAGCAGCCTGGGATCAGCGAGGTAGATCGAGGAAGTGATGCGCTGCCAGAGTGAAGACAGAGGAATCCCCGCTGTGCCGGAGTAGTGGGTATAAGTATTTTTATCGCCTTCTGGATAATCAAACTCCTGAATTCGCGTTGGTGCCACTGCATAGGGCGAAGGCAGCAAGCCGAAATACAGGGCAGCACGGCCAATGGGAACTTCACGTTTGACGTCATCTTGCGTAATACCAAGGGCTGGGTTTCCTTGGATCCTGGTTGAACGTCCTAGATCTTTAATGAAATAGACAGGTAGACCATCGGGCGCACTGGTATTAACCGGATTGAGGGTAAAACCGAATCCGTGCGTGAACACAAAGTGTCGGTTTTGCCAGGTTCTTGATCGTTTGGGAAGGGCTGTTTGATCCAGCTCCCGCGCCGCCAGGATCACTTGCTGCCGTTCCTTGCGATCAGGTCGCAATGGGTAGCGATCCACGGCTGCTTTGGCGAAGCGGTAATAAACCCTGAGCTGTTGAAGCTGTCGATTCGACGCCAGCAGCGGTTGACTGTCCCAAAGACGAATGTTCCTCAACGTGCTTTCTCCTTGAACCAAATCATCCGCTTCCAGCTGCTTGGAAGGGTTGATCGGTCGTGTCGTCATGCCGGTGAGTTGATACGCATCCCGGGTTGCACTGATCGCACGCCCGAGGAACGGCTCCTCCAGTTGAAATTCTCTGGGACGAACCACCATCCACTGCAACAGGGGTGTGAGCAGAAGTTCAGTGAGAAGAAACAGGATTGCCAAGGTGACCAACCAACGCCTCAACCCCTGTCGGCGACGCGAGGGCACCCCAGGCCATGGAAAGACGGTGGTCGCTAAGAGAACGAGAAGAACGCTGCCCCCATCCCTGAGTGGCAAAACCAGATGCACGTCCAGCCAGCCAGCACCCGCCACAACACCGTTCTGAGTCCAGAGCAGCTGATGCCTGGACAACCAGAGCAGGGCGCCCAGCACCAGAAACAACAGTGAAAGCAAAGGACGCAGCAATCGGCGTTCCTGGCTTGTCCAACCAGGAAAACCCCAGTCACTCAGACATGGACTGCGGGTGAGTCGGCTCCAGATCGCAGTGCTCAAAACGAGGAGCAGCTGCAGAAGCAGCAATTCCAGAGCCAGGGCAATCGCCGAAAAACGACCAAGACCGAAGCTCACATCAGCTCCGAGAAGCGGCTCAACACGGTTGGAGTCTGGAATCGTCAGCGCCAAAGCCCAGAGTCCCCAGGCCCGCGCTGTGATCAAACAAAAACAGGCACTTCCATAGAGATGGGCCAATCCCAGGCGATGACTGCGTGTGAGACCGAACGTGATCGTGAGGATCAGCAGAATCGAGAACGCAAACAGTGGCCAGCTGCTCTGGAAGGGAACACTCCACCAGTGCGCCAGGAGGAAGGGCTGGGAGAAGGCCAACCAGGCCAGGCGGGTGTCAACCACCAGCACGCTCAGCAGCACCACCAGCGTGCTGGCCAAGCACAGGGCATAGGTTCTCCCCCTCAGGGCGGGGAGTTCACCTTTGGGGGTCGGCTCGTAGGCCGCCATCCATCGCCGTCGCCAAAGGATCGTGACAACTGCGAGACCCAGGGCGACAGCGCCACCGGCTGCTTGCAGACCGAGACGTGTGAGGTAAACCTCCTCAAGGTTGAACTGCTGGAACCAGGCCACCTCGACGTGAAGGCGTGCCAACACCACCAACGCAGGAAGCAGAAGCAACAGCCAACGGGCCGAGGTTCGATGGCGAATAGGGAAGGCTCGCTTGGACAGGCTCAAGTCCAGGCCGGCAGTTGCCCCAGGCTAGGTCTCCGATCCGGAGGATCAATCCCAAGCAGGGAATAAAACCGATCCGACTGAAGCGTTTCTTCCTCGATCAGGGCGTCAACCAAACGATCCATCTGTTCACGCCTGGACTCAAGCAGTTGAATCGCTTGCTGAAGAGCATCCGATGCCAGGACACGAACGCGGAGGTCGATCTCGCGTCCGGTGCGTTCCCCATAAGACGGCCGGGTATGGATCAAATCGCGGCCCAGAAACACCTCCTGGTCCTGTCCCTCCAGGGCCACAGGACCAAGATCTGAAAATCCGAATCGCGTCACCATCTCCCGGGCCAGTTGCGCCACCATCTGCAGATCTCCGCTGGCGCCTTGAGTGACCTCGGACGCGCCGAACACCACAACTTCCGCGGCACGGCCTCCAAGAGCCATCACCAGACGGGCCTGGAGGTAAGCGCGGGTCACCAGGCCTGAGTCGAGCACCTCCTCATCGGGGAAAAAGCGCGTGAATCCCCCGACACCACCACTGCGGGGAAGGAGGGTGACTTTGTCGACGGGATCGGCATGGGGAGTCAAGGCGGCAACCAAGGCATGACCGATCTCGTGGTATGCGATCAATCGCTTTTTGGCCCCATCCTGAAGCGGGGCAGCCGTCAAGCCCATGGTGATGCGTTCGAGAGCCATTTCCAGCTCGCGATTGCCCAGAGTTGTGGACTGATGCCGGGCCGTGAGGATGGCCGCTTCGTTGAGGAGATTGGCCAGATCAGCTCCGGAGAAACCAGGCGTCCGCCTGGCCCAGTCCGCCAGGGAAACCTCTTCAGCCAGGGGGCGGGTGCGGGCATGCACCGACAAAATCGCCTCACGCCCTTTGCGATCTGGCAAGCCAACGGCAATTCGGCGATCGAAGCGCCCTGGACGCATTAAGGCTGTATCGAGGACGTCGGCGCGGTTGGTGGCCGCCAGAAGAATGACGCCGGAGTTATCAGCGAACCCATCCATCTCGGTAAGCAGCTGATTGAGCGTCTGCTCCCGCTCGTCATTGCCTCCGCCAATCCCTGCTCCCCTCTGCCTGCCAACGGCATCGATCTCGTCGATGAACACAATGCAGGGCGACTTCTCTTTGGCTTTGCGGAACAGGTCGCGCACACGGCTGGCTCCCACACCCACGAACAACTCCACGAATTCGGAGGCTGCAAGCGAGAAAAACGGAACACCAGCTTCGCCAGCGATGGCTTTCGCCAAGAGGGTTTTTCCGGTGCCCGGAGGGCCAACCAGCAGCACCCCCCGCGGGATGCGCGCCCCCAATTTGATGAATGTCTCCGGCTGCTTGAGAAAGGTCACGACCTCCTGGAGCTCGTCCTTGGCTTCGGCAATCCCAGCCACATCGTCGAAACGCACCGTCACCTCGCTCTGCGGGCTGGTGCGCGCCTGACTCCGTCCGAAGCCCATCGCCTTGTTGGCCACCTGCGCCGATCGCCTCAACAACAGCGACAAGCCGACGACGATCAGCACGATCAGGGCCAGGTTTCCGGCCAGACCAGCCAACGCCTGTTCCTGGCGAACATCCTTGACACGCAAGGGAGTTCCTGAAGACTCAGCGGTTCGCAGAATCTGTTGATCGTTCGCGAGGATCGCCACCGTGGCGGTGCGTCCATCGGGGTAGGTGACGATCACCTCCCGACGGGCCGGCACCAACTCCAGCTCCTTCACCTTCCCCGAGGTGATCTGCTTCAGCAAAACGCTGTAACTCGGGGGAGGCTCAGCACGGAAGCGGGAGAATGGATTGCTCGGTCGATTGGCACCCTCTGCTTTGGGGGCATCAAGGCCCGGCTGTGACTGACTCTTTTGCTCTGAGCTCACACCGCTGTTGCGTTGAGTCAAGACTAGCGATTTGACGGAGGGGCTCTCGAAAGTGGATCATGGCTCTTTGGCAGTGATCAGCCCGAGATGGCCGTCCCGAAGAAGAAAACCTCTAAAAGCAAGCGCAACCAGCGCCATGCCGTTTGGAAAGCGAAGGCCGCTACGGCAGCCCAACGAGCACTGTCCATTGGCAAGTCTGTGTTGAGCGGCCGGGCTCAAGGTTTCGTTTATCCCGTGGCGGAAGCCGACGACTCCGAAAGCTGAATCAGCGCAGTCTGACCTCGCGAATGCTCCTGTCACTCGTGAGGTCGACAATCACCGCGGCTCCAGAAATGCTGTTGAGACAACTGCTCGGGAGAGCGGCCTCAACCATCCGATTGAAATCAGAGAGATCGTTCTCAGCGAACATCACACCGGTGTTGTCCAACTGCGTGGTCAGTTGCTGACGCTTCCAGCGCGCGGAAGCCTGCACACTGTCGATCCGCAGGTGCCAAAGCTCATCGAGCAACGTCCAGATCGACGCATACTCGCTGAGACTTCTCATGGCTTTGGGGCGCCACTGGCGTTCTGCTGGTGTCAGCGGTTGCTGCAGGACGTCCTCATGGTGCTCACCAGCCACCACACCAAGAAACCATCCCTCGAGCAACACCACCCGTGGCTTGGAGGTCACGGAACCGCAACGGTCACCGCGTCCTCCCCGAAGGGATTTGTCAAACCGCGGCGCTTGCAAACAGCCCCCTTGCAGCCAGGTCTGCAGCGATCGTTCCATACCGTTGAGGTCGTGACTGCCAGGCAAAGCCCGGGGAACCCGCCAGGGATTCCCAGCCATGCTGCGTTCCAGTTCCTCTGCAGGCCAATAGAAGTCATCGAGCGATAACTGCTCCACCGACCAGCCAAGAGAATCGGCAGCCTGCTTGATCCAGCTGCACAGAGTGGTCTTGCCACAACCTGGCAACGCGCTGACCCCGATCAGCGTCGGAACGTCGGCGGCATGGGCCTGTTCGACACGCGTCAACAGCGGAAGCGCCAGGGACGCAATCCAGGCGTCATCGACAGGAACGGTCCATCGATCGCGCTCCAGACTCAAACCGCCACGGTCCTGCCAGTGCTGCCACCAACGCTCCGGGTCGGGCCAACCCAACCGGCCCAGCAGGGCATTGACTCCGCGTGGAGCGTCCGGTCGAGGATCAGGAGCCAAGTTTGAAGGCCTCAAACACAACGGCGTAAACGGTGCCGATGCGCAGATTGTCGAGAGCGAGCCAACCCAGTGGCCACGGATCGGTCCGCACCCTGCTGCGCAATCGAACCAGCACCTCGAGGATCAGAACCATCGTCAAAACGGCGATGGGGCGATCCTGACCCGATTTCTGATACCAATACATCGTGACATTGCTGCCCACGATGAACCCGAACAGCAAGGAGAGCAGTCCAACGCTCCTGCGCCGCCAAGGGCCAACCAGCGCCTGGGAGAAATGGGTTCCCACCCGGCGCTGAAGCCGGTCAAATCGCGTGACGTGCAGCGTCATCCCTGCTCCAGATCAAGCAGCATCTCCAGGTACTTCAGCGTGACCTGACCGCCTTCACAAGGGGGGCCCACGTGCACCCGGCACGGGGTATCAGCTCCGAAGTGATCCACAACGGCCGTCGCAGCCCCCACCTCCGCTGGCAGTTCAGGGTCCCAGGGAGATGGGGTCAGCAGGCAGCGCAGTCCGGCCGCGCGGGCCGAACGCAACCCTTGCGCTGAATCCTCCAAAGCGATCGCGGCGTTTGGATCGACCCCACTGCGACGCAGCCCGAGCTGATAAGGCTCTGGATCAGGTTTCGAGCACCGCACATCGTCTGCTGTCACCCAACCGCGGAAAGGGCCTGTGCTGAATCCGTGGAGACCGTCCAGGAGAGCCTGAACAGAAGCGAGTCCGCTGCTGGTGACAATCCACTGCTGAACACCGGCCTGCTGAAGCTCCTTGAGCAGCCGCAACACGCCTGGGCGCCACTGCACGGCACCGGAGCGAATCAGGGCGAGGTAATGGCGTTGCTTCGCTTCGCGCAAGCGTTTCAGCCGATCGGATGTGAGCAACACAGACCGCCTCTGCGCATAGCGCTGCATGCGCGCGGTGCCCCCGGGAATGGTCAAGAGCTCGGCGTACAGGCCTTGATCCCAGTGCCAGTCGACACCAAGCTCAGCAAACGCACGGTTGTAGGCCACGCGATGGCCGTCCATCTCCGTATCGGCAAGGGTTCCGTCTACATCCCAAAAGACGGCTTGCAGTCGAGACATTGCAGCGATTCAGCATGGGTTCAGCCTGATGGAACACCATCGGAGCTGATCTCTCCCACAATGCAGCCAGCGGAGGAGAGGGATGGTGGAGGTCGCCCGTCAGCAGCAGTGGCGCTTACCGCGGCCCATCGCTGGCCTCCCCCTCGAAGGTCTTGCTTTACCTGAACCACTCAGAGCTGTGCTTATACGGCGCGGCATGTCGACGAGCGCAGACGTGGAAGCGCTCCTGAGCGATCAGGCACCGCCCTCTCCTCACGACCACTTCCCCCAGCTCGCAGCAGCAATAGCGCGCTTAAAAACGGCATGCCAGACAGGTGAATCTCTGGCCGTTTGCGGTGATTACGACGCTGACGGCATGACCAGCACCGCCCTGCTGCTGCGGGCCTTTCGCGTGCTTGGTGCCAATCCGAAAGCAGCCATTCCAAGCCGGATGGATGACGGCTACGGGTTAAACCCGGGGATGGTGGAACAGCTGCATGCGGAAGGCATCAGGCTCCTGATCACCGTCGACAACGGTGTTGCCGCAACGGAAGCACTGCAGCGTGCCGATGACCTCGCGGTGGATGTGATCCTCACGGACCACCACACCCTTCCGGATCAGCCGCCGAAGGCCATGGCCCTGATTCATCCGGCCACAACCCCTGAAGACTCGCCCTATCAAGGTCTTGCGGGGGTCGGGCTTGCCTACATCGTGGCGCACACCCTGGCGTTGGAGATGAACCGGCCCGAAGCGATTGCCAGCTCCCGGGATCTCTTTTGCATCGGCACCGTCGCGGACATGGCACCCCTGACAGGTGCCAACCGCAGCCTGCTGAAGGAAGGGTTGAAACACCTGCACCGCAGCCGCTGTCCGGGTGTGCAGGCCCTGCAGCAACTGGCTGGGCTAGGGGAACGTCCCCTCGTCGCCGACGACATTGGTTTCCAGCTGGCACCGAGGATCAATGCGGTCGGCCGCATCGGGGATCCTGTGCTGGTGGTGGACCTTCTGACCGCAGAGGATCAAGACCAGGCCTACGAACTGGGGCGACGCTGCGATGTTCTCAACCGCCAACGCCGCGAGCTCTGCGATGCCATCGAAGCGGAAGCGATTGCCTTGCTGGAGAGTGATCCATCCCCCCTGCCGCCCTTCCTGCTCTTGGCACAGGGCCATTGGCATCATGGCGTCATTGGAATCGTGGCCGCCCGTTTGGTTGAGCGTTATCAGAGGCCGGCGGCCCTGCTGGCGGCGGATGGGGATGGTTTGATGCGGGCATCCGTCCGTGCCCCCGAGGGGTTTGCCGTGGATGAAGCGCTCAAGCACTGCGGTCATCTGCTGGAACGCTTTGGAGGCCACCCTGCAGCGGGAGGCTTCACGGTTCACGCCTCAGCCGTGACGGAGCTCCACGCCGGTCTTAACAAGCTGGCCGCAACTTGGATCGAGCAGAGGGGGGAGGGCTTGCTGGTGGAACCGGAGGCCCTGCTGACCCTCGAGGAGATCAACCATGACCTCTGGGCAGGCCTGCAGAAGCTGGAACCCTTCGGCGCAGGTCATCCCAAGCCGTTGTTCTGGTCGAGGGGGTGCCGTGTTGCCGATCAACAGTCGCTGCGCGGTGGGCATCGACGCTTGACCCTGGAGCAGAACGGCACGGAACGTCAGGCGATCATCTGGCGCTGGCCAGCCGGCACTGCGATTGCGCAGACAATTGATCTGGCCTACCGACTCACCCAGAATCACTGGCGTGGAGAAACCCGTTTCCAGCTGGAGGTGCAGGCCCTGCGCACGCACCATGCCGTGATGGAACTCAAACGCGGATCTGGCACTTACAGGATGGAGCGTGTCGGTCCGAAGGCCCTGCAAGTGCTGAACCCTGCCGGTGAGTCCATGATCTGCACAATCAACGCCATCGGTGTGCTGGAGAGTGACGACAGCCGGGCCCGGCACCCCTACGTTGCGGGTCTGCTGCAAGAGGCCTGCGTGGGTCTCGGCCTTTGCCCATGAGTCCGGATCGTCGCCAGGAAAGCGCCCTGATTCCAGGAACTTTGCCCTCCCAACGCCAGTTGGGGGACATCGCACGTCATTTCATCAGCCTGGTGATCGTTGGCGTGCTGATCGGCGTCGCCTGTCTGCCACTCAACCTGGTGGACCGCATTCAGGAACGGTTGTATGTCTTGCTGCCAACGAATGCAGCCAGTCCATGGACGTTGCCCGGTGTTCTTGTGGCACTGGCGCCGCTGGTCGTGATGCCTGTTCTCCTGCTGCTGCAGCGAGGTCCATGGCATGAGGGAGCAGGGTCTGGAATTCCCTCCACGATGAATGGATTGAAAGATCCGTCGCTGCTGCCGCGGGCGATGGCAGCTCCAGGAACGGTGCAACGGGGCCTTCTCTGGTCGATCGCCACCGTGGCCATGTTTCCCCTGGGCAGGGAAGGACCTGTTGTGCAGTTCGGTGCTGCTGTGGCCAGAGCCTGCCATCGGCGTTTCAAGGGATGGCTGCCGTCGCTGACCGAGCGGCAGATGGTGGCCAT
The DNA here is from genome assembly GCF_025128215.1 of Synechococcus sp. CS-197. Classification (NCBI taxonomy): domain Bacteria; kingdom Bacillati; phylum Cyanobacteriota; class Cyanophyceae; order Synechococcales; family Synechococcaceae; genus Synechococcus; species Synechococcus sp. CS-197. The sequence goes on along the minus strand of NZ_JAHLZC010000021.1, from coordinate 152,234 downwards.
CGGCGGAGGTGCCGGCCTGGCCGGGGGCTTCAACACGCCTTTGCTCGGGGCCGTTTTCATGCTGGAGGAGCTCACGGCTGATTACGCCATCGTCACCATCTGGCCTGCTCTCGTGATCAGCGTTGCGGCAGCAGGACTGTCGAACATCGGTGGACAACCGATGTTCGGCCTTGGCGTTCTCAACATCGTGACACCGGAGTGGGAACAGCTGATGATGGCAATCCCGGTTGGTCTTGTCGCAGGTGTTGTTGGCGGTCTGTTCAACAAGGGGCTTGTCTGGCTCACCCAGCGGCTGTCGACATCGGTAAGGCAACGGCCCCTGCGCACAGGCCTCTATCTCGGAGGAGGTTTGAGCCTCCTGGCTCTGATGAGCTGGGGAACATCCACCTCTGATGGTGAATCGCTGGTGAGGCAGCTGATTGAGCAGGGCATGCCCAATCCTGTTGAAAACGAGAGTCAGTGGTTAACAGGCTTCACCAGCCTTTGGATCACCGTTGTGCGGGTGATCGCTCCGATGCTGGCTCTCAGCCCTGGCGTTCCAGGCGGCTTGATCGATCCATCCCTCACCTTCGGAGCTGTGCTGGGCTACACCGTCTGCGCAATCGCTGGTTACAGCGGTCAGCTGGGGATCGGATTGGGTCTGGCTGCAGGACTCTCAGGAGCAACTCAGCTCCCCCTGGTCTCCATCATTTTCGCGTGGCGTCTCGCTGGAGATCAGCAATTGTTCGCCGGAGTGGTGCTTGCAGCTGTTCTGGCCTCCTACACCGGGCGCCTGGTTTGCAGGGACCCGGTGTATCACGGCTTGAGCAAGCTCAAGCGTCAGAGTGCGCCGCGGCGGTAGAAGAGGATAAAGATCACTGCCGGGCCAGCCAGGGTGATCAAGGCCAGTGCGCCGAAATTGGCGATCAGGTGGAAATCGATTCCCATGGGTCGAAAGCAGGTAAGCAACAGTTTGCCGCCGCCAGGCTACGAGCCTCCCGCCAGAAACACTTCAATCCGTCCTGGTCTCTGTGACGGCTTGTCACAGCAACACGCGTCACAGCTCGGGCTGAAAGCAACCCAAAACGGACCGCCATCATGAGTCGTCACTCCCAGAACTGGGCCTGTCTGCAGCATTGCGGAGCTTGTTGCAGGCTTGCCCCAGAGGAACGTCAGGAAGCGATCGAAGCCCTGACACCTGAACAGCAGAGCCAATATCTCGCCATGGTTGGGAACGATGGGTGGTGCATTCACTTCGACAGCGGTGCCAGACGTTGTCGGATCTACGCCGAGCGCCCGGATTTCTGTCGTGTCGCGAGCCTCTGCAGCCTTTTCAACATTCCTGAAGACCGCGCTGATGCCTTCGCCATCGCTTGCTGCCGCCAGCAGATTCGATCGGTTCACGGCGGACGCAGTCTGGAACTGCGTAAGTTCGAACGGCTGATTCGATCCACGCCTCCATCGCGATGACCGACGCCGGAAGCTCTCAGCGTCCAGGGTTCACAACCGTTCTGGTGAGTACGTTCACCACCGTGTTCCTGGCGGAACTGGGCGATAAGACGCAGTTGGCAACGCTGTTGCTCTCCGCTGAATCGGGACAGCCTTGGCTGGTCTTCGGTGGTGCCGCTCTGGCACTGATTTGTTCCAGCCTGGTAGGAGTGCTCGTCGGCCGCTGGCTTTCGTCGGTCCTGCAACCCGAACGCCTGGAACAAATGGCTGGCTTGCTGATGGTTGGACTGGGTCTGTGGCTCGGATCTCAGGCTTTGCAATCAGTGCTGCACGGCCATCTGCTCTGAGCGAGACCGAGAACGCTCAACTCTCCGATCCATCGCGCCAACCCATCGATGAACATCACGCTGCTGCTCTCAACCTTCGTCACCGTGTTTCTGGCTGAACTCGGCGACAAAACGCAGTTGGCAACGGTTGCGATCAGCGGCACATCGGATCGGCCACTTGCGGTGTTTCTGGGATCATCCAGCGCCCTGGTGATTGCAAGCCTGATCGGAGCGGTCGCGGGAGGCTCTCTGTCGGCAGTGATTCCCGCCGATTGGCTTCAGCTCTTGGCCTCCATCGGCTTCCTGGTCATCGGACTGCGCCTTCTCTGGCCGATGCTGAAAACGGACGGCAGCATCATCCCGGAACAGGACTGACCCACACCCCAGCAAGGCATCGGCTCGTAAGATCCAAAAGATCAAGAAGGGCACGCATCCCCTGCTGCTTGCGAGCCTGCATCGTTTCTCTCCCGGTCCTGAAGGCCGGTTCCCGATTCCGTTCTGATGAAATTCACGGTCGCCGATCTGCTCGACCAGGTTCCCGCTGATGGAAGCCTGGACCAAGCAAAACTCGAGAAGATCCTAAGGCTGTCGAATCGAACGGAAAAGCAGTCTCTGGGGCTGGCACTGCAGGCGCTCTCGCGTCTTGGGATCCTGAGCACCGATGACAGCGGAGCGGTTCAACGCTGCATCACTGATGACCTGGTGGAAGCCCGCCTGCGTTGCAGTAGCAAAGGCTTTTGTTTTGCAATCCGCGATGACGGCGGTGATGACATCTACATCCGCGACCATCAGTTGAATCACGCCTGGAACGGTGATCGCGTTTTGGTGCGCATCACCCGGGAAGGGGGTCGCCGTCGGTCTCCAGAAGGAGGTGTGCAATGCATCCTGGAACGGGCCACCACGAGTCTGCTTGCGGCCGTGGAACAGCAAGAGGACAAGCTGGTGGCGATCCCCCTCGACGACAGGATTCTGGCGACCATCGAGCTTGCCTCCGAGGATGCAGGCCATGCGGACACACCCGCGAATGAAGCGGTTGCCGAGGTCATTCTTGACCGCTATCCCGTCGCCCAGTTCTCAGCCCAGGGCCATGTCTCCCGCTCCCTGCCTCTCAATGGCGGACCCGAAGCGGATCGGGACCTGATGTTGACGAAAGCTAATTTCCATCAGCGGCCCACCCCACCTCGCGCTTCGCTGAAGGCACCGGCAGCCAAAAAGCGAGTGGACTGCACAGATCAACCTGCACTCCTGCTCACAGGCTGGTCTGCAACCGACGCTGTCTCCCTGCCGGCACTGCACGTCATTCCCCACGAAGGAGGGACGCGCCTTTGGATCCATGCTCCAGCAGTCGCCGAACGGCTGGCCCCTGGAAACAGTCTCGACCAGTGGCTGTTGAATCAATCGGAGAGTATCTGCCTCGGCCAACATTGGTTGCCGCTTCTGAGCCCTGCCTTGACAAAGGCCAGCGCATTTCGCGTTGGCGAAGTGCAGGATGCGGTCACGCTTCGGCTGGATCTCAGTGCTGACGGTGAATGGAAGGATTGGGACTTCTCCCTAACCAGAATCCGTCCGGTTGCACAGATCACCCAAACACATCTGGAAGCTCTCGCAGGACGCAAACCGAAATCAAGGGCGATTCCAGCGGACTTGAAAGCGATCAAAGAGCAGATCAGCCAACTGGAAACTTTGATTTTCAGTGCCAAGAGTGCTCATGAAAGCGAACGATCTGCCGGTTTGATCGAACTCGACCTGCCCAGGCCTCAGCTCGACATGCTCGGGGATTTAAACCCACTGGCCCCCGATGGTGATGCAGCCAACTGGGCAGAGCCGCTGAATCCGAGCTCACCGGAATCGGTGATGGCGGTGCTGTTGCGCACGGCTCACAGGGTCTGGCATGCGCAGAGCGAAGATTTGAAACTCCCGTCCGTTCTGCTGGGTGCACCCCCAGCCGACGACTCCGCTCTGATGGACGTGGCCAAGGCAGCCATTGCCCTGGATGTTCCTCTCGAACTCGATGAAGACGGAACACCGTCCGCCGATGAACTCGCCAAGGCTGTTGCCGGTTGTCAATCAAGCCGCGTGCTCAATCTCCAGCTTCGTCATGCACTGCCTGACAGCCTTTATCGCCTCAATGAGGCTGCTGCGACCGCCGGAAACCCGCAGCCCGATGCTGACAACACCACCGATCCAGACTCTGAAACCACCACATCAGACGATGTTGACGAGCAGACCAGCCGAGCGGAGAGTCCCGGTTCGGTTGGCGCTCAATCCCTGGCTCCCTGGTGTTGCCCAACGCTGCATTACGCCGATCTTTTGAATCAACAGGTTCTTTGTCAATTGCTCAATGAAGGCAAGGACCGTCCAAGCGTGCGGCACAAAACCAAGGTGGGGATTGGGTCTCGAGGAGCAGGCGATCAGATCACCTGGCCGCTGTTCACGGCCTCGCAGGATCAAAAACTCTCAGAGCTGTTTCGGGAGCGCATCATCCAGCGCTTGAACACACGCCGCCGGCAGGTGTCAGAGCTGCGCAAAGACGTGGTCGCCATGGCGCAAGCCAGAAGCGCTGAACCCATGGTGAATCAGGAGCAAACCGGAGTGATCAGCGGTGTGCAGAGTTATGGGTTTTTTGTGGAGATCCCTCCATCGATGGTGGAAGGGTTAGTGCATGTGAGCTCATTGAATGACGACTGGTACGAATACCGTTCGCGCCAGAATCGACTCGTCGGACGACGCAGTCGCAGGGTTTATCAGCTCGGCGATGAAGTGAAGGTGAAGGTGTTGAAAGTGGATGTGCTGCGCAACCAGATCGACCTTGAAGTGGTGCCCGCGGAAGAATCTGACGAGCAGGCAGCCCCCCTGCCTGTGGCCGTCTCAGACTCATGAGCGCTCCGTTCGTGATCGGCATCAGCGGCGCATCGGCCCAACAACTCGCTGAACGCAGCCTGCAATGGCTTCTCCGCGGGGGTCACAGCGTGCACGTGATCGTGAGCCGAGGAGCCCATGAAGTTTGGAGAGCTGAACGGGCCATCGCCGTTCCGGTGGACCCCGATCAGCAGCAACGGTTCTGGCGTGACCATCTCGATGTGCAAAGCGGCGAACTGGTCTGTCATCGCTGGGATGATCAAGCCGCGGTGGTGGCCAGTGGCAGTGTGATGACCCGGGGAATGGTGGTTGTTCCCTGCTCGATGGGAACCGTGGGGCGTCTGGCGGCTGGATTGGCAGGGGATCTTCTTGAGCGCAGTGCTGATGTGCACCTCAAAGAAGGCAGACCCCTCGTGATTGCCCCGAGGGAAATGCCGTGGAACTTGATACACCTGCGCAACCTCACAACGCTTGCAGAAGCTGGAGCCAGGATTGCGCCGCCCATTCCTGCCTGGTACACCCAGCCGGAGTCCCTCGATGACATGATCGATTTTCTCGTCATGCGTCTGTTTGATGGCCTGGGCGAGTCGCTAACAGACCAGAACCGTTGGCAGGGACGACGCCCATGACCCCTTTGCAACGGCTGCTGCTGATTCCCTGCCTGTCCCCTTTGCTGCTCACCTTGCTGGTGGCAGGGCTGAATCTCGGAAAGGGAGGAACGCTACGAATCCTCACCTGGCAATTACCCACCCTGCCCATTGGAGCCTGGATGGCCATTGCCGCCGCAACAGGCGCTGCACTGGGCTCAGGAGGTGCCTTGGCAGCAACGCCTCAAGCACCAACGCTGCAGCGCGAAGTTCGACGACCGATCGCATGGCCACCTGAGCATTCAGAACCGATTGAACCTCCCACGTCTCCTTCCGATGCTGCGACCGTCACGTGGCCTGAGCGGGATGTGCGCGATCCGGCGCCGACGGTCTCGGTGCCCTTTCGCGTGATCCGGCGGGGCGACTCCAAAGCCGAAACCGTGACGGCGTCGGCTCCGGAAACGACTACAACCACGACCACTGGAGCATCCAACGCAGAGGCAGCTGATGACTGGAATCAGCCCCTCAGCGAGGACTGGTAACCGGCGACTGGTGAGGCACCACCGGAGCTGTCTACAGTCCGGCCAGTGACCAACATCCGGTGAGCGAAACCCCTGCCAAGCCGAAAGGCGAGACCAAACCCGCTGGTGAAGGCAAAGCAAAACCTGCCGCCAAACCCAAGCTCGAGGACAAACCCTTTGCCTCCTTCATGCAGGAGGACTTCCTTCCGTCGCTCACGAAAGCCCTGGACGATCGAGGTCAAAGGGCCGTGAGCCTGTCCCTCATTGAGGGCGAGAGGCCCGTGGTGGGGGGTTCCTGCTGGATGGTGAAAGGAGAGCTGAGCGGCGAGCGCAGGTTCTGGCTCTGTTTCGAATCCGATGCGATCACCTCCGGCAAAACCATTGCCTTAGCCGAGTCGGGCACGGCACCCAGTCTGCTGGAGTCGTTTCTGATCGACGAAAAGAGAATCACCCTCGCACTGCTGCAATCGAGACTGCTCCAGCGGCTCAACGGGCAGAAATGGCTGGGGGGCAACTGAACGACTCACGTCACAGAAACCCCGGCAACCTCACGGTGCCACTTACGATGGTGAGCACTTAGACGAAACAGATGGTGCCTCCAACCGCTGTCAACGACGCACCTGCAGCAGGATCAGCCGTATCCGTCAAGGACCCGGCCAAAGACACGATCCTCACGCCGCGCTTCTACACAACGGACTTCGAAGCCATGGCCGCAATGGATCTGCGGCCCAACGAGGCAGAACTGGAGGCCATCTGCGAAGAGTTCCGCAAGGACTACAACCGCCATCACTTTGTCCGCAACGACGAATTTGAGGGTGCTGCAGACAAACTTGATCCGGAAACCCGTCGCGTTTTCGTTGAGTTCCTCGAGCAGAGCTGCACATCAGAATTTTCAGGTTTCCTGCTGTACAAAGAACTCAGCCGTCGCATCAAAACCAGAAACCCCCTTCTGGCTGAGTGTTTTGCTCACATGGCCCGAGACGAAGCCCGTCACGCCGGCTTCCTGAACAAGTCGATGAGTGATTTCGGCTTGCAGCTCGACCTGGGCTTCCTGACCGCCAACAAGAGTTACACGTTCTTCCAGCCGAAGTTCATCTTCTACGCCACCTATCTTTCTGAAAAGATTGGTTATTGGCGCTACATCACCATCTTCCGCCACCTTGAGAAGAATCCCGACAGCAAGATTTTCCCAATCTTCAATTTCTTCGAGAACTGGTGCCAGGACGAAAACCGCCATGGCGATTTCTTCGATGCCTTGATGAAGGCACAACCCAACACCGTGCGGGGATTCCGGGCACGCCTCTGGTGCCGCTTCTTCCTCTTGGCTGTCTTCGCCACCATGTATGTGCGCGATGTCGCCCGCAAGGAGTTCTACGAAGCGCTGGGTCTCGATGCGCGCGACTACGACCGGTTGGTCATCGACAAAACCAACGAAACAACCGCGAGGGTGTTCCCGGTTGTGTTGGATGTGAAAAATCCGAAGTTCTACGCCGGTCTCGAGAACCTCGTGACCAACAACGCAGCCCTGGACGCCGTTGATGCCAGTGCTTCATCCGCACCGATCAAAGTGTTGCGGAAACTTCCCCACTGGATCGCCAACGGGGCACAGATGGCGTCGCTCTTCCTGATGGCACCCGTGCGCAGCGAGTCATTTCAGCCCAGCGTGCGCTGATGCAAACCAACACGATCTCCGCAACTGGGATTCTCAACCTTGATCCCAGTTGTACGCCTTGGGAACAGCGTCTCAACACCCTTCTGAACGCCGGCTTGGGAGCCGGCGCCGATCTCGTAGAGGTCTTCCTCGAGCGCACCGACCACCTGGGTGTGCTCGCCGAGCAAGACAAGATCACCAGCGTTTCTCCGGCCTTCGGCATGGGGGCCGGCATCCGGGTATTCAGGGGTGTGCGTGATGGTTTCGTTAGCACCAACGATCTCAGTGACGCTGGTTTGGCCGAAGCACTGGATCAGGCTTTGGCCATGCTTCAACTGGAACGTTCCACTCTCTCTGGCTCCAGCGCATTTCAGGGTCTCAGCGCTCTGAAAAATTTCGCAGCAACCAAGCACGATTGGTTGGATCGCACACCCAATCTCGATGTGATCACCCAGCGACTGCTTGAAGGCACGCAATGCCTGGAACGTCTTGGTCAGCACCTCGACGTGCGGCGCAGCAGCTTCTCCCGTGATTGGCAGGAAGTACTTGTCGCAGCTAGCGACGGAACCTTCGCCCGAGACATCAGGCTGCACCAATCCAGTGGTCTCAGTGTGCTGGCTGCCGATGGTGACCACCGCGCCAGCATCGCGCGCCGCTACGGAAGCACCGACAAACCGAATGATCTCTGCGACTGGGCGATCGAGGCGTCTGCGCAGGAGGTGTGCAGCAGTGCCTCCACGATGCTTCGCGCCGACTACGTGGATGGAGGCCAGATGCCAGTGGTGCTCGCCAACCGATTTGGTGGCGTGATCTTCCATGAAGCCTGCGGCCATCTGCTGGAAACAACCCAGATCGAACGCGGGACGACACCATTCGCGGAGTGCATCGGTGAATCCATTGCCCACCCAGCCGTCACGGCCATCGATGAAGGCTTGAGTGATGGAGCCTTTGGCTCCCTGTCGATGGACGACGAAGGGATGGAACCTCAGCGCACCGTTTTGATCGAAGATGGGGTCCTGAAGCGGTTCATCAGTGACCGTGCTGGTGAATTACGCACCGGCCATGCCCGCACCGGCAGCGGACGTCGTCAGAGCCATGGATTCGCTGCCGCGAGTCGGATGCGCAACACCTACATCGCTGCCGGCCCTCACAGCATCAATGACCTCATCGGATCCGTTGATCGTGGTCTCTACTGCAAATCCATGGGAGGCGGCAGTGTCGGTCCCACCGGCCAGTTCAACTTCTCGGTTGAAGAGGGCTATCTCATCGAAAATGGAAGCCTGGGTAAGCCCGTGAAAGGTGCCACCTTGATCGGTGAGGCCAAAGAGGTGATGCCAAGGATCTCGATGTGTGCCGACGATCTCGATCTTGCAGCCGGCTATTGCGGTTCCGTGAGCGGAAGCGTGTTCGTCACCGTGGGACAACCCCACATCAAAGTTGATTCCATCACCGTTGGAGGCCGCTGATCATGGGACATGCACCACTGAACGTGTCGGCTCTGCGTGATCGGCTCCACCAGCTCGCCTCGCGCGAAGGAATTACGCAATGGGATCTTGGAGCCAGCCGAAGCAACAGTGCTTCTGTTCAGGTAGATCGCGGTGAAGCCAAACAGTTGAAGGCTTCACAACGCAGTTCCATCACCGTGCGTGTTTGGAATCGGGATGGCCTGGTCGGCATCACCAGCACCTCCGATCTGTCGGATGCTGGCTTGGAAAAGGCGCTGATGGGCGCCCATCAAGCCAGCGCCTTTGGAAACGCTGATGATGTCCCCCACTTCTCCCCTCTGGCGAAGGCGCCCACCGATCCTCTCGATCGACCACTCAAAAACTCCGAAGGCATTCAATCCCTGCTCAAGAATCTTCTTGAAGCTGAAAAAGAACTCCTCAGCCGGCATCCCGCCATCGAAACGGTTCCCTACAACGGACTCAACGAGGGAAGCAGCGAGCGCATCTACCTCAACAGCGATGGTGCTCTGCGGCAGGCACAACGCACCCAAGCCAGCCTTTATCTGTTCGCCCGCGCGGAAGAGGCAGGGCGAAAACCCCGAAGCGGAGGAGCGGTGCGACTGGCGCTCGGCAGCGCTGAGCTGGACCTCAACGGATGCATCGACGAGGCTGCCGAGCGCACCATCAGCCATCTCAACTACAAACCGATTGATACGGGTCGCTATCTGGTGTGCTTCACACCTGAAGCCTTTCTCGATCTCATCGGATCCTTCAGCAGCATGTTCAATGCCCGCGCCGTTCTAGACGGTGTGAGCCTGAGCAAGGCCGACACCATCGGCCAGCAACTGGCCGTTCCCTTCTTCAACTTGATTGACAACGGTCTTCACCCCGCCCATGTGGGAGCGATGCCATTTGATGGAGAGGGAACACCAACCCGAGCCTTGCGCTTGATAGGTGATGGTCGTTTGGAGAGTTTTCTGCACTCGGAAGCCACCGCTCGTGCATTCGGTGTGCAACCCACCGGTCATGCCGGTTTGGGCGCCAAGGTGTCCGTCGGCCCCGACTGGTTTGAGGTGCATCGCAGTGAAGGGGCCACGCTCCCAGGCGATCACCTGGATCACCGCACAACCAGCGACTCCTTCGTGCTGATTGAGAGCCTCAACGCTCTCCATGCCGGCGTCAAGGCCAGTCAGGGTTCGTTTTCTCTCCCCTTCGACGGCTGGCTGGTGAATGGAGGTGAGCGCATTTCCGTTGAGGCAGCAACGGTTGCTGGCGACATCCGAGAGCTCCTTCGATCCATCGTTCAGATCGAAGCCGATCCAATCGTCACCCATGAAGGGGTGTGTCCCCATGTGTGGGTGGATGGTCTCGCCATCACCGGCGAAGCCTGAGTCACTCACCGCACGACCGCTTTGGCTTTGAAGATCCTGTTCTGGGGCACACCGGCCTACGCCGTACCAACCCTCGACACACTCCATGAAGCCGGGCATCAAATCGTCGGTGTGGTGACCCAACCCGATCGGCGGCGTGGGCGGGGTAAGCAATTGATGCCTTCACCTGTAAAAGCCAGGGCGCAAGAGCTCGGCTGCCCAGTGTTCACCCCGGAGAGGATTCGACGAGACCTGGACTGTCAGCAACAGCTCAATGCTCTGGATGCCGATGTGTCTGTCGTGGTTGCCTTCGGCCAGATCCTGCCCAAGGACATCCTTCAACATCCGCCTTTGGGATGCTGGAACGGGCATGGATCTCTGCTCCCCCGTTGGCGAGGGGCGGGCCCCATTCAATGGTCAATCCTTGAAGGAGACCCAGAAACCGGCGTGGGGATCATGGCCATGGAGGAGGGGTTGGACACAGGGCCCGTACTCCTGGAGCAACGGTTGTCGATCAACCTTCTCGAGAATGCCCATCAACTGGGAGAGCGACTCAGCAGGCTCAGTGCTGATCTGATGCTGCAAGCCATGCCTGTCATTGAGGCGGCAGGCCCAGGACTCGAGGCGGAGCGATGGTCGCGCCTCCAGGTGCGCCATCAGCCAGAGGAGGGCACCTACGCTCGCATGCTGAGCAAAGAAGACTTTCAATTGAACTGGGGTGATTCCGCCCTGACGATTCATCGGAAGGTGATGGGTCTGTATCCAGGAGCTGTGACGGTCTGGAAAGACCGGCGCCTGAAAGTGCTGGCAACAGAACCCCTGATCGAACGTCTTGCCGATGACTTATCTGATGAGGCGCGGGCCTTGGTCGGGCGTTGGAACACCGGTGCGCATCCCCCCGGCCAGGTGCTTCACAGCGCCGATTCAGGACTGGTGGTCAGTACCCATGGCTGCCCAATTCTGATTCGCGAAGCCCAACTGGAAGGGAAAGCTCGCAGCCATGGCCAGGCTCTCATCCAACAACTGCAAGCGCAGCCTGGAGACAGCTTGGGGCTGGCCGCGAAGCCTTAACGATGACGACCACGAACGGGTGAGGGTGCCCTGCGCGCTCTGGGTTTCCCGGGTGAGCGTCTGCGGCCTCCGCTGAGATCCAGAGGGGGAGCTTTGAGCACGGTGGGTTCAAAGCCATCAACGGTCTGTCGCGTCAGCTCTTCTCCCGTCAGCCGCTCGATCGCTTTCAGCAGTAGCGCTTCTTCGGCGGCCACAAGGGACACGGCATGCCCCGTTTCCCCGGCACGGCCGGTACGGCCAATGCGATGCACATAGTCTTCCGCCACATTCGGCAGATCGAGGTTCACAACATGGGGGAGCTGCTGGATATCAATGCCTCTGGCGGCGATATCCGTGGCAACAAGCACGCGGACGCTTCCCTGCTTGAAACCCTGCAAGGCACGGGTCCGCGCCCCCTGACTCTTGTTGCCATGGATGGCTGCCGCCGCAAGCCCCTCCTTGTTGAGACGGTCAGCCACCCGATTGGCGCCATGCTTCGTGCGTGAAAACACAAGCACCTGACGCCATTCGCCCGTGCGAATGAGGTGGCTTAACAAATCGCTCTTGCGCGCCATGTCGCAGGGGTGCACCACTTGCTCCACCGATCGCGCCGTTTGATTTTCAGGCGTGACCTGAAGATGCACAGGATCATGGAGGAGGCCAGATGCCAACTTGCGGATCGGCGCACTGAACGTGGCTGAAAAAAGAAGCGTTTGGCGCTTCGCAGGCATCAGCCTGATCAGGCGGCGGATGTCATGGATGAAGCCCATATCGAGCATGCGATCCGCTTCATCCAGCACGAGACATTCGAGCTGGTCAAAGCGCAGAGCACCCTGTTGGTGAAGATCAAGCAAACGCCCTGGGGTGGCCACAAGCAGATCAACCCCCCCACGCAAGCGATCAATCTGTGGGTTGGCCTTTACGCCACCAAACACAACATCGCTGCGGAGAGGCAGATGCCTGCTGTAGGCCTTCACGTTCTCCAAAACCTGAGCAGCAAGTTCCCTGGTGGGCGTCAGCACAAGAGCGCGAATCTGGGCCCGTCCTGCGCGCTTGCCATGGCGCAATCTCTCCAGCACCGGCAGGGTGAAACCAGCTGTCTTCCCCGTACCCGTTTGTGCAGCTGCCATCACATCCCTGCCATCGATCACTGCCGGAATCGCCTGCGCCTGAATCGGGGATGGGTGGGAGTAGCCCTTGGCCTGGAGTGCTTCCAACAAGGGTTCACCCAATCCCAGATCTGAAAACAGGACCTGAGGATCAGTGGAGACAGAAACTGCGCTGATTGTGGTGCCGCCGCAAGCCTCACCCTACGGGGCCAACCCTTCGGCTCTAATGGTCGGCGTAAAGCTGCTGCGCCTGTTTCCAAACCGCATCGAGCTGTTGGTCACTGAGCACAAGCGCCTGAGGGTGAACGCGCGCCAGCCAGGCGCGGCGGTGCTCTGGGGTCTCATCACTGAAAAAAGTCTGCTGAGCTGCAAGCACACGAAATTTGAGAAATTCCAGCAGCACAGCTCTGACCCGTGGAGCGGAGTGCTGCATCCCAGAGGCCTCAGAACAATTGCCAAACCGCATTGTCGGGTATGTCGGGTGCCGCATGGGGATCACTGGGTTCCTGCTGCGTGACTCTCCAGGCAGGCAACCTGCAATCGCGATAGCTCGGATGCTGGATCAGGATGCCCTCCTGATCATCAGTGGAGCCATAAAAGCCACTCACCCAATGCGGCCGTTCGTTCAACCCACCGCGAAACCAGACCCAGCATCGCTCGCGTTTCATCGATCCACGCTGTTTTCACCGCCTCATTCTGAAAGCTGAAGCGACGGAGCGACCTCACGGTGCACGCAGCGTTCACAGGGACCCTCCGGGAGCACCGCACAGCGCAGGAGTGGGCTGAGGGCATTGAAGCGGCAACTTGGATCTCCAATGACCCAGCCATGACGGAACCAACGGGCATCCTCCGGTTGCTTCTGCGTCTTCACCAGAAGAACCACCGAACGGAGTTCGTAGCGTCCGGAGCACAACCGGTACCGATGCCGTCTCTGCATCACCAGAAAACTTCTGGCATCAAGCGAAAACCAACGACCTGGATGGGGTGGGTCTTCCATCTCCACTCGGTCGATCGGCTGCTCGCTGCCGAACTGACGAATCTCGATCAGCACAACTCAGGCCTCCTCGACGACGGGGGGCAGACGCAACGAAAACCCCCAGATCATCAACAGGGTCACCACGAAGAGCGTCACCAACTCAGGAATATCAATCGTGGGGAACACCAGCTGGATCAGCAGCTTGCAGCCAACGAAAGCCACGGCCAGATAACCGGCTGACTCGAGCCGGCTATAGATCTTCAACCATTGGATGAACAATCCTGACGTGAAACGGAGGGCAATCACACCGATGAGTGCACCGCTGATCACCAGCAAAAGTTGATCACTGATGGCCACCGCCGCAGCCACGCTGTCGACCGAAAAGGCGAGATCGGTGAGGGCAAGGGTGAGAACCGTGCGCCGAAAACTCAACGGAGGCAGAGCGTTCTGCGAAACCAGGGCATCATTCTCGGGCGCAGCGGGGCGCCAGTGCTGGTAACAGAGCCACAGGAGGTAACCACCGGCCAGCAATTGGATCGGCGGGAAAGCCAGCACCCATTGCGCCATCAAGATGAGAGCGACGCGGAGCACAAACGCCATCAACACGCCCAAATTGAGAGCCCGGCGCTCCAGTTCAGGGTCATCCTGTCTGCGGGCGATTGCAGCCAGAGCAATGGCGTTGTCTGCTGAAAGCAGCAGTTCCAAACTGACAAGCACCGGCAACAACGGAAGCAGCTCACCGAGCTGATCGACTCCATCAAGCCAGGGAGTTAGGGACGTCAGTGCAGCTGTATCCATCAACGCAGCCTAGAAATGGGACGCGCCGACCAGTGGCATGAAAACGCAAGTCCAGCTTTGCCATCACAACGACCAGCGCTGCATTGTTCGCGTGGAAGCCTTTGACGGCGACAGGTCACTGGGCAGTGCCCTGGGCGAAGCGCCCACGGCAACGGATGCAGAAGATCAGGCCATCGCCAGGCTGCTGCAACGACTGGACACGCCCAAAGCAACAGCAGCCAGCCACAAGGAGCTTGTGCGGCGCAACAGCCAGAACCAGGATCAGACTGCACAGAACGCAAGACCGGCTTCCGATCAGAAACCACCCAAGGCGATCGAACCCAGCCAACCTGCCGTGGATCAAGCCTCTCCACCGGCGGTCAGCACTCCAGAGCCAGACGCTCCCACGAACGCAGTAAACGAAGCACCCACCGATCCAGACGATTGGAGCGAAGAACTCACTGCCATCGACCTTGAGTTGCAACGCATCGGCTGGGATCGAGCCAATGAATCCATCTATCTGGAGCGAGCCTTTGGGCACAGCAGCAGACATCGCCTCACACGCTTCAGTGATCTCGTGGCTTATCTCAAGCGCCTGCGGGACCTACCAGCCTCGAGTGACGCCCGAACAGCGGCGATCCCCCTAAAACGCTCGGACCTTGTGAACCAGTGCGATGAAATCCTGAAGCGCCTCAATTGGCAGCAACAGCAAGCCCGCGACTTTCTGCAAAGCAACTTCCAGGTTGGGTCCCGGCAGCAACTCAGTGATGAACAACTGTTGGGATTCAACATGCTGCTGGAAGAGCAGTTGTTGCCACCCTCTTGACGGTGAAAGACGCGAACGGCTATCGGCGGATGAAGGCGCATCCCGCCTGCAATCGAGTGATGAGGAGTTTGCCGACTCTTGAGTACAAAGCAGGATCAAGCGTCCCCGACTCATAGAGCGATCATTCCCATATGGCAGATGCTGTTGGCTAGGCGTGCGTGACACTGGCGAAAGGATGACTGCCTTACTCCATCGGGCAGAGCGGCTTCCAGATTTATTGATAATGAACTAAAATTGGGTGATACCAGAGTGTTGCCAAATAGATGATCATATTGTTTCTCCCGGCCCTTGGTGTGGCATTGGGGCTTTTTATTTTTGCTCTTATTTGGAGTCGTAATTCTCTTACTCAATCCTCCAAGATCGGCGGATCTGCTGCAGTCATTACCCATATAGTTCTGGGGAGTGCTGTTTTGGTCATGTCTTTTGACCTATATGGCGATTTATTTTCCAGCTGGAGCTGCAGCAAGGGCTTCATCGGCAACTGTTATCTAGAAGCCTCTATTTTGCTTGCCCTGGTGGGACTTCTTCCTTGTGGATTCCCAATCACGGGTCACATCCTCAGGCTGGCATGGCGCAATAAGCGGTAGCAGCGACAGATGACTCAATCCTCTTAGAGAGCAACCAAGGCGAGGTCAGCGAAGGGGTATAGCTCCTCCGCTTTTCCCACCCCTGCTCTTTGTTATCTGCTTGGAGTGTGGTGACGGGCTGAGTTGCCGCAGCATCCACGATGACCACTGTGAACTGCATGGGGTTATGTCTCGGTTTGTTCAAAGTGGCAAAAACCGCCGAATCGCACATCGGCAAACTGAGCTATTTATTTTCCCGATTTCAGCCGTCTGACTCCCCCAGCTGGCCTAGAGGCTTACCCCCAGGCGCCAACCGACCAGCCTATCTGCTTCGTCTGTCGCGGGGATTGGGTTCAGCCCATCAAGCATCAGCCCAACAACAGCAGGCTCTCCAAGCCATTCGATTCCAAGAGACAGTCAAGCCTTGAAAGCATTGGAGTCGTTGGCACGAAGCGCAAGGGGCATTTGCTGAGACAGCAAAAACTCAGCTATACCGAAGATGAATTTTTGCTGTAGCTGGCTTCTTGAGATCCCCAACTCGGCAGATGAACCGTAAGCAACGTGCATTAGCTGCCCTAAAAAACGACAAACATTTTGCTTGGCAATGCAAGCACAGAGTTAAAAATATAAAGCATAAAGAGCATAAATTTCCAATCATCTTCAGCCAATAAAAACTATATCAAATCCATTTCATACATATGCAAAGCCAATTTCGGCTAGGAACAATATGCTTTATCGAAAATGATCATTTATAAATACTTGGCGGAACAACTCCAGGCGTGCCGTACAAAACTGCAACTGCGCCAGTTTGCGTTTTCCAATTCCATTCATTACTTCCAGCCCCGCCTGCAGCATTCAGCATTTCGTCATCGGAAAGCTCCTCACCCGCAGGAGTCTGTCCGCTTTTCAGGTCTTCAATTGTGACTTCAAAGCCAGACGAACAAGCAATGGCCACGACATCTTCTTCGCTGGTAGCAGCGTCCATCTTCTGATGAAGAGTTGAGTCTGCGACAACAGCCTCCAAAAAAGCTTTGAATTGATCGAGTGACATTGAAAGCCTGAATCTATTCTCACTTTTAGTGTCTTGCGGCATTATTGTCAAGCATCTCTCCATACACCGCCTAGCTAGCACAGCATCCAGACTTATTCCTCGTTGTTAACATCATTCCCACCACCGAGTTCCTTCTTCGATGACGGGCCTCTGGAGATGCAGACGCTGATTGGGCCAAGCACCCGGTCATGAGCCTCTGAAAAGCCGGCTCCAACCCAAAGAGGCCGAGCGGCCGCATCTTCGATTCAGCGCTAGAAGAGCGCAAAAGCAGCCAATGCACGTGCGAATCGCGATCAGCGGAGCCCATTCCCAGGGAAAAAGCACATTGGTTTGGGATTGGGTGAAACGGCATCCTCACTACATGCGCGAGGAGGAGCCCTTTCGAGCGCTTCACAACGAGGGCTATGACATCCAATTTCGCCAGGAATGCAATTGCCTGCATAACGGCATTCAGATGTATTACAACGCCAGCCGAGTGAATGCCTATCAATCCAGCGACGAATGCGTGATCTTCGATCGCGCGCCAGTGGATTACATCGCATACTCGCAACACACCGCCGACTACGGCACCACTGACATCAACGATGCATTCGTTGAAGCCATGGTTCCCAGGGTGAGAAACACACTTCAGAACCTGGATCTAATCGTTTTCATCCCCATCAGCGACCAATGGCCTGTGGAGATGGAAGACGATGGAATTCGCCCTATTGACCTGCCCTACCGCAGTGAGGTTGATGCCATTTTCAAACAGATCTACCGCGACCAGTGATTCAATGTGATGCCCTCGCTGAACGCACCGCAACTGATCGAACTTTGGGAATCCCGCGAGGAGCGGCTTGACCGCATTGAAAAAGTCATCAGGGCGTGAAGGCTCCACGCCTCAGGCCGCTTAGGCTGATGCAGAGCCCTTTTCTGACTCATGCAACGCCGTCTGCTGGCTCCACTGCTTGCCTTGTGGCTGGTGTTCGGCCTCCTGCTTCCCTCCGCTGAGGCAGCGATGGATTACGCCAAACAGGTGCTGATCGGAGCTGATTTCTCCAA
Organism: Synechococcus sp. CS-197; assembly: GCF_025128215.1. Lineage (NCBI taxonomy): Bacteria > Bacillati > Cyanobacteriota > Cyanophyceae > Synechococcales > Synechococcaceae > Synechococcus > Synechococcus sp. CS-197. Next base: position 134,651 of record NZ_JAHLZC010000021.1, on the reverse strand, counting down.
CCGGGACATGCAGGGGGTGACCTTCAACCTCACCAACCTGCGCGAGGCTGACCTTTCGGGCAGTGACCTGCAAGGGGCCAGCTTGTACGGCGCCAAGCTGCAGGACGCCAATCTCAGCCGCACCAATCTCCGCGACGCCACGCTGGATTCCGCTGTGCTCAACGGGACGGATCTCACCGATGCCGTTCTGGAAGACGCCTTCGCGTTCAACACCCGTTTCATCGACGTGACGATCAGCGGCGCTGACTTCACGAACGTGCCCTTGCGTGGTGATGTGCTCAAAACCCTTTGTGCAGCGGCAGAGGGCACCAACCCCGTGACTGGACGGGACACCCGCGACACCCTGGGCTGCTGATGAGCTTTGACCCGCGCAGCCTCGAACGGCTGAAACAACTGGGGCGGGAATTGCCGCAAGCGCTGCCGACCCCGACAGAAAAGACCAGAGATTCCCCTCGCGCCAGCGAGCGGCGTCACAAGGTGGAAACCGAAGAGAACCCCCAGGCTCTGTTCCATGAGCTGATGAAGGTCAGCGCCGATGGCTCGGTCCCCGAGCACCTGATGGATCGCCTTCGCCAAGCCGAAAACAAAGCTGAAGCGGAACGGCGGCAACAACCGCGGGGTCCAGCGCAGAGCCCCTCCCGCCAAGAGGCGAGTTTCCCGCTGGCTCCAACGCCGACCCGCAACGCCGGCCCCGGAAAAAACACCCGCCCGCAACGGCCCGCCGTGGCACCCGGCAGCGAAGAGGAAAGCCTGTATGTGGCCTTCGGGCAGCTCCTGCTCGAAGACGATGACGCCGGCTGAGGCCATCCACACTCCCCTCCAGCAGATCGCATTGAAGGAATGGCAGGAACTTCAGGCGTCTGGCCATGACCACCTCGCCAGGCATGGGGTGCAGATCCAGAACCGTGTGGTTCCTTATGACCCCTGGCCCAGGGTGATTCATGGAGCGGACTGGGACGGACTCTGCGCAGGCATTTCGCAGCGTCACCAGGCGATTAATTGCTTTGTGGCTGACGTGTACAGCCGCCAGCTGATCCTCCGGGACGGCGTCATCTCCAGGCAGGAGATTGAAGAGTCACCGCTCTGGCAGCCAGACCTGCACGGTCTCTTTGCTCCCGACCATTGCTGGTGTCTGATCAACGGGTTGGATTTGATCGGTGGCAGCCAACAGGGCTGGCGGGTTCTGGAAGACAACCTCCGCCGGGTCGGAGGCCATGGCTACGCCGCGAGCATCCGAGAGGCTTCCTGGGCGGCCGGACTCGCGAAGAACACAGCGCATCAACCGCGTCCAGTTCAGGAGGGTCTGCAGCAGCTGCGCGCTGCGCTGCATCAGCTCTGCCCTCACCAGGATGATCCGCTGATCGTGTTGCTCACCCCCAGCACCGTGAGCACCGAGATCAGTGAGCACCGCTTTCTAGCTGCAGCGATGGGGATTGCCCTGGCGCGCCCAGAGGATCTGCATTGCGATCAAAACCAGGTGTTGCTCCTTCAACACGAACAGAAGCTGCCGGTGGATGTGATCTATCGCCGCAACGAGGATCGCATCGGCATGGAGCCCGACGGATCCAGTACCTGGCTTGGCGTGCCAGGTCTGAAACGGGTGGCCGCAGAGGGAAACGTGCAGATCGCCAATCTCCCCGGGGCCGGGATCGGCAGCGACAAGGCCCTGTATCGACACGTTGGCGCCATGATCCGCTACTACCTCGGTGAAGAGGCTCTGATCGAGCAGGTGCCTACGTTCAGTTGCCGAGATCCCAAAGAACTGGAGCATGTGCTTCAGCATCTCAATCAGTTGGTGGTGAAGCCGGTGGATGGTGCCGGGGGACTCGACATGCTCCATGGTCCAACCGCCTCCGCAGCTGAATGCAATGCGATGACCGCCTCTCTGCAGGCCCAACCTGAGCGTTTCATCGCCCAACCAGCGCAGGTGCTGCACACCCTGCCGACGTTGGTTGGGGAACGGCTCCAGCCCTGCGCCGTTGATCTTCGGCCCGTCTCATTGCTCGGAGACACGCCCCAGGTGCTTCCAGGAGCACTCACCCGCGTGGCACCTCCTGGCTCTTCGATCGTGAATCTGAACCGCGGCGGCAGCCTCAAGGACACCTGGATTCTCGACGTGGCGGCATGAACGTCTCCCGCTGCCGAATCATCGCTGTTGGCAAGGTGCGCAAGGGTTGGGTGCAGGAAGGGGTGGAGCTCTACCTCAAACGACTCCCTGGGCTCACCGTAGTGGAACTCAAGGACAGCAGCAGAGAGAAGGAGGCGGAGGCGATCCGTGCCGCTCTGCGATCCGATGAACTCCCGGTGATGTTGATGGAGCAGGGCACGCCGCTGGCCTCCATTCCCTTCGCACAACGGCTCGAGCGTCTGGGCAATGAACGCCTGGCCTTTGTGATCGGCGGCGCCGATGGACTCACCGATGAGCTCAAAGCTGCCGCCCGCTGGCAACTGAGCCTCTCACCGATGACCTTTCCCCATGAACTGGCCCGGCTGCTGCTGCTCGAGCAGCTGTTCCGGGCTCAGGCGATCCTGCAGGGGAGCCCGTATCACCGGGCTTGAGTGGACTGCAGCTCAAGCGTCCGCAGTCAACGCGTCTGCCCAGGCATCCCGGCAGCGCCACCACTGCAGATACCCCAGCTGGCGAACATGGGGCAACAGCTCGCGCATCATGGCCGCAGCGGCGGAACCCGCCGGGTTGGGATGCTGCCGCGCCAAGCGGTAGTTGGCGCAGAACGCCCCGAACGTTCCCTTTCTCACTCCTTTCTGGCGCTCCAGATGCTTGAGCAGCAAGGCATCACAGCGGTGGGTGCTGACCTCAGTGGCGGCAGCTGAAGCGCCGTAATCCTGATCCCCTGGCAGGAGATCTTCACCGGTGAATCCACACACTTCACCGGCGGCGAGTGCCGCCCGATTGTCAGCATCGAAGGCTTGCACCGCTTCCCCGCCACGCTGCTCGAGCTCCTGACGGCAGATTTCGGCGATGTCCTGATCACGCCACTCGAACAGATCACCCACGCCGTTGGAACGCACGATGTCGACCATCTGGCGGCGCAGCATCCGTTCACAGGCAGCAGCCTGTAGGCGGTCATGCTCCGTGCGTTGCGGCTGGCGCAGCGCCCAGTCCGCATTCAGAAAAAACGCTGAGGTGGTTCCTTTGCGATGCCCTCCAGCGCTCTGCTGAGACGCTCCCATGATCTGCTCGGGTGTCACGCAGGGATCAGCACCCATCTGATCGGCCATGGAACTGCACCTGTTGTGATCAGTCTGCCGAATTAGAGCCTGTGGTCTGTCGAATCTGCAACACCTCCATCAGCAGCTGCACCAGCGTGGATGGGGCCCGAGAGGAGGTCATGATCGACTCAGACCTTCCAGGGCGTGAGGGTCACCGGCTGAAATTTGGCGATGCTCATCGTCCAGGCGCGTCCGCACATCGCCCGCAATCCTGTGCAGAAAGCCTCGCGATCGCCGCTGTTCAACCAGGCTGCTTTCAACGCTGGAAGGTCCTCGGGCAGTCGCTCCATCGCCAGCTCCACCAGCAGCAGACTCTCGTCTCCGCAGGCTCGCTTCAGAACGCCGTCGTCACTGCGTTGCCAGACACGCAGCAACAGCTCCAGAGCCAGGCCATGGGCTGCTTGCGTTGGCTGATCAGCACTGGCTTCCTCGGCCTTGAGAGAACGCCCCGCAAGGGGAAGCGCTCGCGCTCCTCCCTGGTCGATCAGAGCCAGAGCCACGAGGTAGGGAGTTTCAGCCATTGGAGCGCATGCAGTGCGGGCATCCTCACTGATCGGAACTGCGTTGGCACTCCACCCCAGCCGTCGCTGAACTGAAAGCACGTGCGTCCGCGCCATCGATGCCAACGACCCTCCAGGACCCCCGAACCGTCCTTTGCTTTGGCGACTCCAACACCTGGGGATTCAACCCGGATGGCAGCGGGCGTTTTCCGCAGTCAACGCGATGGCCGAATCAGCTGGAGCATGCTCTGAACCGAACCAAGCCTGCACTCCCCTGGCGAACCGTCGAGGAGGGACTCAATTCCCGTACCTGGCTGCATGACGATCCCATCGGAGCCGCGAACTATGGAGGCGACTACAGCTGCAACGGAAGGGCCGACTTGATGACGGCTCTACACAGCCACAAACCGATCGATGTCGTGATCCTCGCCCTGGGATGCAACGACTGCAAGGGCTACCTCAATCTCTCCGCCGCTCAGATCGCGGCAGGTGCTCGCATCCTGATTCACGACACCCGCCGGGCCCTGAACTGCGGTCCCCGCCTTCAAGAAGACATGGCACCGCAGATCATCCTGATGACGCCACCGGCTGTGCTGATCACCAGCCAGTCGCTGGCCTGGGGATTCGAGGGCGCTGCACTGAAATCCAAGGACGTGGCCGAGCATTACCACCGACTGGCCGCTGAACTTGGGGTGAGCTGCTTCGACGTGCAGCCCGTGGCCAAGCCCTCGCCTCTGGACGGTGTTCACTTCGATGCGCAAGCTCAGGCACTGATCGCTGCCGGGCTTGCTGCATGCATCCGCCAGAACCTGGAGCAGCACCCAAACCCAGACAATTAGAACATCTGTACTAGCCTGGATGTCTGCTTTGCTCGTTGCCTCTTTGTGGCGATCGATCACTCCTTCAGCCCAGTCCCGCTGCCCCTGCGCTGCCAGCGCCCTCCGCTTCACCTGCCCTTGGCCGGCGAGCGCGTGGCCGCAGGCTTTCCCTCCCCCGCGGACGATTACGTGGAGGTGGGAATTGATCTCAACGACCAGCTGATCCGCCATCCCACCAGCACGTTCTTTCTACGCGTGAGCGGCGATTCCATGACCGGTGCCGGGATTCACGACGGCGACCTGCTGGTGGTGGACCGCAGCCTCGACCCCAGGCCGGGTCGGGTCGTGGTGGCCGTGCTGGATGGCGGTTTCACACTCAAACGCCTGGCACGCCATCGCGGCCAGCTGCGACTGGAGGCCGCCAATCCCGACTATCCACCCCTCGATCTGCACCGCTGCGGTGATGTGCAGATCTGGGGGGTGGCGATCCATGTGATTCACCCCCTCTAAACACCATGAGCCGGGTCACCGCCCTGATCGACGCCAACAATTTCTATGCCTCCTGTGAACAGAGCCTCGATCCATCCCTGCTGGGACGCCCCGTCGTCGTGCTGTCCAACAACGACGGCTGCATCGTGGCCCGCAGCGCCGAAGCCCGGGCCCTCGGCATCGCCATGGGCACCCCTTACTTCAAGGCGAAACAGACCCTGGAGGCCCAGGGCGTCGTGGTGCGCAGCTCCAACTACGCCCTCTATGCCGACATGAGCCAGCGGCTGATGAGCCTGCTGGAAAGCCAGGTGGAAGAGCTCGAGGTGTATTCCATCGATGAGGCCTTCGCGCGCATCAGCCGTCCTGCGACTGGCGATCTACGCCCCTGGGGCCGACGCATGCGAGCCCTGGCACGGCGCAATCTGGGGCTGCCGATCGCCATCGGACTGGGAGCGAGCAAAGGCCAAGCGAAGCTCGCGAACCGCCTGGCGAAGGTGGAGGCCAGCCATGCCGGCTTGTTCGATCTCGGCGACTGCGACGACCGGGATCACTGGCTGGAGACGATCGCCATTGAGGATGTGTGGGGAATCGGCCGCAAGCTGGCCCACTGGTGTCGCCTGCGGGGCGTCCGCAATGCGCGGGAGCTGCGCGACATGGCCAGCGGCCCGCTGCGGGCCAAAGCCGGTGTGGTGGGGCTGCGCCTGCAACGGGAACTGCAGGGTCACGCCTGCCTCCCCCTCGATCTCACCCCGGCACCCAAACAGGAAACCTGCGTCAGCCGCAGCTTCAGTCGACCGGTCACCTGTGTGAACGAGCTGCGCGAAGCCGTGGCCACCTATGTGGTGCGAGCAGCCGAGAAACTACGCCGGCAGAATCAACGGGCCGCGGCCCTGAGTGTGTACACCCGCACCAGTCCGTTCGTGCCCGCCTTCTACAGCCGCAGCGCCAGCACCTCGCTCGACCTGCCAAGCAACGACACCCAGGTGCTGCTGCAGGCAGCCCTTCCCCTGGTGGAGCGCATCTTTCAACCCCATCGGCAACTGGCGAAAGCTGGAGTTCTCATGCAGCACCTGCAGGGCACCGAGCAACTGCAACACCACCTGCTGGTGCCCTGCAACGCGGTGGATCAGGCACGCCGGGAGGTGCTGATGCGCACCATCGATCAGCTCAACCAGCGGCATGGGCGGGGAACCATTCAGTGGGCCGCCTGCGGCCTGCATCCGAGCTGGGCGATGCGGCGTGGGCAGCTTGGCCGCGCTGCCACCACCCGCCTGAGCGATGTGCCGATCGTGCAAGCCTGAACCGGATGTCAGCGCGGGGAAAGAAACGCGCAATCACCAAGGGAGGTGACGACCTCGCTGACTCCAGCTTGAAAACGACGGTCATCGATCGCGCCGGTTCTGGCGAAGCTGGCCTTCAGCGCCTGCAGTTGGGACGCTGCTGCCTCAGGGGACAGCACCTTGTCGTCTCTGACCAACGAACAGAAGCTGGCCGCCGCTCCGTAGCCAAAACCCTTGGAGAACGCACGACGCCCGAACCAGGCTGCTGAAACCGGCAAGATCACGCCTCCGCCAACAAGCACAGCCAGGATCAAGGTCCACAAGCGTCCACCTTGCACCCAGTAGGGAACGAGGTAGAGGCCGTCATCAGCGGGTGAACGGTCTCGGCGGGGATCGTCAGGCATCAGAAAACACAGCAGAACAGCTGTGTTGTGACAGGATCGGCACTCGCAAATTTAGGTAAGAGAGTGCTGCGCCAACGGTTATTCACTGCAGCGCTGCTTCTGGTTGGTCAACAAGTCGTTGCGGCTCCAGTGATTGCTGCGCCAGCGGCCAGCGCGCAGCAGATCACGCTCAAACTGAAGAACGGCGACACGCTGAAGGGCGTGCTGGTTCCCGACGAGAGCACAGAGGCCGTCACGATTCTTCTGCATCCGGTGCTCGGTCGCTTACGGATCCCTGCCACGGCCCTGATCCCTCAACCACCAGCAAAACCATGGAAGCTGAGTGTGTCCGGAGGACTCTCTGCCAACAACACAGACGATGACCTCTCTGCTGGTGGAACCTTTCAGCTCGACACCAGCTACAGCGAGGGCGCTGACAAGGTGGCCTTGAAAGGACGTGCGACCTATGAAGTGTCGCGCGATCAAGGAGAAACCGCCTCAACAACAGACACCAACGAAGGCAATGGCGAACTGCGCTACACGCGCAGGCTGGGGGGTCGCCTGAATGCCTACGCAGCCACCAACTTCAATTACGACACGCTCAACACCATCGGAACCGACGTGTTTGTGGGGTCCGCTGGCTTGGGCTACGACCTGATCAAGAACAAAACCACAACCCTGAATGTCTCTTTGGGCCCCTCCATTCAGCAGATCTGGGGAGGGCCAGGCTGTGAAGCGGATCCAGTCTGCGGACAAGCCTTTGCGGCAGGAACCGCCAGAGCAGAGCTGGAATGGAAACCAAGCTCGCTCGCCAGCATCACGGTGACCAACAGCTACACAGGCGCCTACGTCAATGGCATCGCCACGAACAACACCTTTTCGGTTGCCCTGAAGATCTTTCCCATGGGGAATCAACGGCTATTCACGTCACTGAATGGCCAGACGATCTACAACGAACTGCAGAGTCCAACAATCAACAACAGCGTTTCCATGCAGCTGGGGGTCAAGCTGGATTGAGCTCAAGCGTGCTGCAGCAACTGCACTTCCTGGGAGCGGCTGCTGTACAAGAGCACCATGCGCTCCCCATGGGCGTTGAGCCCTGTCTGCTCCCTCAGCAGATCGGTACTGGCGAGCGCCAGTCCACAGGTTTCGCAGAACAGCACCGGCAGCGTGCCGCCATGGCCCGACATCTGCTGCAGATCGAGAGCCTGCCGCGCAGCCCGCTGCGCCCTCTCGAGGCCCAAGCGCTCCACCAGCGAAGGCCAGAGACCATTCACAGGTTCACAGGCACTGAAATCAATGGACGATCCCGTCATCAGACCGGTAATTGCTCAATGGCCACCACAATCATCTGCGCCGTCACCGGAATGGTTTCCAGGGCATCGTTGTTGTCGAGGTAGGCATCGAACGATGCAAAACGCTCGATGCGGGGCTCGGCACCTTCGGCGGCACAGGCCTTGATCCAGTCGTTGTCGTCGGGCTTCACCGCCACATAAGCCTGAAGGGCTTCCTCGAGGTCACCACCATCACCGATGCCCTCCCCGTGCCAAATCGCCTCAAAAAATTCAGACATCTCAAACAGGAAACAGACGACGGTTGCGGTTAGCGATCGCCACCAACGACAGCATGACCGGCACTTCCACCAGCACGCCCACCACAGTGGCTAAAGCAGCACCGGACTGCAAACCGAACAGACTGATCGCAACGGCAACAGCCAGCTCAAAGAAATTCGAGGCGCCGATCATGGCGCCCGGTGCGGCAATAACGCGCGGCTGCCCCCAGAGACGCATCCACTGCGCCGTGATCCAGAAGATCAGATAGGTCTGCACGATCAGGGGCACGGCGATCAACGCGATCGCCAGGGGGTCCGCCAGGATCGATCCCGCCTGCACCATGAACAACAGCAGCACCGTGCCGATGAGGCACACCACTGTGAGCGGTTTCAAGCGCTGCTCCAGTCTGCTGATGCGCGTTGTGTTGTTCAGAAAAACCCGAGTCAGCCAGCCGGCCGCCAACGGAACCACAACAAACAATCCAACCGCCGCAATCAGGGTGTCCCATGGAACAAGAACCTCACTCACGCCAAGCAGCAAGGCGGCAATGGGTGCAAAGGCAAACACCATGATCAGGTCGTTCACCGCCACCTGCACCAAGGTGTAATTGGCGTCTCCATCACTGAGACGACTCCAAACGAACACCATGGCGGTGCAGGGGGCCACACCAAGCAGGATCATGCCGGCCACGTACTGATCGCCGAGTTCAGCTGGAATCCAGGCAGAGAAAAGGCCGCGGATGAACAGCCAGGCCAACGCCGTCATCGTGAGGGGCTTGATCAGCCAGTTCACCGCAACGGTGATGAGCAACCCGCGCGGTTGACGGCTGAGGCCTCCAATTGCGGAGAAATCCACCGCCAGCATCATCGGGTAGATCATTCCCCAGATCAGCAGGGCAATCGGGAGATTGATCCCTGCCACTTCAAGCGATGCGATCGCCTCCGGCAAGGCCGGAACCGCTGCACCGAGGGCGACACCGGCGATGATCGCCAGGGCGACCCACAGACTGAGAAAGCGCTCGAAAACACCCATCAGGCTTTGAGGAGTTCGATGGGATTGTCGCTGACGCCGGGGTCCCCACATGAACCGATCTCTTGCTAACCACCGAGGAGAAGTGCAATCGCCCAATGCAGACACTCGATGAGTACTGCCGGCCGTTCAAGGGGGCTGAGGCACCTTGGCCTGCACTGCCGCTGCCTGCTGAGGAACGGGAGCTCTGGTGGAGACGCTGGCTCGAGACAACACCAACCGCCGAGGTGTGGAACCGGCTGCGTCTTGAGCTGCCCCAGCTTCTGCTCCAACCCGGCACAGGCGTGCGAGAAGGAGAGGCCTACAAACGGTTGGTGCTGCAGGGGGCTGCACCTCTCGCCGAGGACATGAATCAGGCCCCCGTCTTGAAGGATCCCGATGGCTTGATGCTGGAGATCGCCGAGCATCCGACCGGCGCGGTCCCCGTGCTCACCCTGAAGGATCACGACGATTTCGTGCTGATTGTGCGCTGTCTTGCCTATCGCTGCGAAGACAGGCCCGTGCTGTCCACGGTGCATGCTCAGGCCATCAGCGGCTTGATTCACTGGGGACTCATCCGCGATCTCAGTGCCAAGACGCGGTGCCAGATCCTGCTGCTGCATCGGGCGCCCTACGCCTCAATTCCGGCAGAACGCAGTCCTGGCCGTCCCGACCACGAGCGTTGGCTGAACCAATCCCAGCAGTGGAGGCGCGAACACGAGCTGGCGCACATCGCCTGCAGGCGACTGGTGGGTGAGATGCGCATCAACTTGTACGACGAACTGATCGCTGATGCCCTCGGCATGCTGGCTGCCCTTGGAACCTTTGATGCCGAACTCTTTCAGCTGGCGCTTGGTTTATCGGCAGACGGCACGCCCGATGATCAGGCCAGGGCGCACGTGTACGTGTCGCAGCTGCAGCCCAACGATCGGGGTGCGGCCTGCCAGATGGTGCTCGAGCGAGCACGGGAGCTGGAGGCGCTGCTGCGAACAGGACAGTGGCCAGATGAGGCCATGCCCCTGCTGCAACGACTCTGCAGAAGCCGGCTGGATCAGGCGCTCATGGCCGATGGATCCGTGGCCGCAGGAGCCACGCCGTCGCCGTAACCAGCGCAGCGCTGTTGATCCAGATGCAGGATGTGGCGGCGTTCGCTGTAGTACAGCTCCTGGAACCGCAAGGCTTCGGCATTGAGGTCGTCGAACATGGCTTGAATGCGCTGTTCCATGTCCTCGGTTTGGGGCTGCTGCTGCTCACGCTCCTCATCGATCAGCACGGCGATGCAACGTTCCAGCGTCTGCAGCCGCTGCCCGGCCCAGGCCTCAAGCAGGTGGCGGCAGCGCTTGTTGCTTTTCTGACGCTCAAGCATGGCGGCCGTTCCCCGCAGCTGTTCCATCGGCCGAGACAGCGCCACTTTCTGAAGCTCACCGGGTTCCAGCAAGGGGGTGAGGCGTGTCACCAGGGTGCTGTTCTCCAAAAGCAGTTGATCGGTGAGCAGGCGGGGCAGATCCAGATCAGCCAATTCATCGCCGCGATCGTCGCCGCGGCTGATCGCTTCGAGGCGCACACTGCCAAGGTTTCCCTCTTCCAACTCCGTGAGGCACGACCAGAGCAGACGGTGATGCTGCAGGGCGAAATCCTCGAGTTCACGCTTGCGCAGCTCCTGGCGGATCGCACCGCGGTAGGAGGGGCAATGCAGGTAGAGCCGCAGGATTTCCGCTTCACAACGCTCTCGCTGACTGGCTTCCCCTGACTTCTCATGACGGGCTGAACGCCCATGCCAGCGCTGGCCCTGCACCTGCTGGCGCAGATCCTCTTCCAACTGAAGAGCCAAGCGCCCCTGGCCGCCGCTGAGGCGCTCGGACACTTGCTGGATGTAGTGGGTGCGAATCGCCGACTGAGGCAACTTGCCCAGCAGTTCCACAAGGGCCGAAACGGAGCGCTGGAACTGATCGGCCTTGCTGAGATCACGCCCCTCCAGCACCTGCTCGATCTGCCAGTCGAGCCAGAGAGGCGCTTGGTCAAGGAGAGCCCGGTAGTCGCCGGCGCCATGGTCCTTGAGGAATTCATCGGGATCCTTCCCGGAAGGCAGGTGAAGCACGCGCAGCTCAAGCTGCCCCTGAAGGGCCAGTTGTTCCACTTCGCCGATGGCGCGATTGGCGGCGCGAACACCGGCACCATCAGCATCGAAGTTGAGCACGATGCGCTTGCCATCGCAGCAGCGGCACAACTGCGTGATCTGCTGGCTGCTCAGAGCCGTGCCCAGAGAAGCCACAGCATTGGTCACGCCGGCGGCGTGCAGGGCGATCACATCGAAATACCCCTCCACCACAACGGCACGATCGTCCTTGCGGATCGCTGAAGCCGCCCGATCAAGGCCAAAGAGGTGCTTGCCCTTCTCAAACACCTCCGTTTCGGGGGAGTTGAGGTATTTGGGTTCGGTGCCATCAAGGCTGCGGCCGCCGAAACCGATCACGCGCCCCTGACGATCTTTGATCGGCACCATCACCCGATGCCTGAAGCGGTCATAAAAACCATTGCCGCCCTTCCTGGGCACCACCAGACCTGCGGCCTCGAGATGCTGAGGATCCAATCCCTCCACCTGCTGGAGGTGCTTCAGCAGGCCGTCCCACTGATCAGGCGCATAGCCCAGTTCAAACTGCTCAAGGGTGGCGTCACTGAGCCCACGCTTGTCCTGGAGGTAACGCAGCGCCTCGGCGCCGGAGGCGACCTTCAACTGGCTACGAAACCAACCCGCCGCCAGCGCCAGCACGCGATGCAACGTGTCCCGTCGCGACAGCTGTTGTTTCAGCCGCTCCTGCTGGGGACCGTCCACGGTCTCCACAGGCAATTGATAGCGGCGGGCCAGATCCAGCACCACTTCGCTGAAGCTCTGGCGTTGAAACTCCATCAGGAATTTGATGGAGTTGCCGCCGGCACCGCAGGAGAAGCAGTAATAGAACTGCTTGGCTGGCGACACCGTCATCGACGGCTTGCTGTCGTCGTGGAAGGGGCAGATCCCCACAAACTCCCTGCCCTTTTTTTTGAGCACCACGTGCTCACCCACCACATCCACGATGTCGGCCCGCTCCTTGACGGCCTCAATGGTTCGGGGATGCAGGCGGGCACTAACCATGGACCCATTGTGAAAGACCCAGGCGCTGGCGACGAGACATCCGCCTCACACCGGTCGACGCGAGGGGTGGCAAGGTTGTTGCAGTGATGGCGGACGTGTTGATGCGGAGCCTGTTGGCAGCGATCCGCGGAACGCAGTCGCCCCAGGAGTGGAGAGCCTGCACCTATCTGCTGGGTGCAGCACTGGCCTTCAGCCTGATGACGGTGTGCGTCAAGCACCTCGGCGGCCGTTTGCCCGTGGCGGAGATTGTGTTGATCCGATCACTGATCAGCATCGCGATCACCCTCACGATGCTGGCGCAAGTGAACATTTCCCCCTGGGGCCATCAGAAAGGACTTCTCCTGGTGCGCGGGGCGCTCGGCACCATTGCATTGCTGCTCTTCTTCCAGGCCTTGGCCAGCTTGCCCCTCGCGGCAGCGACGCTCATTCAGTACACCTACCCCACGCTGACAGCACTCTCAGCCTGGGCGCTGCTCAAGGAACCGATCCGCAAACGCATCGGCTTGGCCATCGTGCTCGGCCTCATCGGAGTGGTCCTGGTGGTCCAACCCGAATGGATGGGGCAGTCGGTGGCAGGACTGCCGGCCATGGCTGCGCTGATCGGACTGGGCGGAGCCCTGATGACGGCCTTGGCCTACGTGAGCGTGCGCCAACTGTCGGCCAGAGAGCATCCGCTGGTGATCGTTTTTTATTTCCCCCTGGTGTCTGTGCCCGCCACGCTGCCGCTTCTCGTGAACCAGCTGGTTCTCCCGAGTGCCATGGACTGGGTTTGGCTCATCGGGGTTGGTTTGTTAACGCAGGTGGGGCAGGTCTGGCTCACCCAGGGTCTGGCCGCACTCCCGGCAGCGCGCGCCACATCGATCAATTACGTCCAAGTGGTGTTTGCCACCCTCTGGGGTGTGCTCTTCTTCGCAGAGCCGGTTACCGGAACTGTGATTGTTGGTGCGCTCTGCGTTCTTGGAGCCACGCTGATCAGCTTGAGTGCCCGTCAGTCGATGGCGAGGGGGTAGGTGACCCAGGCCTGCGATGCCCCATCGTCTGAGCCGCTGGGAATCGCCAGGCGCCAGCTTTCACCCCGTTCACCCCGTTCGAGATACAGCTCAAATGCACTGTCGACCTTCACGGCATCACCAGGCAGACGCCAGTCAAAGCGCCCGGTGAGGTGCATGCCTTTCTGCTCACCGATGCGGATCGCGTCCTGATCTTCCAGCCGAACCCGGCTGACCTCGGGAACGCCAGCGGCATCCAGATCCAGGGAGCGGGCGATCGAGGTTTGCGTGAGCTGAATCTGCTGGCTCAGGGCACTGAGCAGAACGGAGCGCGGAGGCTGATCGGAAGCAACGCATGCCGACAGGCCTGCGCTGAGCGCGAAACAAAGCAGCACTGAAACCGCGCTCTGGAGCCAGCGACGAAACGGCACGTGCATGGAGGACAGGCTCGACAGATCAGGCAGCATGGCTTCAACAGGAACTCTCCCATGATCGGCTGGTTGCAGGGAGAACGAATCCAGAGCTGGGAGCAGGGCGGGCGCAGGGGCGTGGTGGTCGCCTGTGGCGGGGTGGGCTACGAAGTGCAGCTCACGTCCCGGGATCAGAACGGGCAAGGCACTGGCAGCGCCTGCACGCTCTGGGTGCACCAAGTGCAGCGGGACGATGGATCCACGCTGTTTGGATTCTGCGATCAACAGGAGCGCGATCTGTTCCGAACGCTCATTGGCGTCAATGGGGTTGGTCCCCAGATGGCTCTGGCCCTGCTCGATTGCTGCCGGGTTCACGAGCTCGTGGCTGCCATCGTTGATGGCGACCTGAAACGCCTCACCCAGGCGCAAGGTGTGGGCAAACGCACCGCTGAGCGGATCGCGGTGGAACTGCGTGATCGCCTTGGCAACTGGGCACCGTTGCAAGAACCGAGCCTTTCTTTGGTGGACCGCAGCGACGTGAAGGCGATTCCCCTCGGCGAACCATGCCTGCGGGACCTGCAGATCACGCTGGAGACCCTGGGTTATGAGGATCTTGAAATCCGCAGGGCCATGCGGGCGGTGGCCTCAGGTCCTGACGTTCCGGCGGAGGATGACGGCGACGCCTGGCTGCGGGCCAGCCTGAAGTGGTTAAGCCAATCGGCCTAGGGCCCGGCGGCAGAGTAAATTGTTTGTTTGCACTGTCAGGGCCAGACGCCGCGCATGTCGCTCGATACCACCGAAAAGCAAGAACTGATCAACGCTCATCAGACCCACGCCACCGACACAGGATCGGCCGAGGTTCAGGTGGCCATGCTCACTGAGCGCATCTCGAAGCTCAGCAGCCACCTGCAGCAAAACATCCACGACTTCTCCTCCCGTCAGGGACTTCTGAAGATGATCGGCCGGCGCAAGCGCCTGCTGGGCTACGTGCGAGGCAAAAGCGAGAAGCGTTACAGCGATTTGATCGCCAAACTGGGCATCCGCGGCTGATCCGCGGTTCCAGTTTTTTCTGAGCCATGGCCGAACGACGCGATCCCCTGCCTTTTGAACCGCGGCGATCGGAACGGAGCGCTTCGGCGAGTCAGCCGATTCCCAAGGATGTGGCCAACCGCATGGCCCGCAGGGTGGCCATCGCCACCGGATTGCCCTCTTTGATGGGCATGGGCGTGTTTGTGGGGAGCTATCTGCTGGTGAGTCGCGGAATTCTGGACATCCCGCCTGGAATAACGCTGCTCACCTCAGGCTTGTTTTTCCTTCTGGGCCTGGTTGGACTGAGCTACGGGGTTTTGTCAGCGAGCTGGGAACCCCAACCCGGAACGCTTCTGGGCCTCGAACACATCAAACCCAACCTGCAGAGAATGCGCAGTTCAATCCGCGCGCAGAAGCAGAGCTGAACTCAGACGCTCAACTGAAATCAGACGCTCAGTAGGGGACGAAATCAGAGTGTTCAAACCAGTAACGGGTCACTACAACTGACCCTGAAGGAGCTCTCGAGTAGATGCTTCTGCGCCGCAGCGGCATCACGAACGCAGAATTGGGGCCCAAGGCGCACATACCGAACATCAGAACCCCGTCGCACGGCGGCCACCACCGGCACGCGCACGCCGAGTTCATCCTGTTCGGGGCGATACGCCTGGAGGCATTCCCTCAGCTTGTGTTGAACCGCCACATCACTGGCCTGATCGGCGTCCAGTTCCACCATCAACAGGCGCAGGTGATCGATGGCGCGGCAGTCATCCACAATCAGCTGAACACGCTCATCGCGGCGATCCACAGCGGCCCACACCAAGAGACGGGCCTCAGCGAGCAGATGATCCGCAAGCCGGGCGTAGCTCTTGGGAAAAACCACCGCCTCACAAGACCCTGTGAGATCTTCCAACTGAAGCACCGCCATGCGGTCTCCCTTTCGGGTGGTGACCTGGCGCATCTCGCTCACCATGGCAATCGCGCTCACCTTGGCCTTATCCGCTTGCTCTTCCAAACCACCAAGCCCGATCGGAGCGAGCAGTCGGGCCGGAGGGGTGAGCTGCTTGAGCGGATGGTCTGAGAGGTAGAAGCCCACCAGATCCTTCTCAAGCTTGAGCTTTTCACTGGGGTGATAGTCCTTCACCGGTGCAGCTTTGGGCGCCAGGCTCAGATCCGTGGGGGCATCAGCCTCGCCGCCGGCAGCACCTGCCATCAGATCAAAGAGATTGCCCTGACCACTGGCGCGGTCGCGAGCGCGGGACGTCGCCCAATCCAGCAGTAGATCAAGATCGGCGATCAACTGGGCGCGGTTGGCCTCTGGCTCAAGCGCATCCATGGCACCGCAGTGAATCAAGGATTCGAGGCTGCGGCGATTGATCACACTGGAGGGAACGCGATCGCATAGATCGGCGAGGGATTCGAAGGGCCCATCCGCTTCCCTGGAACGAATCAGGGCGCGGATGGCGCCATCACCGAGATTGCGCACTGCCGAGAGACCGAACAGGATGCGCTGATCGCGGGGGGTGAAGTCGGTGCCTGACGCGTTGACATCCGGAGGCATCACCTCGATGCCCATGGCGTTGCAGTTGGAGATATAACGCTGAACCTTGTCACTGGCGCCGGCGTTAACCGTGAGCAACGCAGCCATGTAGGCCACGGGATAGTGCGCTTTGAGGTATGCGGTCTGATACGTCACAGCCCCATACGCCGTGGAGTGGCTTTTGTTGAAGCAGTACTCGGCGAAGAGCACCATCTGGTCGAAGAGTTCATCGGCAACCTTCTCGTCGACGCCGCGCTCGGAAGCACCTTTCACGAAAATGCCCCGATGTTTCTGCATCTCAGACACCTTTTTCTTACCCATGGCCCGGCGCAGCAAGTCAGCTTCCCCGAGGGAGTAACCAGCAAGATCCTGCGCGATCCGCATGATCTGCTCCTGGTACACCATGATTCCGTAGGTTTCGCTGAGAATCGGCTCCAGGGTGCTGTGGGCGAAGTCAATCGCCTCCCGGCCGTGCTTCCGGTTGATGAACTTGGGAATCAGACCGGCATCGAGAGGTCCAGGTCGATACAGAGCCAGGATTGAGGAAATATCCTCCAGCGACGATGGCTTGAGATCGCGAACGATCTGGCGCATCCCGGTCGATTCCAGCTGGAAGATGCCTTCCAGGTCACCCCGGGCCAGAAGATCGAAGGTGCCTTGATCCTGGGGAGGGAGTTGGTCGGGATCAATCCGCTCCCCACTGCTCTGAGCGACAAGTTCAAGGGTCTTGTCGATCATCGTGAGGTTTTTGAGCCCCAGAAAATCCATCTTCAGGAGGCCCATCGACTCCACATCCTCCATGAAGTACTGGGTGATCACCTGACCATCGTTGTTGCGCTGCAGGGGGACCAACTCGTCGAGGGGATCCGCGGCAATCACCACACCGGCAGCGTGCACACCGAAGGTCTTGTTGGTGCCCTCGATGCGCATCGCCATATCAACCCAGCGTTGTACGACAGGATCCTTGTCGTACTTCTCCTTGAAATCGGGGTTCGGTGACTCATCGCCGATCATGGCCTTGAGCTTGGCTGGCTTGCCGCGCACCACAGGGATGAGCTTGGCCAGCCGGTCGGCATCGCCGTAAGGAATATCCAGCACCCTGGCCACATCCTTGAGAACGGCTTTCGACGTCATCCGGTTGAAGGTGATGATCTGTGCCACCTTCTCCTCGCCGTAACGGCGCGTGACGTAATCGATCACCTCGCCCCGGCGTTCGATGCAGAAGTCGGTGTCGATATCAGGCATCGACTTGCGTTCAGGGTTCAAGAAACGCTCAAACAGCAAGCCATTGCTCACCGGGTCGATATTGGTGATCCCAAGGGCGTAGGCCACCAGTGAACCCGCTGCAGAGCCGCGGCCTGGTCCAACAGGAATCCCCTGCTCGCGGGCGAAACGGATGTAGTCCCACACCACCAGGAAGTAGGTGGGAAATCCCATCTGCTCCATGATCTGAAGCTCATGGGAGAGACGATCGGCATAGGTCGCCTCGATCGTCCCGTCAGCTGACAGTCCAAGCCGATCGCGCAGACCCTGCTCGGTGACCTCGCGAAGGTAGGTGACTGGCGTATGCCCCTCCGGAATCGGGAAGCGGGGCATCTGGTAGCGGCCGAGAATGTCGTAATCCTCAACTTTTTCAGCGACGGACACCGTGTTGGCAATGGCCTGCTGCACCACAGCAGGATCGAGGTGATCGGCGAACAACCGACCCATCTCCTCTTCACTCTTGAGGTATTCAGTTCCGGTGTAACGGAGGCGTTTCTCGTCGCTGATCAATTTGCCCGTGAGCACGCAGAGAAGGGCGTCGTGGGCTTCCACGTCGTTGCTGGTCAGGTAGTGGGCATCGTTGGTGGCGACCAGCTGAATTCCCAGTTCCTGGGCAATCTTGACGATCTCCACATTCACGATGCGGTCTTCTGGAGAGCCGTGATCCTGAATCTCGAGATAGAAGTCGTCGCCGAACACCTCCTGATACCAACGGGCCACATCCCTGGCCACATCGGGCCTCTCGCGCATGATCGCTTGAGGAATCTCACCACCCAAACAAGCGGTGGCCACGATCAGGCCTTCACTGTGTTGCTGAAGAAGGTGCTTGTCGATGCAGGCGCGCGAAAAAATCCCCCGACCACGCATGCCGCGCAGGTGACTGATGCTGGTGAGCTTGACGAGATTCCGATAACCAACGGCATTCTTCGCCAGCACAACCAGGTGGTAGCGCCGCTCCTTTTTGGGTTGGGGGTCATCAATGGAGCCATTGATGACATACATCTCATTGCCGATGATGGGCTTGATTCCCGCGCCCTTGCAAAGCTTCAGGAGCTCCACGGCCCCGTACATCACACCGTGATCCGTTAGGGCCAGTGCCGGCATGCCCAACGCCTTGGCGCGCTCAACCATCTGGGGCAGCTGGGATGCACCATCAAGAAGGCTGTAATCGCTGTGGTTGTGAAGGGGGACGAAAGCCATACCCACAGCCTAAGGGCCGGCGCAACATGCAGTGGAAGCGCCCACACACCTACACCGCATCTAGTGCATTCAGCCAGGAATGAACGCCGCTTCTGGACGGGTTTTCATCACATCAGCAGCCTGTTCGAACTGATGCGCCACCTGCAAAAGAAGTGGTTCCTCGAGCACGTTTCCGATCAGCTGCACGCCAATGGGCAATCCACCGGTGTCGAAACCGCAAGGGACGCTGATGGCTGGGAGTCCCGCGAGATTGGCCGGAATGGTCAGCAAATCGGAGAGGTACATCGCCAGGGGGTCATCCGCATGGGCACCGTTCCTGAAGGCCGTGCCGGGAGCTGTGGGCGTGAGCAACACATCCACAGACTGGAACGCGGCATCAAAGTCACGCCGAATCAGCGTGCGCACCTGCTGGGCTTTCTTGTAGTAGGCATCCACGTAGCCCGCAGACAAGGCATAGGTGCCGATCAGGATGCGACGCTGCACCTCACTGCCAAACCCTTCAGCGCGGCTGCGGGCGGTCATGGCAGCCAGTGAGGCCGCATCTTCGGCCCGGTATCCATATTTCACGCCGTCGTAGCGGGCCAGGTTGGCCGAAGCCTCAGACGGTGCGATCACGTAGTAGGTGGCAATGCCGTCGTTGAAGCGAGGACAGCTCACATCCACGAGGTCTGCTCCCAGAGCCTGAAGCTGCTGAGCAGCAGCGAGAACGGATGCTTTCACCTGAGGATCCAGGCCTTCCTGCTCGAAGCATTCCTTCACCAGACCAACTTTCAAGCCCTCCACAGGCCGCCCCAGGGCCGCGCAGTAATCGGGAACGGGAGCGTTCAAGCAGGTGGAGTCGCGGGGATCTGCACCAGCCATCACCTGAAGCAGCTCAGCAGCATCGGCCACGGAATGGCTGAAGGGGCCCACCTGATCAAGGGAACTGGCAAAGGCGACAAGGCCGTAACGACTGATGCGCCCGTAGGTGGGTTTCAGACCAACAACACCGCAGAACGAGGCCGGCTGACGAATGGAACCACCGGTATCGGAGCCAATGGATGCCAAGCACTCACCGGAAGCCACAGCCGCGGCACTGCCACCGGAACTGCCACCGGGAACATGCTCGGGGTTCCAGGGGTTCGCCGTTGGACCGAAGGCCGACGTCTCGGTGGATCCACCCATGGCGAACTCATCGAGATTCGTCTTGCCGAGCAACACAGCGCCGGCAGCCCAGAGACGTTCGGTGACCGTGGACTCATAAGGCGGCACGAACTGCTCGAGCATCCGGCTGGAGCAGGTGGTGCGCACTCCGCGGGTGCAGAGGTTGTCCTTGATCGCCAAAGGAATGCCTGCGAGCGGAGGCAGGTCTTCACCGGAGGCCCGTGCTTCGTCAACGCGATCGGCATCAGCCCGGGCCCGCTCAGCGGTGACCTCGAGGAAGGCATGGATTCCGGGTTCGACCGCTTCAATCCTGGCCAGATGGTGGTCGGTGAGTTCCCGCGCTGAAACCTCTCCGTTCGCCAGTTGCTGACGCCATTCGGCGATCGCCATGGTCAGGATTTTCGTGCAGTTGAGACGCTATCAGCCAGTCGAGAGACCAGTGATCCCCTCGGGACTGGGATTCAATCGTGAAGGGCTCCGTGCGACGGCAACGGATCAGGGAATGCTCGATGGCCGCAGGCGACTCAGATGCGAGGTCTGCAAGAAAATCCGGAAGGGCTGCCTGAAGGCTGGAACGGCGAACGAAAGGGCCGTACCAGTAGGTGACATCAGGGCTCTGCGTTTGAACCCTGGCCCACCAGGCGAGTCCAAGACCGTTGGCAAGGGAGCGCATCGGCCTGTTCAGTGGGCTCATGGCGGAGCGATGAAGTCGATGCCATTGTGCCCCGATTCAGCACAGCTGTCGGCTTTCAGAGTTCAACACTTCCATCGAAACGCGGAGTCGCCAGCTCGGTGGACCGTTCAAGCTGAAGGTCCAGAACGGTTTCCGGCGCCGTAACGCTGGCATCAGGTTGCGGTGCCGCCTGCAAATTGGGGCGCACGATCTGGGGTGAAGGGTTCTGTCCGCGCAGACCTTTCATCCAGCTGCGACGGGCCACTTCGTACAAGCAGAGAGCGGTCGCCACTGACGCATTGAGACTGGGCGTAACGCCCCGCAGGGGAATGCGGATCAGTTGATCGCAGTGGCGCCGGGTCAGCATCGACAGGCCCTGTCCTTCTGAACCGGTCACCACCACCAGCGGACCCTCGAGGTCAGCCTCCTCCAGCGTCTGGTCGCCCTCCTCAGCCAGGCCGACCACCCGGTAGCCCGCATCCTTGAGGGTTTCCAGGGATCGGTTGAGGTTCACGACCCTCGCGACGGGCAGGTGCTCCAGAGCGCCGGCCGCCACCTTGGCCACCGACCCGGTCAAGCCAGCACTCCGACGCTGCGGCAGAACCACGCCGTGGGCACCGAGGGCTTCTGCGGAGCGCACGATGGCTCCCAGATTGTGAGGGTCGGTCAGACCATCCAATGCCAACAACAGAGGAGCTTCCTGAAGGGCGGCACAGCCCTCGATCAGATCAGCAAGGTCCAGGGTGTCTGCAGCAGCGGTCTGCAGGGCAATGCCTTGATGAACCGCGCCACCGGTCATCTGCGCCAAGCGGGCCCACGTCACCTCCTCCACGAGCACTCCAGACGACTTGGCGTCTCTCAGTAGCTGCATGAACCGCGGTGCACTGCGCATCTCACTGGTGCACCAGATGCGGTGAATGGGGCGACCGGCCTCAAGGGCAGCCTGGGTGGCATGTCGTCCCCAGAGGAGATCGTCGGCGACGGGATCGGCGGAATGGGAACTGGACTCGCCGCGGGGCTTCTCTTCAAACCGACGGTCCGGGCGATCCGAACGATCCTGCCGATCCGATCGCGGCGATCGACTGCGCAGGGGCAAGGCGCGGTTGCGTTCAGGGAAACGTCGGTCGTCCGTGCGTTGATCGCGGCGGCCTCGCCCACCACCGTCGAGCGGGCGCGCCCCTGAGCGCCCTGCAGGTCGCTTGAAATCGCGGGAGTCACTGCGCGAAGGACCTCTGCGCCTGCCGTCACCACCATCACGCTCTCCGCGCCAGGGGGAGGCGTCACGCGCATCACGCGCATCGCTGCGCTGCTCACGACGACGCAGTCCTGTCCCTCCCTCATCCGGTCGCGACGACCGGCCACGCGGTCCGCCTCGGGACGGGCGCCCACCCCCAGGACCCCCGCCGCGAAGGGGACGGGACGGGCGGCGGTCGAAGCGTGAGCTCATGGGATCGATGGTTATGACAGGGATGATTCGGTTTCTTCAAGGCGATCGAGAAGCTGGGCTAGCCGCGCCGGACTGTGAAGAAAGAGCCAGCCAACCATTGTCTCAAATCCCGTGGCCTTCCCATAAGCCGCGGGGTCCCCACCACGGGGCCCCTTACCGGCACGGTTGCGACCGCGACGCACGAGATCCCGTTCCAAATCGGTCAGCAGAGGCTGAAGGCGCTCCAGGGCAAGAGCCTGCGCATCAGCCCGAACTTCCGACACAACCGCACGATGCAAGTCGGCGGAACGACCAGGCCGCCGGCAATGTCGCAGCCGTTGATGGAGTTCCCAAACCGCATCACCAAGCCAGGCGAGCTGGAGAGGTCCAAGGTCTGATGCTTGCGAAGGCAAGGCCTGCTGAAGCCGGATCCAGTCGCTCAAGCAGCCAACTGCGTGAAGGCCGTCTGCAGGTCGTTCACCAGGTGCAGAAACTCTTCAAGCCTGACCAGCTTCACCGTTTGGGTGACCCGGGCATTGCCCACCATCACGAAACTGCGTTTGGCGTCTTTGCACTGCTTGGCGAGCTGCACCAGAGCCCCCAAACCAGATGAATCAAGGAAATCGATCTTGCTCAGGTCGAGAACCGTCGGGGAGGCATTGGCCTTGAGAACATCAGTGACGTAGCTGAGGAACTGCTTCTCGGAATAGGCATCCAGCTGTCCTGTGAAGTGAAACACCAGACACCCATCCTTCTGCTCAAAGCCGCCACGAAGGGAAACAGTCAGTCGCTGAAGTTCAGTGATGGGAACAGACCCCCTTGGATCGCGTCGTGCGAAGTGTAGGGATGCATACCTGTGCAGACCACGGATCAACGGCGATCCGACATCAGTGTGACGAATCGGGAAAAATGATGATCCGCGTCGTGAGGTCCAGGACTGGCTTCCGGGTGGTACTGCACGCTGAACACAGGTTGATGGCGGTGGGCCATCGCCGCCACCGTGCGGTCGTTGAGGTTCAGATGGGTGATGTCCACCTGGTCTTGGGGAAGGCTTGCGGCGTCGAGCGCAAACCCATGGTTCTGGCTGGTGATCTCCACCTGGCCCGTGGTGCCGCAGGGATGGTTGAGTCCGCGATGGCCGTAACCAAGCTTGAACGTTTCACCACCGAGGGCCAGACCGAGGATCTGATGGCCGAGGCAAATCCCGAACAACGGCAGCGTTTGCTGCGCGAGGAGGCCACGGGCCAGCTCAATCCCATGGGTGACAGCCGCGGGGTCACCAGGACCGTTGGACAGGAAAACCCCCTCGGGCTCATGGGACAGAACGGTGTTCAGATCCACCGATGCGGGAAGCACCGTGACGGCACAACCGTGGCCCACGAGCCGATCGAGGATGGCTCGCTTGATGCCGAAGTCAATCGCCACAACACGGAAGGGGTGATCGCGTCGGCCGGGTTGCAAACGACGGTCAAAGGCCACGCTGCAGGGCTTCTCCCAGGTGTAGGCCTCTGCGGTAGACACCCGATCGGCAAGGTTGAGCCCCTCCATGGAAGGAGCGGCGAGAAGCTCCTCGCGCAGATCGACCGGATGGCGCCCTGAGGACGAAATGATCCCGTTCATCGCGCCCGTTTCGCGCAGGTGACGCACCAGAGCGCGCGTGTCGATTCCCTGGATACCCACCACACCCTGCTGTTCCAGCCAGGTCTGCAGACTCTGGGTGGAGCGCCAGTTGCTGGAAACCGGAGACAGCTGGCGGGCGATCAATCCACGCACGTGGGCGTGATCAGCCTCCTGGTCGTGAGCATTCACGCCGGTGTTGCCCAGCTCTGGGTAAGTGAACGTGACCAGCTGACCGGAATAGCTGGGGTCGGTCATCACCTCCTGGTAACCGGTCATCCCCGTGTTGAAGACCACCTCACCCACGACAGTCCCCAAAGCTCCGCAGGCCAGGCCTTGGAACACGGTTCCATCAGCGAGCATCAGCATCGCCGTGTTCCCGGATGAGGCTGCATTCATTGTCGAACTGATCCCTTCAGCACGTCAGATACGTTCATTCTTCCTTGGCGGGGGACAGCGCAGCACGCAGCTGTTCCAGGCGCGACCATGGAGAGCCTTGGGACAGGGCTGCGAGAGCCTTCTGCGCACCCTGCTTGAAATCGGATTCCACACCAGCAACCCAGAGCACAAGCGCTGTGTTGAAAGCAACCACCTCGTTCTGCGCCTGGCTGCCGCGCCCACTCAGCAGTTCTTCAAGGATGGTCTGATTGCGAACCAGATCACCTCCACGCAAGGCATCGAGCGGTGCCTGCTGCAAACCCAGATCCTCCGGAGCAATCCATTCCGAGCGCACCTGACCCTTCTCCAGGATGCGCACAGGGTTGGGGCCGGCCAGGGAGGCTTCGTCCAAACCGCCTGATCCGTGCACCACCACAGCTCTGTCCTGCCCCAGCGAGCGCAAGGCTTCGGCCATGGGATCGAGCAGGTCATCCGTCGCCACGCCGAGCACCTGGCCATCAGGACGCAGGGGATTCACAAGAGGGCCCAGCAGGTTGAACACGGTGCGCACACCCAGGCTCTTGCGCAGCGGAGCGAGATTCACCAGTGCGGGATGCCAAGCGGGTGCAAACAGAAAGGTCACCCGAGTGGCAGGCAAGGCACTTACCACCTGAGCGGCAGGAGCCTTGAGATGGAGACCCAAGCCCTCGAGAACATCAGCAGAGCCGACCTTGCCGCTCGCACTGCGATTGCCATGCTTTGCCACGGTGGCTCCGCAAGCGGCAGCCGTGAACGCCACAGCCGTGGAAATGTTGAAGGTGTCCGCACCATCTCCGCCCGTGCCACAGGTATCCACCAGGCCCAGAGTCGGTCGCTCGCAAGGGAGGGGGCTGGCCTGGCGCAGCACTGCGGCCATCGCTCCCAATTCGGTTCCATCCACGCCCCTCGAGCGCAGGGCCGCAAGAAAGGCACCCGTTTGCACAGGCGTGAGCGCCTCCGCAAGCCAGGCTTCCATCAGCTCTGTGGCTTCGGCATGGCTGAACACACCGCCATTGAGCAAGTGATCAAGACGCTTGGACCAGGACATGGGCGAAGAAACCATGGAGCAGAGCCTCTGACGCGTTGCAGCGACCCGTGAGCAGAAAAAAACCCGGGTGCTTGAGCACTCCGGGCCAGGTGATGGGGATAAACCAATATCACCCACAATGCGCTTGCTGGCCAGTTCTTCCGGCGCCTCTTCGTCTCAGCGTTACGGGCTGTCGGATTGCTGAGCATCGAAACCGGATCCCACACCGTCCGCTTCGGATTGGCCGGGACGGAAACCTGCAGACCAGAGCGCCCGCGCCTTGCTGTTGAGCTCCTCGCGGGATAGCCCCCAGAAGGTCAGAACCCGATCGAGATCGTTGCGAAGGGAAGCGGCACCGGGGAACGGTTCATAACGCATGAAAAGCCTCGCCAGGTCTGTGATTTCCTGATCGCCTGGGCGTTCACAAGCCAGCAGATGATCCACGGTGTCGCGATCAATCGCCTCGAGAGGATGGTTCTGATCAACAGACTCGGACACGCCACGGTCGCGATTTCCCGCAGCCTGCCGCATCGACTGATGCCTAGGTTGTTGTCTGTTCAGGATCTCCGATGGCCGCCTTCCGCCTCGATCTGATCGGCCGCTACCTGAAACCTCACCGGCGCACGGTTGTGTTGGGCGCCATCGCACTTGTGGTGGTGAACATTCTCAGCGTCACCATCCCCCTAGAAGTGCGGCGGGTGGTGGACGACCTGCAGAACGATTTCGCGCTGGCGGATGTGCTGACCCAGGCCGGCTGGATTGTTCTGCTGGCGAGCTCGATGGCTGTGGTGCGGTTGATTTCGCGGCAACTCGTGTTCGGTGTTGGGCGGCAGGTGGAGGTGGAGCTGCGCCAGAAGCTCTTTGACCAAATGCTGCAGCAGGAGCCCGGGTGGGTTCAAAAAACGGGCAGCGGTGAGGTGATCAGCCGGGCCACCAGTGATGTGGAAAACGTTCGCCGGCTGCTGGGATTTGCCGTGCTCAGCCTCACGAACACCGCGTTGGCCTACGCCTTCACCCTGCCGGCCATGCTCGCCATCGATCCGGGACTCACCCTGGCAGCCATCGCTTTGTACCCGGTGATGCTGGGATCGGTGCGACTGTTCGGGCGGCGGATGATGCATCAGCAACGCCGGCAGCAGGAAGCCCTGTCAGGCCTGAGTGAACTGATCCAGGAAGACCTCTCAGGCATCGCCGCCATCAAGATCTACAACCAGGAAGATCAGGAACTGAATGCGTTCAGTTCTCGCAATCGCCGCTATCGCGACTCCGCCATCCAACTGGCCAAAACCCGCAGCACCCTGTTCCCCCTCCTGGAGGGAATCTCATCGATCTCCCTCCTCCTTCTCCTAGCCCTCGGCAGTGGCCAACTGCAGCAGGGCACGCTGTCGATCGGCGGACTCGTGGCCCTGATCCTGTATGTGGAACGGTTGGTGTTCCCAACTGCGTTGCTGGGATTCACCCTGAACACCTTCCAGACCGGGCAGGTGAGTCTCGAACGGGTGGAAGAGCTGCTGTCGCGCCAGCCCTTGATCCGCAACAGCAGCCAACCAGTCACCCTTCAACAACCGGTGCGCGGTGCACTCGAAGCCCGCAACCTGCACATCCGCTACGAGGACAGTGCCAAGGACACCTTGAACGGACTGACCTTCAGCATTCGCCCTGGAGAGCTCGTGGCCGTGGTGGGTCCCGTGGGATGCGGGAAGACGACCTTGGCAAGGGCCCTCGGCCGGATGGTGAATGTTCCAGCTGGAGAGCTGTTCCTCGATGGTCATGACGTGACCAGACTTCGCCTCGATGATCTGCGTGCTCAGATCGCTCTCGTCCCTCAGGAGGGCTATCTGTTCACCAATTCGCTGGCAGACAACCTCCGCTACGGCGAGCCTCAGGCTTCCATGAACAGGGTGGAGTCCGCAGCGGAGCAAGCACGGTTAATGAGCGACGTTCGCGGCTTCCCTGACGGCATGGACACCCTGGTCGGGGAACGGGGGATCACCCTCAGTGGAGGCCAGCGCCAGCGCACGGCCCTGGGACGGGCCCTGCTGATGGACTGTCCTGTGCTGGTGCTGGATGATGCCCTCGCGAGCGTGGACAACAACACAGCCGCTGAAATCCTCACATCAGTGCGCCGTCAGACCCAACGAACCGTGGTGATGATCAGCCACCAGCTCTCTGCCGCTGCTGCATGCGATCGGATCCTCGTGCTCGAAGAGGGTCGCCTTGTGCAGCAAGGACATCACAATCAGCTGATCCAAGAAAGGGGGCTTTACCGCAGTCTTTGGGAGCGGGAACAGGCCGAGGAACGGCTGGAATCCGTGGCCTGACGCAACGCTTGCGCAATGAACGGCGGACAAAGCTCACGCCTTCGGCTTAGCTGAGATCACTGCCCTGGAATCATGACGTCAGGCAACGACACCCCATTTCACGTTCGCTGCACGCTCACGTTCGGTGACATTTACGTCCAAATCCTGGCTTGGATGGCCGTGATCTTCGTGAGCCTCGCTTCAGGCCTGGCGCTCATGGGGTCATCAAGACCTCTTTTTGCACTCGTTGGGGTGGGATTGATTCTTGTTCTGAGCCTGCCGTTCCTGCTCTTTGCCTTTGTCACCACCTTGCTCAATCACATTCGCCTCGATCCAGTGACAACCCCCTAATTTGGGCTCTGATGTGTCCTTGGCATGCTCCCCAATTGGTTGACAGGGTCCACGGGGACTCGTGAGCAGGGCGATGGCATCGAGCGCCATGTCGTGCTCGGATCTCCCCTGCGCGCTCCCCTGATGGAGGACCAGGAAGAGATCGTGTTCGGTTGCGGTTGCTTCTGGGGCGCCGAAAAAGGCTTCTGGAGGCTCCCAGGCGTGATTTCAACGTCTGTGGGATATGCAGGCGGTCAGACCGACCAACCGAGTTACGACCAGGTTTGCAGCGGACGAACCGGCCACACCGAAGTGGTGCGCGTGGTGTGGAGCACCCCTGCTATCGACGTCAGTGACCTGCTCAAACTGTTCTGGGAGTGTCACGATCCCACCCAGGGTGATCGCCAGGGCAACGACCGAGGCAGCCAATACCGATCAGCGATCTACACCACCAATGCCCGCCAGATGCAATTGGCCCAGGCCAGTCGTGCTTGGTATCAAACCGCCCTCTCCGCGGCTGGCCACGGTGACATCACCACGGAGATCGCCGCCGATCGTCCGTATTACTTCGCTGAGGGCTATCACCAGCAGTACTTGGCAAGGCCAGGAAGCAGGCCCTATTGCTCGGCGATGCCCACAGGGGTCGCCCTCGGAGACTTCGACGGGGCTGACTACCGCTTGCCCGACACGGTTTGGAGTCACTACGACTGGACCATCAGCCATTGCGTGCTGCGTGGCGACAACAGTCCGATTGCGTTGAATCCGTGAATCGCACCCTCCCGGATCGCTGGGTGATCGCCATTCTGGTCGCGACCGTGCTCATGGTGTTCGCCCTGGCGTTCTCCCTCCGAGCACCGTCACCAGACGGCCAGCCCTTCCTTTGGCGAGACTCTGGACCAGCGCTCGACAGCGCTCCGAGCAATCCTGGAACCCTCGCGATCTGACCAAGACAGCCCTGTGTCCTCCCCTCCCAAACCAACCGCAAAGCGTCGCCTCCATCCACTGCCAAGAGGTCTCGTGGAGCTGTATGGCCTGATTGCGGTGCTCGTGGTGTTGATCCCGGAATGGATCGCGGACGGCACGATCAACATCGGAGAGCGGGGGGCGAAAGCACCGTTGCCGATGAGCTCGCGAGCCTGGAGGACCTTGCCGGAGTTGCAGCTTGCCTCCATGGGCATGCGAGAGCTGCGCGAGCTGTCGAGAGAACTGCGGATCTGGGGGTATTCAGGCGAATCACGCGAGCGGCTGACCGTCCGTCTTCTCGCCCGGATCCGACGACGGATCAAGAGCGTGGATGCCTTGTGATAACTTGATTCTGACGGGGCGTAGCGCAGCTTGGTAGCGCACCACTTTGGGGTAGTGGGGGTCGTGGGTTCAAATCCCGCCGCTCCGATTTGACCGTCGCCGCAAGGCAAGCAGTCCCTCTTCGGGGGGATTTTTTTTTGCTCAGGCGTGGGCCATCACTTGCAGCCGCGCATCGCGCAGACGGCGCTGATCGCTCACCAGCGAAGGGGTGGCCTTCAGTCCTGTGATCTGACGTTTCACCTGAGCGTCAGGAAGGGCGAAGAACACACCGCCGTCGGTGAACTGGATCACCCCCTCCACCACATCAAACACCCGGGCATTGGCGGTGATTGTGGCCAAGGGCTGCAGAGCCGCATAGACATGCAAGCTCACAAAAGGGGTGCCACTGGCATTGCCCATCTGATGAATCAAGCGATGATCCACTGTTTGAATCTGACCGGGCCGATAATCACTTTGACGGTCAAATTCAAGTTGTGATCCATGAAGCCTGAACAACGAATGCGTTGCAGGCCCGAAAGACTGAACCACACCCCAGTGTGCAGTCCCATGATCATGAATCGCACTGAAATCGCCAGGGATCCAGCTCATCACCATGAGCTCAACAAAATCAGATTTCCAGATTAATCGCCGTCCATAACTATCTTCAACAGGATGACGGAAATCTGCCCACGGCAAGAGATCCTGCTCAACGAGTTGAGCATCAGCAACGCAGCGCTCAAGTTGGCTGAGGCTCGAGGGAGGCTGTTCACCAATTGAGGCAATCAGCGCTTGCAAACGCCGCGACATGCCAAGCACTGATCCAGGCACAGCCATGTCAGACCAACAAGCACTGAAGGATCACAACATCGTGCCATGAATTTCCGAGGAAACCCACCTCTTTCTGAATGCCGACACGCTCAAACCCATGCCTCAGATGAAACGCCACACTTTGGTCATTCCTGGACACAACTTTGGCCACCAAATGGCGGTAACGCATCTCCCTTGCCTGGCCAATCACAAAACGCTGAAGTTTGGAACCGAAACCCCTTCCCCGGGCAGAGGCATGCACATAGGTTGATGTCTCGGCTGTGAAGCGATACCCCCAACGCGGTGAGTAGGCCCGCAACTCCGTCCAACCCAGCACCTCGCCTGCCACGCTGAGCACCCAGAAGCCAGACCTCTCACCGCAAGCGCTCAACCGCTGCCGAAAGCACTCGGCCGTCATCAGTCCGGCATCCATGGTGACGCCACCCTGATCAACCGATTGCTGGTAAATCGCAGCCATCGCAGCAGCATGGTGCTCCCGAGCAGGGGCAATCGAGGCCTCGCCTTCGGATTGAGCGAAGAGCTGGATCCAGCTCAAGAGCTGCTGCATGGCATCAGGACCACCCAGTTCAGCCACCCTGGAAAAGCCGCCGATGTTGCCCACATTGATCTCACTCACCACAGGCTCTCCCCGGTCACCGGCCAGAAAGTCGTAACCGAGCACGCGCAGACCCATCGATTGATAGGCCGGAGCGGTGGCGGCAACGACAAAACGCTCGTCGTCCGAGACCGCTTCCAGTTCACAGTCGGCATCCAAGGCCACATTGTTGATCCAGTGCCCACTCCGCGAGCGCCGGCGGTAGCCGGCGACAACCTCCCCGTCCACCACCAGAACGCGCTTGTCTCCCTTGGAAGTGCCAGGAAGGAACGGCATCACCAACCATTCCTCCGCAACATCACCGATCAAAGCCATCACAGGGTCCAACGAGGGAAACGTTTCGACCTCGCGGAACCCCTGACTCAATTGGACACCCCCAGCAGATCGACGCAAGCGGGACACCCCACGGCCCTGAGTGCTGTTCGGGCGCTTCACCACAATGTCGCCCCAAAGCTCAAGAACGTCGGCCAGAGCCTCAGGCGAACGGATCAACCGCGACGCAGGCGTAAAAGCTCCGGCGATATCAGCCAGGAACCAAGAGGCCAGCTGCCTGATCTTGCTCGAGGGCCGGTTCAGAAAGCGCGTGAAGGGCTCAAGCTGCTGCAGCACTTCGAGGTGACGGGGAGGAAACGGCTTCAGCGTTCTGCAAAACAGCAGATCAAAGTGCTCGGCAGGCAGGAGCTCCAGATCCCCGAGAGACTCCGCCATCCAAAGGGTGGCCGCAGCTCGGTCACTGAGGCGAAGAGCAGGAATCTGGCTTGCATCACCCTTCATCAACGCCGCTCGCAAGGCGGGCAAAGGGAGGTGAAACGACTCAAACGCCTGATCTCTGGCCAATGCCTGATAGAAGCGGATCACGTCAGATCCGGGTTGATCGCGATACGCCAGGGCATCGCAGATCACACCAATGCCCACCGTCATACGGACGGGGAAACGACGTTGTCCCCTTGCATCAACAGATCAGCCTTACTACTGGTTTCACGCTTATCTTCCGCGACTTGCGCCACAGGTGCTGGCTTTCCGAAGGTGGTGATGGCGATCCCCACCAGAATCACAACTGCTGCGATTAACTGCTTGCTATCGGGAATGTTGTTATTCACAAAGTAGGCGAAGGTGAGGCCCACAAGCGGGGCTGGTGAAGCCCAACGCCCCATACTCACGGAGCTCAATTCAGCAGACGCCTTATACCAAAGCCATTGGGAGACTACGATAATCAAACCAGCATAAACAAGCATCACAACCCAGAGAGAGCCGGCAAAAACATCAGCGAAATGATGGACACCAAACAAATAGATCGCAACGAAGAAGAAAATCACACTGCCAGACAGATTCCTCGCAAAGAGCAACACCGGCATCGAGATCTTCCTGGCAACTAGCTTTTTGCCAATGATCGAGACAATCGAAAAAACGAACGTCGAAGCGATCATCATTGCGTCGCCTTTATTGACATTGCCGCCGGTACTGAATAACACAATCATCAACACACCAACAATGATGAAGCCATTGCCAATCCAAACAGGCCTTGACAGCACGGTGCCCAGAGCAAGGGCACCGATTAAGGCGTACAGAACTGGAGCCATGCGGCCGATGAGGATGGCGTTACTGGCAGTGGTGTACTCAAGTCCGGTGAAGATCAGGGCCGATATCAGCGCGGTCAGCGCACCATCCAGCAACATCAAGCCCTTGATCGACCACGGAAGATCAGAAATCTCCCTGAGGATGGCTGCCGGTTTGAATAACGTGAGCACGAGCATCGCGGCACAGAAATTGCCGACCAACAGCACGTTGCAAGGTGACAACGCCTGATCGAGTCCGCCACTGAGACTCATGGCATGAACGATCAGGAACGAAACGATGACCGGGCGAAGGGAGGCCAGAGATCGCGAAAACAGGACCTCGAGCTGGGGGGAAACCATGGACTGAATCGGCAGGCGAAACAACGAAAACGTTCAGAGCAGCGAGCGGTATGTGGAAGGGTCGGCACGCAGCAACAGGAGATCATTCAACTTCAGCACTTCCCCGCGGATCTCCAGAGGCAGGGCAACGCGATCAAGCACCCTGTCGTTGACGGCATCACCCTGCTCATCAAGAAGCAGGAGATCCAGTTCCTGACCCTGCGCGTTGCGCGTGTGGAACAGAGCAGGCACACCTCCACTGATGCAGCGAACGGCACAACCGAGATGGGTTTTACCAGCACCGGGCTTCATCACCCCGGAGAAACATTTGGCGTCGATAATCTCTCCCTTCAGGGTGAATGTCCCAAGGGGCGTCGCTTCGCTCGGAACCGGCTGGGCCGAAAGAGGCGCATCCAGAACCGTGGCGCGATTGGTGTTCATCACCGTCAGGCTGCCATTGGAAAACAAAGCTCCGCGCAGCTTCACCCATTCACCGGACTTATCCAGCACCGATGCCGGCGGCGCGAGCTTCACGGTGCTCGCCAGCAGAACCCTGGAATATGCAGACTCGCCCGACCCCTCAGGCCTTGGGATCAGCAATTGCGGTGCACCAGGACCATCGAGGAGCAAACCACTGATCTCCCGGGTTGGTTGGCGCCAGCCAGGACCGAACTGATCCTGAAGGGCTGGAACCACGATCGAGAGGATCAACGTGAGCACACTGAGGCCAAACACAAGCCAAATCACGAAGGCACGCAGCCCAGGCGGCAGTGGCAGGTAATGAACAAAAAAAGGAGTCTTGCTCTTTGACATAACGATCAACTCACTGCGTTGAGAACGGGCTGGAGCGCCACGTACACCCGGCCCTCTTGAATGCGCACGGGGAACACCGGAACACGCTCCTCAAACGGCGGAGGGGAAACGCCAGTGTCCGCGCGGTATTCCCAGCCATGCCAGGGACACACCACGCAACCGTGATTAAGACGACCATCGGCCAGAGGACCGTTTTGATGGGCGCAAACATTGCTGAGGGCATAGACCGCATCGCCCTGACGGAAGAGGGCAACCCGTTCACCACGGATCACAACCGGTATGCCGCATCCCTCCTCTAGGTCAGCGAGCGCCATCACATCCACAAACCCCTCGCCAGCACGAGCATCCGCCTGAGACATAAGGGATCGATCGGCCTTGCGTTCCCGCCAGCCACTGATGAGATGCAACCCGATCACACACACAAACGACACCAGAGCCAGAGCCGTGAGCCAGGGGTCACGGTTGGTCTGCAGAGGACCAAGGAGGATGTGTCCGACAAGCAGGGCATAGGCGACATACACAGCCATATGAATGGCCTTCCAGATCGGAGGCGTGAGATTCACAAGCCAGAAGTCGTGGCTGGTGGCAGCCATCACGAACATCACCAGCAGAGCCCCAAGCCCGAGAAGTTCAAACGGAAAAAACGTGAGGCTGTCGAAATGGCGATTCCCCACAAACAGGGACACGAGGGGATCGAGATCGCCGAAATCGTTGTACCAGGGCAGGGCCCCAAAGAACTGAAACGGAATTCTGGGAACAGACAGTCCGAGGGCTTGAAACGGCTGGGCAGGCAAACGGAAGCCATGCACATGGAACAGCGCCAGCAGAAAGGCAAGAACACCCATGTGTCGCCGATTGAACAGCAGCACGTGAAAGCGCTTGTTCAGACGACTGAGAGGACCGATGCAGAGGATGATGCTGAGAAGGATGAAGGCGGCGCTTCCGTAGGCCCTGATTTCGACCCCTTCCCATTCAGCAACAGAACCAACAGCACGGTTGAGGGCATAGGTGATCTGGGTGAAAACCACCAGATAGCCCATCACCAAGGCAAGAAGAATGCCGTCGTAAATCAGCTTTTTACGGGTCCACTGAACGGCTTGATACGGATGCCCCATGATCAGCGACTCTCTTGAAACAGATTGGAAGGAAGCGCAGCCAGATCAACGCGTCCGAGGGTTTTGGCTAGAGGAAGACTGCGAAACACAAGCCCACCGGGGCGGTCCGTGGAAAAGTCGCTTGGCAAAGGCAAGGCAAGGGCCGATGCGCCAGAGAGCTGTCCGAGAAACACCGCCGCTGGAGGCGTGTCACCTGAAGCATTGCCGCGGGTCCACAAGACCTGAACCTGGGCCTCGGATTGAATCTGCAGGGGTTGGATCAAAAGCGTTGGCTGACCCAATGCGTCCTGCTGGTAACCCAGCAGGACGGGATGCCCATTCACCTTGACCCGAACACTCTTAGACGCCGAAAGAGGTGCACTGGAAAAACCAAGTGACTGAAACAGCGGGGCTGAGGCAGGCGACGAAATGGGGACAGCCGGTCGTAGAGCCAGAGCCGAAACAGACAGCACCAGCGCAAGCAGCGCAATCAGCGGAAACAGGCGCCTGTGCACGATGCGATGGGAACGAATCATGGCCGCACAGCCAGGCGATGGGCATTGCGCTCCTGCGGTGGCCCTTGACGGCGCACCCAGCGCACAAGCAGGAGCGGCCAGAACAGTGAAACGCCAGGAATGATCACCAGTCGGAACAGGGGGTGGGACCACCCCTTGGCCGCCGGATCGATCGCCTGCACACCGAACAGTGAGAACAGAATGGCCATCAGCAGGCCTGCATACCAATAACCCTGCACGGCATGCAGGGCCAACAGGACCAATGGAAACGAGGAATCAGCCAAGGCCTTAAACCATCAGCTCATTTCTAGGGAGACTCCCTGGAGCTGACAATCCGGTTGATTTATTTCTTGGGCAGATGGGTGATCACAAGGTGACGCTGGGCATCAATCTTGAGCCAACCCTCATCCCTGAGGAGGCCAATCACACGGGTCACTGTCACGCGTGTTGTACTCAAGGCGCTCGCCATCTCCTGATGGGTCAAACGCAGGTTCAGGCGCAATCCTTCATCACAGGGCTGACCGTAATCCTGGGCCAGCAATTCAAGAAAACCGCGAACCCGCTCTTCAACGCGGCGCAACCCAAGAAGTGAGAGCAGGTATTCCGATTGGCGATAACGCAGAACAACAGCATCAAGAAGTGCTTTGGCGAGATCAGAGGATTCGCTCACTTCCGCCATCGTCACGCACAGGAGATCGCAATCCGTGAGGGTGACGGCTTCATAGGCCTCCACGGTGCTCAGAGGCTCGCCGAACGGCTCATTGGGCCCAGCCAAACCCAGTAAAAGCTCATCACCATGCACGGAAACGGCACCGAGCTTCACCATGCCTCTCACAACAAGCCAGAGGCTGTTCTTCAGCAAAGGCACCACACTGCCCGCCGAAAGATGCACCAGGTTGCGCTTCTGAAAATTGTTCTCGAGCAGCTCAAGAAAACCGTCACGACGGCTGGGAGCGGACTGAGGAGCAGAGACCATGGCTGAAGCTCTCGATACAAGGAAGTGTATGGAGCACAACATCCCTCGCAGGCAAAGGGATGGGGATCAGAGCTTTAAGGGTCCCCTAAAAGTTCGGAAAGATAAAGGAAACATAAAAAAGGAGGGGTTGCCCCCTCCTCGTTCATTCGATCGTTGAAGTTGATTCAGTGAATCACTTGCCGATCTTGTTCACAGCAGCCTTGGCCTTGCTGAGGATGCCGCCCTTCAGGGGAACGAAACCGAGGCTGGGAGCCTGGTCCTGAGCCTTGTTGCTCAGCATGAAGTTGAAGGCTTCCTTGATGGCAGCGGTGTTCTTGCCGTTGCCGGTCTTGTAAGCCAGCACCCAGGTGAGGGTGGCGATGGGGTAAGCACCCTTGGCAGAAGGGTTGGGGTTCTTGCCAGCCAGGTTGGAATCCAGCTTGATGCCGTTCAGTGCGGTGGCACCGGCCTTCACAGAAGGCTTGAGGAATTCACCGGACTTGTTCTGCAGGGCTGCAGCCACAACCTTGCCCTTGATGTAGGACTGGTTGACGTAACCGATGGCGCCAACTTTGTTCTGAATGGTGCCAGCGACGCCGGAGTTGCCCTTGGCACCCACAGCGTTCTTACCGGGCCACTTGACGGACTTGCCGGTACCCAGGGTCCACTCAGAGGAGAAGGCCTGCATGGAGTTGGTGAAGGCCTTGGTGGTGCCAGAACCGTCGGAACGGTGCACCCAGGTGATGTTGCCGGGGGCGCAACCGAGCTGCTTCCAGTTGGTGATCTTGCCGATCGCCACCTGAACAGCCTGCTTCTGGGTCAGCTTGAGGTTGCAACCGGGCTTGTTGTAACCGAAGGCGATGGTGCCGCCCACCATGGGGATCTGCACGACACCGCGCTTCACCTTGGCCATGTCCTTGGGCTTCATCGGATCGTCAGAAGCACCGAAGTTCACGGTCTGGTCGATGAAAGCCTTACGGCCGGAACCGGATCCAACAGCCTGATAGTTGACCTGAGGGCCACCGGCCTTGGCCAGTTCAGCGAACCAGCGCTGGTAGATCTTGGCTGGGAAAGACGCACCTGCACCGTTCAGACGATCAGCGGCAGATGCGGAAACGCCAGCTCCAAGAGCCAGCAAAGAGGAAAAAATGAGAGCCTTCTTGGCGAAGCTCATGGGAAGCCTGGGAGAAATCGGCGTCCTAGGAGTAGCTAACCGAAACTGATTTGGTCGTTAGCAGTAGGTTAAGGGAGTGCACAAAACCTGTTCAGGGCCGTCGAGACTCATCTTTGGTCTCAGGCGAGCTGCAAGAACGTGAGCGCGATCCGCCGCTCTCGAAGGGAAGGCGAGTCGACACGCTGTAGCGGGTGAGCCAACGATTCACCCGACTGCGCTGACAGGAAGGAACCTCATTCAGCAGTTGGGAAAGTTCCAGTGCTCCAAGCCTTTTCAGCTCGCGGACATCCACATGCCAAAGACATTCCGCCTCACGGATCAAACGCGCCCAGGTTCTGACCTGCTGCCATCGCTGCAGGCGCAATCGAACGGAATGGCGTTGCGTCGAGACGTTCATACCGTCAGGGTGGCCGCTGAGAGACAACCCTCGGCAAAAACCCCGCGTGACTTCGGACAGCTGAAGGAAATCAGGATGCCTGCGGCAACGCAGCCTCCACCGGCACCACGCGGAAGGGAAGCTCCCGCTCTTCTCGCTCCGAAAGCCGCCTGGCCCAGGCACCCTTGATCGGGTCATTCCAACGGAAGCCCGCGTCTCGAGCGAGATGGCGCTGGTCGTAGGACACCTGGGCACGCACGAGTCGGCGTGGCTCCAGCGCATGGGCGATCAGTCGCTCGAGGTCGTCGCAGCGCTGAAACACCTCGGCCAGATACATGCAATCGGTGAGAGCACGATGCGCTGACCACACAGGAATTCCATAGGCCAGAGCAAGGTCGATCACCGAAGGCCTGGCTCGCAGATTGCGCGCTTCTGGCCAACGGACATCTTCAAGGGTGCAAAGCCAGGGACGTGTTGCTTCTGGCAACGACCCGCGACCGAACCATTGGCGATCAAAGGCTGCGTTGTGCGCCACGAGGTAATCAGCGCTGGCCATCATGCGCTCAAACCAAGCCAGCCCATCCCCCCAGGGCTGATCAAGGCGACTCACCTCCGCAGGGATTCGATTGATCGCTTCTGCGGGATTGTGATCGACCGGCAGCAGACACGACATCTGAGCCAGAACCTGACGATGGGGGATGGAAAACAGGATGGCTCCCAGTTCGAGGCACTGATCACGGTCAGCATCCAGGCCTGTCGTTTCCGTATCAACAATCAAGAGACGGGAAGGAGGCCCCTCCGATGAGGGTTCTGCGCTCGACGGCGTCTCGATCGCGCACACGGGATCGGACGGCGTTTTGAAGTCCTGCAGCAGATCCAATTGACCGGACTCCAGGGAACTGTCAGTCATGGGAGGGGTCATCAGATCTCAGCAGGCCCATTCTCTCGTCACCAGCAAAGGCTTCCTAAGCTGGCCTCAGCGCAAAATCCCAATGGCTCTGAAGACTGGCGACGCAGCTCCGAGCTTTGCTCTCGAAGATCAAGACGGTCAGATGCGCCGGCTCGAAGACCTCAAAGGGAAGATTCTTGTGCTGTTTTTCTACCCGAAGGACGACACTCCCGGGTGTACAGCCGAAGCCTGCACGTTCCGGGATCAGTACTCCGATCTCACGGCACTGGGTGCTGAAGTTTGGGGCGTGAGCGGGGACGACGCTGTCAGCCATCGTCGTTTCGCTGAACGCCATCAATTGCCCTTTCCGCTGCTGAGCGACAACACGGGCAATCTGCGCCGATCCTTTGGCGTTCCCAAAACCTTCGGACTCCTCCCCGCACGGGTGACGTACGTGATCGATCAGCAGGGCGTGATTCAACTGGTTTTCAACAACCTCCTCGATGGACCAGCCCATGTGAAGGAGGCAGAGGCGGTCGTGCGCACTCTGGCCGCAGGGTGAACCGTTGGCAGCGACGCGGTCAGTGCTGGTGTCTGTGGCCAAAGGACTCCGTCCGAGGTCTCGTGGACTTCATTGGTGGCAGTTATCTCGCCACCAATCCCCAGATCAGCTACCGACGCCTCCTGGAATGGTTGGCTGATGAGGGCTATGCCATCCACGCCTGGAGTTACGTTCCTGGATTCGACCACCAACTGCAGGCCCGCGAGGGCTGGCAACAACTCAGGACGTGTCGACTCCGCCTCGAAGAACGGCTCAACACCACTTACACACCCTTGCGGCTCGGACACAGTCTTGGCTGCAAGCTCCATCTTCTCGCTCCGGACGATGGGCGCGGCTGCAGCGGTTTAGCAGCGCTCAGTTTCAACAACTTCACCGCCGAACGCTCCATCCCCCTGCTCGGGAGCCTTGCTCCGAAGCTCGGTGTGGTCACCGAGTTCAGCCCCGGGCCAACGGAAACGCTCAACATGATCGAGCGTTTTTACCGGCAGAACCGCAATCTGGTTGTGCGCTTCGGGGAGGATGCCCTCGATCAAAGCGACGATCTGATTCAGGCGCTCCAGCGCAGACCTGGGGACCAAAGCCGCTTTGTGCAGACCACTGGCGACCACCTCACCCCAGCGAGTGCAGGACTGCGCCAGGGACTTCTGGGCGACTGGGCTGATGACCCAGGTCGCAGTCGACGCATCCGCCGCTTGGTCGACCTCCTGCTTGCCTGGGCCTGAGATCAGGCCCTTAAACGATCCAGCACGGAGCGATCTTCCAGGGTGCTGGTGTCACCAGTCACATCCTCCCCAGCTGCCAGTGCCCTGAGAATCCGGCGCATGATCTTGCCACTGCGCGTTTTGGGAAGGGCATCACTGCAGCGGATTTCATCAGGGCGAGCGATCGGGCCGATTTCGGTTCCCACATGAGCCCGCAATTCAGCGATCAGTGCATCACTGGCTTCGCGCTCCACCTCAAGGGTGACGAAGGCCACAATGCCCTCGCCTTTGAGATCGTCAGGACGCCCGACCACAGCGGCCTCCGCCACCGCAGGGTGACTGACCAGGGCTGATTCGATTTCCATGGTGCCGAGACGGTGGCCCGACACATTGATGACGTCGTCCACGCGTCCCATCACCCAGAAGTAACCGTCCGCATCGCGACGCGCACCGTCACCAGCGAAGTAGATGTGGCTGCCATCGTCTGGACGGATGTGCTCCCAGTAGCTCTGACGGAATCGCTCTGGATTGCCATGCACCGTACGCATCATCCCGGGCCAGGGACGACGCACCACCAGATATCCCCCCTCATTGGCCGCCACACTGTTGCCTTCAGCGTCCACCACATCGGCTTCGATTCCAGGAAGCGGGAGGGTGGCTGAGCCAGGCTTGGTCGGGGTGGCCCCAGGAAGAGGGCTGATCATCACGCCGCCGGTTTCGGTCTGCCACCAGGTGTCAATAATCGGACAGCGGCCACCACCGATCACATCCCTGTACCACATCCAGGCTTCAGGGTTGATGGGTTCACCGACGGTTCCGAGCAATCGCAAGCTGCTCATGTCGAACTGATCCGGCACGGTTCGGCCGCTCTTCATGAACGCCCGGATCGCTGTGGGAGCGGTGTAGAAGATTGTGACCCCGTGCTTCTGGATCACCTCCCAGAACGCCCCAGGCTTCGAAGGTCGTGGCGCACCCTCGTACATCACTGTGGTGGCCCCGTTCGACAACGGGCCATACACGATGTAGCTGTGACCGGTGATCCAGCCCACATCCGCTGTGCACCAGTACACGTCGTTGTCGCGGAGATCAAAGATCCACTGAAACGTGAGGTGGGCCCAGAGGTTGTATCCCGCGGTGGTGTGCACCACCCCCTTGGGTTTGCCAGTGGATCCAGACGTGTAAAGCACGAAGAGCCGATCTTCGCTCTGCATCGGCTCCGCTGGGCATTCGCTGGACTGGCCATCCACGAGCGCATGCCACCACTGGTCGCGGCCCTGGGCCATCTCCACCGGCTGTTGGGTGCGCTGCACCACCAGCACGGAGGTCACCGATGGACAGGCACCGCCGGCCAGGGCGGCATCGACGGCAGGTTTCAGTGAAACGGGCTTGTCCTTGCGGAAGCCACCGTCAGCCGTGATCACGGCCTTCGCCTCTCCATCGATCAGGCGGTCTCGAAGCGCTTCTGCGGAGAAGCCACCAAAGACCACTGAGTGGGGAGCGCCGATGCGGGCACAGGCCAGCATGGCAATCGCCGCCTCCGGAATCATCGGCATGTAGAGGGCCACCAGATCCCCTTTGCCAATGCCCATGGATTTGAGCGCATTGGCCGCCTTGCACACCTCAGCGTGCAGTTCTCGGTAGGTGAAGCGGCGGACATCGCCGGGCTCCCCTTCCCAGATCAGGGCCGTCTTGTTGGCCGTCTCACCGTGAAGATGGCGATCAAGGCAGTTGTGCGAAAGGTTGGTGGTGCCCCCTTGAAACCAGCGAGCGAAGGGAGGATTGGACCAGTCGAGCACCTGCTCAAACGGTGTGAACCAGTCGAGTTCCCGACGAGCCGCATCACCCCAGAACGCGTCTGGATCCTTCCTGGCTGCATCGGCCATGGCCTGGTAGGCCTCCATGCCACCGATCCGGGCTGACTGGGTGAGCTCAATGGGCGGAGCAAAAACGCGCTGCTCCTTGAGCACGCTTTCGATCGTGGAACCTTCGCTCATCGCCAGCAGCCGCTTGCAGTGTCACGGCAAGGTTATCCAGCATGAAGCGCCACAGACAGTGGGTCGTTGCCAAGCGTTGCCAGGCATCAATCCCCGTGATTGAACCCTGCAGCCACGAGCGACAGAATGGAGGCTGGAGGACCATGGCTCGCATGCCTGAGGCTTTTCTCTTCGACCTCGATGGCGTGCTTCTGGATACAGAACCCCTCCACGCCATCGCCTGGCGGCAGGCGGCAGCTCACTTTGGAACGGATCTGAGCGATGCACAGCTTGCCCAGCTGCAAGGCCAGCGCCGACTTGAGAATGCCCGGCAAGTCTGTTCCTGGATCCGTCAGCCCATCAGCCCAGAGCAGTTGCTCGCGGTGCGTCAACCGCTCGCCGCTGACTTGCTGAGCACAGCCCCGGCAATGCCGGGAGCCGAATCTCTCCTGCGCTACATCCATTCCCTGAATCTGCCGATGGCCCTGGTCACCAGCAGTGATCGCAACTCCCTGCAACTGAAGATCCGCCACCATCCCTGGGTGAATCTGTTGGAGGTGCAGGTGTGTGGGGATGACAGCGCTCTCAAAGCAGGGAAGCCAGCTCCAGACCCCTACCAGCTCGCTGCCTTGAAGCTGAATGTGCGACCGCAGGATTGCTGGGCCTTCGAAGACTCCGATGCCGGTTGCCAATCAGCGCGTCAAGCCGGTTGCACGGTTTGGCGCTTGATGCCAACCAATGCTTTGAGCGCGTCCTCACCGCTTGAGGACATCACCTGTATCCATGCACTGGCCGAGGCGGAGCACCAGTTGCGCGAAATCGTTCAGTAAAGACGACTGAGCACAAAATCAGGCAATTCGAGCAGAGCAGTCCGGCTCGGGGATTCCGGGAGCCAGCTCAGCGCTTCACGGGATTCCTGAGCAAAGCGTTCAGCGAGCTGACGGGTTCGGGCGATGGCATCCGATTGCCGCACGATCTGAAGGGCTTCATCCAGATCACCCTCATTGCTGAATTCGCGCTCAATCAACACACCAAGTGAGGGATTTTGCTCAAGTGCGTAGAGCGCAGGAGCCGTGAGATATCCGCTGGAGAGATCGCTGGCAGCGGGTTTACCCAGCTGCTGTTCGCTTCCGGTGAAATCGAGAATGTCGTCCACCACTTGAAAAGCCAGACCCAGTTGCCGGCCGTAGTGATAGAGGGATTCGAGCTGGGGCTCGGTGCACCCACTCAGAACGCCTGCCGCCCGCGCGCTGTTGGCGACGAGAGAGGCCGTTTTGCAGTAACTCTTCTCGAGATAGGTCTCGAATGTTTGTCCGGTGTCGTAGCGGAACAATCCCTGCTTCACCTCTCCATCAGCCAGATCCATGATCACGCGGCTGAGGAGCTTCACAACATCGAGATTGTCCAGATTGGCAAGGTGCCAACTGGCCTGAGCGAAGAGGAAATCGCCTGCAAGAACAGCCACACGATGATTGAAGCGGCTGTGCACCGTTTCAACGCCCCGGCGAGTGCCCGCTTCATCCACGACGTCGTCGTGCACGAGAGACGCTGTATGGATCATCTCGGTGATCTCAGCCAAACGCCGATGCCTCGGCGAAAGCTCACCTTCCGGGGACAGTGCCCGGGAAACAAGCAAAACAATGCCGGGTCTTAAGCGCTTTCCCCCTGCGCTGAACAAATGCTCAGCAGCAGCTTGCAAAATCGGGTGCCCGGCACCGATCAGGCTGCGCAGGTCGCTCAGCAGGATTTCGAGATCCGCCTCGACCGGCTGCAGCAACTCGGTGACGGTGGTCATGGGTCCTCTCGGTGGCGAGATCCTAGAGGGCCTCGACCGACGACTGCAGGGCAATCTGTTCGACCTTCGGGCGTTGGCCCAACCAGGGCGTGGAACGATCAGCGAATCCCTGCGGATCGGATGTCACACAGATGCGAGTGGCCTCAAGGGCCAGCGGCTGATCAAGGCCACCGGGCACAGGCTTGCCAAGAAGTGCATCGAGCTGGCTTGCCACACCCAAGGCCGGATCGATCAGTCGGATCGACTCAGGCAAGAGGTTGGAGAGCAGGGGAAGGAGCAGAGGGTAGTGAGTACACCCGAGCACGATCGATTGCACGGAGGCCTCCAGGAGTGGCTGGAGGTAGTGGATGGCAGCGCTGCGCAGGGCGTCACAGCCAAGGTCTCCCGCCTCGATGAGCGGAACAAAGTCCGGGCAGGCCTGCTGAACCACAAGCGTTCCAGGATGAAGGGCTTCGATGCTTTCCCTGTAAGCCCCGGAGGCCACGGTCGCTGGTGTGGCCAACACGCCCACCCGCGAGTCCCGCACCATCGCGGCGGCGGCACCAATCAGCCCGACCACGGGCACGCCTGCTTGTCCTTCAGTCACGTCCCTGGCGAGGGCATTGGTGGTGTTGCAAGCCATCACCACAGTGGTGACCTGCTGATCACGCAACCAAGCGACGACTTCGGAGGCGATGGCTCGGATCTCGGAGGGAGAACGGCTGCCGTAGGGAACCCTGGCCGTGTCACCCAGATAGATCGTGGGAACTCCCCCATGACTTTCGAGCACGCGCCGAAGCACCGTGAGCCCCCCCAGGCCGCTGTCAAAAAAGCCGAGACGGATGCTCAACGGACCCCCTGCAGATACTCAAGGATGCCGGCGGCGATGGCCAGTGCCAGCCGGCGGCGATGGGACGCGGTGGCGAGCCGGGAAGCATCGATATCACCGGTCACAAATCCTGTTTCAACGAGCGCTGCAGGC
Organism: Synechococcus sp. CS-197; assembly: GCF_025128215.1. NCBI lineage: Bacteria > Bacillati > Cyanobacteriota > Cyanophyceae > Synechococcales > Synechococcaceae > Synechococcus > Synechococcus sp. CS-197. Next base: position 90,485 of record NZ_JAHLZC010000021.1, on the reverse strand, counting down.
ATGGTGGTGCGTCGAATCACGAAGAAACGACCCCGACGCACCCCTCGGTTCGGGCTGCCTGGTGACACATTCAGCACTTGCTGCTGGATATGGGCCGCAAGGCGGGCCGATCGAGGATCCGAGAAGTAGAACGTTTCGATTCCATTCACATCCGGGCGCGACATGCTGATCGCATTCGCATGAATGCTCACAAATGCCGTGGCCCCAATCCGGTTCGCCAGTGAAACCCGAGGGGGCAGATCCACATCCACTTCAGCGGTGCGCGTCAGGGTCACCTGAACCCCTTTGGCTTCCAAAAGGCGGGCCACCTGCAGGGAGATATCGAGAACGATCTCAGCCTCACGAATTCCGTTGATGCCCACAGCACCGGGATCAGGGCCTCCATGCCCTGGATCCACCACAACCCGGTACCGCCCCCTGGCCACATCAGGCAAGCCCTCGGCGTTCACAGGTGTTTGCGTCGGCCGGATGCGCACGCCGCCCCAACGCCCGCTGCTGGCACGGTTGAGATCTCCTTCGCCAATCGAGCGCAGCCCCTGGGTAGGAAGCCCCTCAAACAGCAATTTCCAGCGATCGGGAGCTGTCCCCACCAGCCGAAGGTTCCCTGGGTCGAGGGTCACCCCCGGCTGAAACTCGATCACCAGCCGGGTGGCGCCGGGTGTTGGCTTGCCCAGGCGGAACTCACGCACCGGCCCCGAACCTGGAATCCGCCGGGGACGGCTGAGCTCACCGGGAAAATCAATCCAAACCCGCGGCCCCTGACGACGATCACCGGCCTCGAAGAACGCATCCAGACGGGCGCCGGTCGACGTGCGCAGCTGAAGGACCCCATCCTTCCCGAACGACCACGCCGCGAGAGCACTGGCAGCCCGGGCGGGCAATCCAGAGAACCATCCAACTGACTGCAGAGAAGCAGCAACAAGCAGTGCTGTGAAACGACGGGGCAGCCGGGGCATGACCAAGCTCAGAACACCGTGGTTCGACGGTGCTGCAGGCAGGGCATCTGACTGCGAATGCGGGCAAGGTGGTCCAGATCCACTGGAGCAACGGCAGCCCCCTGGGACACCCCGGCATCCGCCAGAACGGTTCCCCAGGGATCGATCACCATGGAGTGACCATGGCTGAAGCGACGTCCCCCATCGCTGCCCGTCTGCGCTGGCGCAAGCACATAAGCGGTGTTCTCGATCGCTCGGGCTTGCAGCAGCACCTGCCAGTGGTCTTTCCCCGTAAAAGCCGTAAACGCAGCTGGAATCATCAGCAACTCGGCGCCGGCGCCGACGAGATGGCGATAGAGCTCAGGAAAGCGCACGTCGTAGCAAATGGACACCCCTACCCGACACAGTCCAGGCACATCCACCACCGGAGGCAGGGTTGACCCGGGCGTGAAACTGCTGGATTCCCTGTAGGAACTCCCGTCGGGCAGGTCAACGTCGAAGAGATGGATTTTGTCGTAACTGGCCAGGATCTGACCGTCCCGGCCCACCAGCTGAGCTCTCTGCCAGGTATGCGCACCATCACCAACTGGAACGGGAAATCCCCCACCAAGAATCACCACCTGGTAGCGACGCGCCATGGTGATCAGAAATTGCGAAGCTTGATCAGCGAGGGCGGGTGCGATCGCGAGACGCTGCTCGGGTTCACCGATAAAGGCGAAATTCTCAGGAAGTCCGATCAGCTCAGCACCCCGACGGGCCGCTAAATCAATCTGTTCCTCAGCAGCACTGAAGTTGGCTTCGGGATCTGACGTGCTGGTGAGTTGCACGGCAGCAGCCAGAAAATCACGCACAGCCATCAAATGCAGTCGATGCAAATGGTATGGCTGCTCAGACGCGGATGGCTCTGAGAACCCCGGGTTCAGTTTGTGTGGGCACCACACTCAACTGATCAAGACCAGCGCAGCAACTGAAATCGGCGTCGTGATTCCCCAATCGCGTCAGGCGTTGTCCGTGGGAGGCAACACGCAAGCAGGCCTCAGGGTCGTGCTTCCACTGCGCCCATAGGGCGAGAGCCGCCTGCAGTTCATCGTTCGCAACCTGGGCACCGGCGGCGACCAGGGCGTCGGCCAGTGCCCCTGCCGCCAGGGAATCCTCAAGGGAATAGGTGCCTTCCCATCCACTGCCCACCATCCACACGCGCTCAGGCTGATCGCGCAGGAGTCGCTGCGCCACCGCCTGGCGGTTGGGGAGAGCCACGGTCATCACAACGGACACATCGCGCACTCTCTGAAGGGCACGCGTGCCGTTGGTGGTGCTCATGAACAGACGTTTTCCCTGCACCACTTCTGGAATCACGGCAACAGGAGAATTCCCGAGATCGAACCCTTCGAGCATCCGGCCGCCCCGTTCGCCCAGCAGCAGGCGGGTTTGCTCAGGCCAGTTTCGCGACTGCAAGCGCAGCTCATCCAGATCGGCGAAAGCCTGAACCGCCTCGGCTCCGTTGTGGAGCGCCCAGGCAATGGTGGTGGTGGCACGCAGCACATCAATCACCACGGCGGCATCAGGCCCCTCCACCGATCCAATGGCATCAGGAACGTCGGCCGCCACATGGAAATAGGAAACCTGCATGGCCACGCTCATGATCCGCGTGCGTCACAGTACCGAGACCACCCACCGCTGAGGTGTTGTCTTCATGGCTCTGTTCCGCCCCGGTCCCGGCACCCGGGATCTGCGTTCGTTCATCCAGCTGTTGGAGGAGCGTGGACAACTGAGGCGGATCCAGGCCCCCGTTGATCCCGATCTCGAACTGGCCGCCATCGCCGATCGCGTTCTGGCCAGTGGTGGACCAGCGCTTCTGTTCGAAAACGTGATCGGTTCGTCGATGCCGGTCGCCGTGAACCTGCTTGGAACAGTGGAGCGCGTGGTGTGGAGCATGGGCCTCGAGCGGCCGGAGCAACTCGAGGAGCTCGGAGAACGGCTGGCCCTGCTGCAACAGCCGCGTCCTCCCAAGGGCTTGGGAGAAACCAAGAAATTCGCGCGGGTGTTTTGGGATCTGGTGAAAGCACGACCCGATCGTGACCTGCTGCCTCCCTGCCGCCAACAGATCTTTAAAGGCGACGAGGTGGATCTCAGCCAGATTCCGCTGATCAGGCCCTGGCCGGGCGATGCGGGCGGAGTGATCACCCTCGGACTGGTGATCACCAAAGATCCGGAAACCGGAGTGCCGAACGTTGGCGTGTATCGGCTGCAGAGGCAGTCGGTGAACACCATGACGGTGCACTGGCTCAGCGTGCGTGGTGGGGCGCGCCACCTGCGCAAAGCCGCGGCCATGGGTAAAAAACTCGAGGTGGCTGTGGCCATCGGCGTGCATCCACTGCTGGTGATGGCCGCGGCCACACCGATCCCCGTGCAACTGAGTGAATGGCTGTTCGCAGGGATTTATGCCGGCGAAGGTGTGCGGCTTTCACCCTGCAAGACCCTCGATCTCCAGGTTCCAAGCCACAGCGAAGTGGTGCTGGAAGGAACGATCACCCCTGGTGAGGTTCTTCCCGATGGCCCCTTTGGCGATCACATGGGGTTCTACGGCGGCGTCGAAGACTCAGCATTGGTGCGCTTCCACTGCATGACCCAGCGCCGCGATCCGATCTTCCTCACAACGTTCAGCGGCCGGCCACCGAAGGAAGAAGCGATGCTGGCCATCGCTCTCAACAGGATCTACACGCCGATCCTGAGGCAGCAGATTCCCGAGATCAAGGATTTCTTCCTGCCCATGGAAGCGCTCAGCTACAAGCTGGCGGTGATTTCGATCGACAAGGCCTATCCAGGGCAGGCGAAGCGGGCGGCCATGGCCTTCTGGAGTGCGCTGCCCCAATTCACCTACACCAAATTTGTTGTGGTGATCGACAGCCATCTGAACGTGCGCGATCCCCGGCAGGTGGTGTGGGCCATCGCCGCTCAGGTGGATCCCCAACGCGATCTGTTCGTTCTCGAGAACACGCCGTTTGACACCCTTGATTTCGCGAGTGAGCAGCTGGGTTTAGGTGGACGCATGGCCATCGATGCCACCACCAAGATCGGCCCTGAGAAAAATCACGACTGGGGAGAGCCCTTGAGCCGCCCCGATGATCTGGAGCAACGGGTGACAGACCGGCTCGGGGAACTGGGGCTGGACGATCTGGCCAACCAAGAGCCGGATCCAAGCCTGTTTGGCTATGCCCTCGATGCCCTGCTGCAGAACCGACCCATAGGATCGCCGGCATCCAAAGCTTCCTGAACCACGTGACGGGATCCACCGCCGCTGCCCGTGAATTGAAAGCCGGCGGAAGCCTCAAGGGGGCTGTGAGGGTGCCGGGAGACAAGTCGATCTCCCACCGGGCCCTCTTATTCGGCGCGATTGCCGACGGTGTCACCACCATCGAAGGCTTGCTCCCTGCGGAAGACCCAATCAGCACCGCCGCCTGCTTGAGGGCCATGGGGGCTGAGATCAGCCCGATTGGGGAAGGCGACTTGATCCGCGTCACCGGCGTTGGCCTCGATGGCCTGCAGGAACCAGACACCGTGCTCGACTGCGGCAACTCAGGCACCACCATGCGCCTGATGCTCGGGTTGCTGGCAGGCCGTGACGGGCGTCACTTCGTGCTCACTGGTGACGCCTCGCTCCGCCGCCGACCAATGCAACGGGTGGGGCAGCCGCTGGCCATGCTCGGGGCCGAAGTGCGGGGCCGAGGTGATGGCAACTACGCGCCGCTGGCGGTGCAGGGACGCCGTCTGCGGGGGGCGGTGGTGGGGACCCCTGTGGCCAGTGCCCAGGTGAAATCAGCGCTGCTGCTGGCGGCACTCACCGCCGATGGCCCCACCACCGTGATTGAGCCCGCTCCCTCGCGCGACCACAGCGAACGGATGCTGAAGGCCTTCGGAGCCGATCTCACCGTCGGAGGGGAAATGGGCCGGCACATCAGCGTGAAGCCGGGGGCCCGCCTGCAGGGACAACACGTTGTCGTGCCCGGGGATATCAGTTCTGCAGCCTTCTGGCTGGTGGCGGGCGCCCTGGTTCCCGGCGCTGACCTCACCGTGGAGAACGTGGGTCTGAACCCCACGCGCACCGGCGTGCTGGATGTGCTGGAGCAGATGGGAGCCAAGATCGAGGTGCTCAACCGCCGCGATGTGGCTGGAGAACCCGTGGGCGATCTGCACGTGACCAGCGGCCCGTTGCAACCCTTCCGCTTCGGCGAGGAGATCATGCCGCGGCTGGTGGATGAAGTGCCGATCCTCACGGTGGCGGCCTGTTTCTGCGAGGGCGAAAGCCACATCAGCGGCGCTGCCGAACTGCGGGTGAAGGAAACCGATCGGCTGGCCGTGATGGCCCGTCAACTCAAGACCATGGGCGCGGATCTTGATGAAACGCCCGACGGTCTGGTGATTCGCGGTGGTCGTCCCTTGCGCGGGGCTGCGTTGGACAGCGAAACGGATCACCGCGTGGCCATGAGTTTGGCGGTGGCATCGCTGCTGGCGAGCGGTGATTCCACGCTGGAGCGAAGCGACGCCGCAGCCGTGTCTTACCCATCGTTCTGGGATGACCTTGCCCGACTGCGCATCTGATCTCGGGCCTTTGCACGCCTACCCGACGGCGGACGGAAGTTTCAGCCTGCAGAGCGAACGCTTCGGCGAGGCCTTTCACAACTCAGCCGGCGCCCGCAACGAAGCCGTCGCAAAATTCGCGGTTCCCGCCCAGCTCGAGCGATTCGGCAACGGCACACCGCTCAGGGTTCTCGATGTCTGTGTGGGCCTCGGATACAACAGCGCCGTGCTGCTGGAGGCACTGCCCTCACCAGCTCCCGAGTTGCTGTGGTGGGGACTGGAACTCGACCGGCGCCCCCTGGAGCTGGCCCTAACCCAGCTGGACTTCCGCAACAGCTGGTCGCCACCCGTGCTGCAGATCCTCCAGCAGTTGCGTGCTCACGGCCGTTGGCATCACACCCGCAGCAGCGGCGAGCTGCTCTGGGGAGACGCCCGGCGCATGCTGCAGACGATCCCCGAGCAACAGCGTTTCGATCTGATCCTCCAGGACGCCTTCTCTCCGCAGCGTTGCCCGGAGTTGTGGACCGAGGAGTTCCTGGCAGGCTTAGCTGCACGTCTGGCACCTGGCGGACGTCTGCTCACGTACAGCCGATCTGCGGCGGTGAGAGCCAGCCTGCGGCGGAGCGGTTTGATGCTGCTGTCGCTCCTGCCAGCTCCAGGGGAACGGCCCGGTTGGAGCAGCGGCACGATGGCCGTCCGTGCCGGAGAGCCGATTCCTGCGGCCGGACCGGGCTGGAGAGCACTGTCGACCATGGAAGAGGAGCACCTCCACACCCGCGCCGCCGTGCCCTTCCGTGATCCCAACGGCACTGACGACAGCGCTGCGATCCTGCGGCGCCGGGGTGCGGAGCAGGCCAGCTGCGAGCTGGAAGCGACCAATTCCTGGCAGAGGCGCTGGCGGTGAGACGCCACCGGCTGATGCCGGTAGATTCCCTCGGATTCGTTCTGCAGACCATGCTCGCCGTTGCCGTTCTGGCCGCAGGAAAAGGCACACGCATGAAGAGTGCTCTGCCGAAGGTGCTGCAGCCTCTGGCAGGAGCCACGCTGGTGGAGCGGGTTCTGGCCAGTGCCCGAACGCTGGCACCAGAACGCCGGATCCTGATCGTGGGACACCAAGCCGAGCGCGTGGAAGCGCAGCTCAATCATCTCGACGGTTTGGAATTCGTTCTTCAGCAACCGCAGAACGGAACCGGCCATGCCGTTCAGCAGTTAATCGCTCCTCTTCAGAGCTTTACCGGGGAATTGCTGGTCCTGAATGGAGACGTTCCCCTGCTTCGGGCCGAAACCATTGAGCAGCTGGTGGAAACCCACCGCAACAGCGGCGCCGACGTGACCTTGCTCACGGCGCGCCTGAACGATCCGACAGGGTACGGCCGTGTCTTCGCCGACGATGACGGTCGGGTGAGCGCCATTGTTGAGCACCGTGATTGCACGGAAGAGCAACGTCGCAACACCCTCACCAACGCTGGCATTTACTGCTTCAACTGGAGCAAGCTCCTGGCTGTGCTGCCCAAGCTCAGCACCGACAACGACCAGGGTGAGCTCTATCTCACCGATACCGTCTCCATGCTGGAGCGCGCCATGCATGTGGAGGTGGCGGACGCCGATGAAGTGAACGGAATCAACAACCGACGTCAACTGGCGCAGTGCGAAACCCTGCTTCAACAGCGCCTTCGCGACCATTGGATGGATCAGGGCGTGACCTTCGTGGATCCAGCCAGCTGCACGTTGAGTGAGTCATGCCGGTTTGGACGCGACGTTGTGATCGAACCTCAGACCCACCTGCGTGGTGTGTGCAGCATCGGCGACAACTGCCGCCTCGGACCGGGCAGCCTGCTTGAGGATTCCGAACTGGCCGAGAATGTCACCGTGCTGCATTCGGTGGTCCGCGGTGCCAAAGTCGCTCGCGATGTAGCGGTTGGCCCTTTTGCCAACCTGAGGCCGGCCGCGGACATCGGCGAAGGCTGCCGCATCGGCAACTTTGTTGAAGTGAAGAAGAGCACCCTGGCCGCAGGCACCAAGGTGAACCACCTGAGTTACATCGGTGATGCAGAACTTGGAACAGACGTGAATGTGGGCGCCGGAACGATCACCGCAAATTACGACGGTGTCAACAAACACCGCACCGTGATCGGAGACCGAAGCAAGACAGGAGCCAATTCGGTGCTGGTCGCCCCGGTCACCATCGGCGCCGATGTGACGATCGGAGCAGGATCCACGATCACCAAAGATGTTCCAAATGGCTCCCTGGCACTGGGTCGTGCCAAACAATGGGTGAAAGAGGGCTGGAATTCCTGAAAAAAACGTGATTGTGCTGCATGAAGCGTCAGCAATTCCCCATCAGATTGCTCTTCTGAGAAGACAAGTTCAAGGGACAATTAACTCCCAAGAAACTTATTCAAATCACCAGAATCTCTTCACGAATTGATGATGGCAAAGGGCCTTCGATGCGTGAGGTTGGAAGCATCCATCCACTGGATCCATGCACGATCACAAGCGCTACACCGTGCGCTACCGCGATGCCAACAGCAATCGCATCGAAGGCTGCTACTACGCCGGCGATGCTTTTGAGGCTCGGGTCTTGGCCATGGAGATGATCAAGTACATCAAAGACCATCCCAACGCGATCGATCTGATCCGCTGCGAGGAGGGTCACTCCAGCCTGGTGGCCGCCTGATCAGCCGATCAGCGTGGTCCGCAGGACAGGGATCAGACGCTCCAGCGCCACACCACGGCTGGCCTTGAGGAGCACCGTGTCTCCCGGCTTCAACCATCCACGCAACGGCAAGGCCGCGTCTTCAGGGGTCTGAACCCGTGTGAAGCGACTGAGAGAGCAGGCTGTGGCCTCCATCACGTCGCCTTCATCTCCGCCCGCGACAACCACCAGTCCATCAAGTTTGAGATCAACAGCCCTCTGAGCCACACGCCGGTGCAGTTCAACGCTGCGACTGCCGAGCTCCAGCATGGTTCCCAACACAGCAAAGCGACGCCCCGGTTGGTGAGCGAGCAACTCCAGAGCGGCCAACACCGCTTCCGGTGAAGCGTTGTAGGTCTCATCGAGCAAGGAAACGCCGCCCATGCTCAGACGCTTGTTCCGTCCGCCCGGCATTGCCACATCCATGGCTTCAAGAGAGTGCAGGGGCACCTCGAGTTCGGACGCAACCGCCAGAGCCAGCATGAAGTTGCGGGCGTTGTGACGCCCCTCAAGAGGGCAGCGGAAGCGCAGACCTTGGAACGCCAGCGATTGATCCTCAGGCTGAAAAACACCAACAAGATCAGGAGCAGGCAGCGCTGCCGAGGTCAGACCACTCACGTCAGGGCCACCCTCTGGCTCATCCCCCTCAAGGGACACACGCAGAATGCGACCCGTCCAGCAGCGCGATAACGCATCCTCCAGAAGCGCATCGCCAGCCGGGATCACCACAACGCCACGGGGCGAGAGTGCTGCAGTGATCTCACACTTAGCGGAGGCAATGGCCGCGCGGCTCCCGAGCCGCCCGATGTGCGCCGTGCCGATATTGGTAATCACAGCGATTTCCGGTTCCGCACAACAGGAGAGACGTTCAATCTCACCAGCTCCACGCATTCCCATCTCCACAACCACCGCTGCATGGCTGCGGTGCGCCCCCAGGAGGGTGAGCGGCACACCGATGTCGTTGTTGTTGTTGCTGTCGCTGGCTTGCACATCGCCCAGGGGTGCCAGTGCCGAGCGAATCAATTCGCGAGTGGTGGTTTTTCCGGCTGATCCGGTCACCGCCACCACGGCCGCATTCAGTTGGCGGCGATGCAGGGTGGCCAGCTGCTGGTAGGCCTCGAGCGTGTCCGCCACTTTCCAGTGCAGCAGGCCGTCTGGCACGGCATGGGCACAGTCGCTGGCCACAAAAGCAGCCTGGGCACCACGCTCAACAGCACTGCTGAGGAAGCGATGGCCATCGAATCGCTCCCCGCGCAGCGGGATGAAGAACGATCCCGGCTCGAGTGTGCGGCTATCGGTGCAGACCGGTCCAAGGGCCTTCGACAGATCCGGAGCAGGACCACCCGCCCAGAGGGGCTGCCCCCAGAGCTCCACCAGCTGGGAGAGCTGCAGTGTCACGGCGTGTTCAGCGGATCGAACATGATCATGCCGTTCCCGACGCGGGATGGCCGTGCCAGCAGATGGTGGCCTGCATCTTCGAGGGTGAGATCGTCATATCCCTCCTCCTGGAGCTGTTGCCACCAGGCTTCGGCGCGTTCAAGCCGTTGGGATGATTCCAGGGCCACCCACTGCTGGGCATCAAGCGTCAGCACAGCCCCATTGCGCTCCGGGACTGGCTGGGCTGTCAACAGCAACCCCTGGGGAATGGCGGAATCACGATCCGCATCAGCGAGAAGGCTTAAAAGGGGTGTGACCTGCAACAGAGGGACCTCTGGCTCGACGGCCGAAGGCTCAGCGGCCACGGGCTCAGGAAGCTCAGGCTGTACAGGCTCGCTCGGGACAGCGAGGGGCTCAGAAGCAGCGGGCTCTGGAATCACCGCCAGAGGTCTGGCCTCGGGCAGCGGCGTGGTGAGAATGCGTTCGATACCAGGAGGCTCCGGGTCCTCTTTCGAGGCAAGGGCTCCTTGGAGTTGCAGTCCCCCCAGCACCAACACACCAACAATCAGCAGCAGGAGCAGCGGCCAGAACAGCGGCGCGAGGTCCTGGGGCCAGAACCCAGGTGTGGAGAGATCCCCCTCTCGATTGCGTCGCCAGAGTTCCTGAGCCCGGAGGCGCAGGTCGGCCAGGGCAGCGGGCACATCACGGCGCAGGGCCTCCCATGGACTCTCGTAGGGAGCGGGTAAAGCGCCTTTGTCCGGGGGATCAGCCATACCCCATCATCGTCGCTGTTTGCCAAGCAGCCTGGCGAGAGGGTTGCGGCTGGTGCGCACCGGGGTTGATCCACTCGACGCCTCACTGCTTTCGATGGGGGCTTCTTCAGAGGGAGAGAGCGTCTGCGAGGCTCCACCATGACGGGAGGGATCGGCCTCCTGTCCCTGGGAGAACTGTTCCACAGCAGCAGCGTCGGGACTGGGCTCCTTAAGCCCGCAAACATCGCGGTACATGCGGTCGTACTCCAGTGCTGAGCGAGCCCAGCTGTAGTCCTGCTCCATCCCGCGCCGCTGAAGCTCTTTCCAACTCTCCGGATGGCGGAAGGCCTCCCAGGCACGAACCAGGGCGGTATAGAAATCCACAGGCTCGAATCGATCAAAACAGAAGCCCGTGCCGCTCTTCTGCCGGGGATCGTGGGGCGGCACCGTGTCGACCAAGCCGCCCACCTTGCGCACCACCGGCACACAGCCGTAGCGCATGGCATAGAGCTGGCTGATGCCGCAGGGTTCAAAACGGCTCGGCATCAGGAAGGCATCGCTGCCTGCGTAGATCAAACGCGAAAGGGCATCGTCGTAGGTGAGGAAGACGGCCACACGCCCGGGATGACGAGAAGCCAGTTGCCACAGACCAGACTCCAGACCGCGATCCCCAGTACCCAGAACAACGATCTGCGTGTCGGTGTAGGCGAGCAGACGGTCTGCGACCTGAAGCAGCAGATCCACTCCCTTTTGATCCACCAGGCGGCTCACCATGCCGAGCAAAAACGTGTCGGGATTCAACGTCAGGCCCATGCGTTCCTGCAGAACCTGCTTGCAGGTGGCTTTGCCGGCCAGGTTGGCTGAGCTGAAGGTGGCCGGAAGAGCCTTGTCTGTGGCTGGATTCCAGGCCTCGAGGTCGATGCCGTTGAGAATGCCGCGCAGCTTGCCGGAGATGTAGTTGAGCAATCCCTCCAGCTTTTCGCCGTATTCGGACGTCCGAATTTCCTGGGCGTATGTGGGCGAAACAGCGTTGACCCGATCGGCGTAGAGAAGCGCAGCGGCCATGGTGTGGTCTCCCTGCATGTACCAGGGACACCAGGTGATGCGGTCCAGCTTCCAGCGCCAGGGTCCCTGGTACTTGAGGTTGTGGATCGTGAACACCGTGCTGATCTCAGGGTCCTGGTGCATCCACACCGGAATCATGCCGGTGTGCCAGTCATGGCAATGCAGCACCTGGGGCTTCCAGACATTCCAGGAAAATTCTGCCGCTGCGCTGGCGAAGAAGGTGAACCGCCAGTCTTCGTCTTCCCCGCCGTAGATGCGCTCGGGATCAAAGACAGGGTGACCCACCAGGTAGAGCGGCAAACCATTGGTGGGGTGTCGCGTCTCGAAAACGGCGAATTCCGTGCCCATGGTCTGGGCTCGCCAGATCGGCTCCGCAGGGATGTCCAGAGAACTCCAGAGCTTGCCGTAACCAGGCATGATCAGGCGCACATCGTGCCCGAGTTGCGCGAGGGCGGGCGGCAACGAGCCGACCACATCGCCCATGCCACCCACCTTCACCATCGGTGCACATTCAGCGGCAGCAAAGAGCACGCGCATGGTCAGTCAAACCGGTTAAGCGGCGCGACTTTAAGCGCAATTCCGCCTGTTCAGTTCCTGGTGCATCACTGGGGATGAGACCCATGCAATGCACCGTGCATCCTGCATCCACTAAGGCTTGTAAGGAATGAGCCCGCCCTGGTCAGACGCCAACTCTGTTCGCGTATAGACCCGAATGGCACTGGCACCCATCTGTGCGTAACTCGAATTGCCAGCAAGAAACTCACCAGGAATTGTCGGTGGTCGAGACATCAACCACGAAGACAACAGGAATGACAAGCCAATGACGAGAATAAAGACTGCCGAAAAGACAGTCAATTTGTTCTCAGCGAAATAGGCAGGCGAAACGTTATCGGGATCAATCGACTTGAGCACTTGTCGATGCTTATAATAGCGAAACAGCCAAATCAACAAAATATTATTGACTGTAATCACGACGAAAGCAAACAGGAACCAAAGGTCCGTAAAAACGAGATAACCAACGTCAGGGCGGAACACCCTTGAAGCAAAGAAAAGACTAACTGCTGTTAACAAACCCGAAGAACCAAAACGACTGGCAGGACTGTTTTCGCGCCAATGGAAGGCCAGGTTTGTGTTGAGCAAAATTAAAGCCAAAGGAATCACAACCATCCAAAGAGCCGCGGGGAGGCGCCTTCTAACCTGAAAAGCAATCACAAAGGAGTTGGAATCCAAGGGCTTCGCTGCCTTGAAAACGGCTTTTTTATCCATGCTGGATTCACCCGAAGCGTTCCGATTCTTCAATGACTGAGAGGTCGAAAGCCTCGGCTCACCACGAACAGCATAAAAATCATTTGAATGCGCATTAATGGTGGTACTCGATGTCCCGTAATTCACATGGAAATTACTCGAAGACCCGCTGAGAACCCTGCGATCAACCTCTATATCGTAATTCGAAACGTCAATATACGACAAAAACTCCTGGGATACTGGATCCATACCACTTAACTTCAAGTGAACCCAATGCTGGTCAAATGGATAGAGCTTCAAGGTCGAAGATTCGTAAACATGAGCCGCAAAGCGGGCCGACCAAGTTCGGCTGAGTTCGTCCTCAGCAATACTGACCGATGTCCAACCTGGAAAGTCACACCCTCTCGATTGACAATCAATCTTCAATTGAGATGGATCCCAGCCTGGATAAGCCTGGGGGATCCAGCGAAAACCAATGGTACCGTTAACGACAAATACATCAGGAGAATCAAGCCGCTGTTGCAATGATTGAATCGTGATCGAGCCAAAAGTTGACTTAAAAGACTCTTCACAACGATCATAAAGTTGACAATTCGGATCTACATCTTGCATTAAAACAGAGGGAACAATATCCGAATTGCCAGCAACAACTGGCTCAACCTGCCCCTCTGCACGCAACCCTAATGCGGAACTGAACGCAAGAAGCAATCCAAGACTGACAGCAACAATTGCAATCAGACAACGACGAACATGAAAACGACGAAGATTCAGCATTGATCACTCACCCACCGAGCGCTTGCCAGAAGATTGAGCCTGGGCTGCAAATTGACAGAAGGGAATCGATTGAAAATCGTCAGAAACCTCAATTTGACGCAAGCGCTTGAGAGTTTTGCGCCTGGTCTCTGGCAAAAGAGGTGCCATATTCTGCTCATATAGAATTAACTCGTTGAACGTTAAAAGGAAATCTGCAAAGGAAAGAGCGATGCACGACTTCGATCGACTGGTATTAACAAAAAGCATTATCTCTGTCTCAAGAGCTTCTGGATAAGTCTTTTTAATTGTCTTCACGCTAGGCATCACTGGTGCGCCAAGTAGTCGATTCTGCACTGGAAGAATCCTGAAATTACTGCCCTGCAATCGCGCATTTAGGGTAGGGCTGAAAAACGAATAAATCAAAATATCGGGATCTTTATTAGCCGCTTCAAATATTTTCGTGTAATTCGAGGCGAGCAGCAAATTATCCGGCAGCTGAACCCCCAACCTCTGCATGTGAGTTGTAAAAGGCATATGCACCGGGAATGCCCAACGAACAAGTCGCGCAGGCCATTCGGGGTTCAAATCACTCCAACGAAGATTGCCGTTCGCCTTGCGTGAAGCTTCGGCTAAAACCTTTAAATCGATTGAATTTGCAAAGGTATTTAATGGCGAAACAGCAAAAATCTTGGCATCAAAGCCAAGGGGCACAGCAACAACAGTATCTCCATTTTCACAGCCAATCGTCTCGACGGGATACCCCTTAGGCCGGTCAGCCAGGCTCGACGTTGCTGCAGCCAATGCAAGAAATTCACGGTCTTGATTGCAGAGCTCGGCTAAACCGGCCTTTGTGGTTTGCTGAAAGTAACCAAGCGCAGTGAAATTATCACGCAGTTGCCGGGTCAGTAGAACACCCCGCTGCAATGCCATAAAGCGCTCAAATCCCATCAAAATCAAATCCTGATTCAGTTGAGATCCAGAAATCGCAAAAAAATCGTTCGCCTCACCCGCGCGGTAGGCGCGCTCGATCACCCGCTGATCAAGGCTGGGATTGACCTGAGCTGCTGGCGTAAAGGGACCGCTCGATTTTTTTGAATTTGAACAGCTACCCAACAGTGCAATAGAAAGCCCAAGACCAATGGCACGAATCATTGATAGGCCCGTGCAATTCATCATTGACTCTTAAAACTCTCACCAAAAGAACACTTTCAAACTAGCGATTTAAGGAAGCACTGTCACCGGAGTACCGACCCGCACCATCTCAAAGATCTCCTGAACATTCTCCTCATAAAGGCGCACACAGCCATGGGACACGGCTCGTCCCACCGTCCAGCGGTAAGGGGTGCCATGAAACCCCGCCACCGTGCAGCCATCGATATCGAGATACTGCTCACCATCCCAACCTTCCCGGCCCTTGCAGTCGCGATGGAAGCCGATCCAACGCGATCCCAAGGGATTGGTGGCTTCCTCCGGGCCCAGCAGTTCGCCGCTGACAGGGTGCGTCCAAACCGGCTCTTTCACCATCTGCATCACACGGAAACGCCCGGATGGAGTTTCCCAGCCCACCGTGCCCACCGCCGCGGGGAAGCGGCGCGTGAGCAAACCATCGTGGAGCACAAGTACCTGTCGGTGCTGGCGATCGAGCACGAGCTGGAGCCCCACGCGTTGCAGGAGATCGGCCGGGACGCGCGCCATCGAATCGGCATCGCTCACCGGTGCTGCCAGGGGAGGAATCGGATCCGGTTCCCGTTCTGTTGAAGCCCCAGACACGTCAGTCTTGGGACCATCCGCCGCCTGGACAGCCCTCAGCGAGCACAGCGGCTGGAGCGCAACCAAGGCAAACAGTGAAAGGGTTGCTGGAAGGATGCGCTGGAGCATCGCGGCGCCGAAACGGAGGTGTCGATGCAACTTTTTTAGCTAGGGGAGCCAGGGAGAGGCTGAGAAATCAGGATCTCGCTTCTCGAGGAAGGCGTTGCGCCCCTCCTGCCCCTCCTGCGTTCGATAGAAGAGATGCGTGGCCTGACCGGCCAGTTCCTGGATACCCGCCAGGCCATCGGTTTCGGCATTGAAGGACGCCTTCAGGCAACGGATCGCCGTGGGGCTGTGCTGCAGAACCTCCAGGGCCCAACGCACGCCCTCAGCTTCGAGCTTGTGCAGCGGAACGATGGCATTGATCAGTCCCATCTGCAGCGCCTCCTCCGCTCCGTAGCGACGGCAGAGAAACCAGATTTCCCTGGCCTTGCGCTGGCCCACGACCCGAGCCAGATACCCGGCACCAAAACCGCCGTCAAAGCTGCCGACCCGCGGGCCGGTTTGGCCGAACACAGCATTCTCCGCGGCGAGGCTGAGATCGCAGAGCAGGTGCAGCACCTGACCGCCACCGATGGCATAGCCCGCCACCAGGGCGATCACCACCTTGGGCAGGCTGCGGATGATCCGCTGCAGGTCGAGCACGTTCAGCCTGGGCAGGCCGTCCTCATCGAGATAGCCGCCATCACCGCGCACGCTTTGGTCGCCACCGGCACAGAAGGCGTAGCCACCATCGTCCGCAGGACCGACACCGGTGAACAACACCACGCCGATGCTGCTGTCATCGCGGATGCGGGTGAAGGCATCACACAGTTCCACCACCGTGCGGGGGCGGAAAGCATTGCGCTTGTGCGGGCGATTGATCGCCACCCGCGCGATCCCTGGCTGGGCTCGATGCAACAGCACGTCGCTGTAGTCCCCCCAGGGTTGCCACACCACACCCGGATCACCAGGAAGCACGGATTGGGAGGTGGGATCGGCCATGGAGGCGGAGAAGATCAGCCTTCTTTTGTACTGCCTTGAACAACGCAGAGCGCCTGTTCCACCTCTCGCCGCAGCATCTGCCTTAGGGCGGCATCAGCCCCGCGGTTCGTGCAGACCCGCAGCAGCACCGCTCGCCGCTGGTCCAGTCCCCACTCCAAAGCCTGAGGGAGATCCTCGAGGCTGGCCAGCTGACGGGTGGGCACAGCGTGGGCCCTGGCCAACGCCAGTGGATCCACCGCCTGGGGCATGGCGAACAGATGGTCGAACGCAGCTGCAGGCGCGGTTGGAATCGGCAGTTGCCCGAAGATCCCGCCGCCGCCGTTGTCGATCAACAGCACCAACAGAGGCGGGGCTGAGGCCGACGCCAACAGCCAGCCATTGCTGTCATGCAGCAGTGCCAGATCACCGGTGAGCAGCACCAGAGGGCCGAGCTCCCGGGACAGACCAACCGCCAGGGAGAGAGTGCCATCGATGCCGGAGGCTCCGCGAAAACTGAAGCAACGGCGTTGGCCGGCGTCGGCAGCCGCAAAGGCCTGCCAGTCCCGCACGGGACTGCTGGCGGCCAGCATCACGGGCAAGGCTGGCGGCAGCAGCTGCGGCAGAACGTGCATCAGGGCCGGTTCGCTGACAGGGCCGGCCTGGGGCAACTGTCGGGCCAGTTCACCAGCCAC
This sequence comes from Synechococcus sp. CS-197, assembly GCF_025128215.1. Lineage (NCBI taxonomy): Bacteria > Bacillati > Cyanobacteriota > Cyanophyceae > Synechococcales > Synechococcaceae > Synechococcus > Synechococcus sp. CS-197. Next base: position 73,621 of record NZ_JAHLZC010000021.1, on the reverse strand, counting down.
AGCGGCCTCCAGATCACGCCAGGCCGTGAGCAAGCTGCTGGGGCCAGGCGCCAACGACAAGGGATTGGGAGACACGCAGTCCCACCAGCTGGCGAGCCCCAGGCTGCACTGGCTGGCCAGGCCGAGGGGGTCGAGGCTGCGGCAGTCCCCCTCACTGATGAGCCATTGCCCCGGCCCCAGCGCGCGCAGCCAGGCTTCAAGCCGGCGGCTGGCCGGAAGAGGACCGAGGCGCAGCACCTGAAGCGATCGCTCGGGCGTGGGCAGACCGGCCGGCAGCATCAGGTCCCAATGGCGGATCACCCCTGGGAGGTCCTGGGGCGCAGCAGCCAGAGGATCCAACAGAACAGGCCAGCCGGTGGTGAGAGCCAACTCCTGCAGCGCCCGCTGGTAAGCGGGACGATCCGCCTCCAGACCACGCCAGGGTCCTGCCACCACCACGCCCGGACGGGACCAGTCCGGAACCGGACCATCCCAGGGGGTGGAGCGTGGCTCAGCAGGGTGATGCTCGCCACCAGCAGCCGGCAGGGGTTGCCACGCCGACCAAAACGCCTGCTGCTCGGCCTCGCTGGGATGGAGTGGCTCCTCGAACGGCAGATTCAGGTGCACAGGCCCTGCCGATCCCAGCGCCCTCTCCCAGAGCGACGACGCCAGGCTTTGCAGCTGAACGTCGTTCTCGTGGTGAAGCCCCTCGCCTGGGCTGCTCAGAAACGCGCGGCAAACGGGGGCGAGAAACTGCTCCTGATTCACGGTTTGGTTGGCGCCGCAGTCCTTCAGGCGCGTCGGTCGGTCGGCCGTGAGCAGCAGGAGGGGAATGCAGGACCGATCAGCCTCGACGGCTGCGGGCAGCAGATTGGCCACAGCCGTTCCAGAGGTGGTGATCACCGCTGTGGCACGACCGGAGGCCTGGGCCAGCCCGAGGGCATGGAAAGCAGCTGAACGCTCATCGATCGCGGTCACCAGCGTCAGCTCCCCCTGCCTGGCCAAGCCGCCGGCCGCCAGGGCCAGAGGTGCGGAACGGCTGCCAGGGCAGAGCACAATCTGCCGAAGTCCCTGGTGCTGCAGATGGGCCAGGAGGCTCACAGCTGCCTTGAGATTGGCGATGGCGTGGCTCAGACCGGTCGGCAGCGCTGATGCGATCCTCGTCCAACGCCTACCCCCGGGTCCGTCCCTTCGATGCCCAGCCAACCCGATCAGTCCGCCACACGCCGGAGTGGCTGGATCTCCCTGCTGCTGTGGGTGGTTCTGGCACTGCTGCTGCGCTGGCAGGTGCTGGAACCGCGCTGGATTCCATCGGGGTCGATGCTGCCAACCCTTCAGCTTCAAGACCGAATTCTGGTGGAAAAGCTGAGGCCGAAGTTCGATCGCGCCACACACCAGACCCTTCCCCTGAACAGCATCGTGGTCTTCGCTGTCCCCCCCCAACTGGCAGCGGCCGGCTACGACCCGAATGCGGCGCTGATCAAACGGGTGGTGGGTCTGCCCGGCGATCAGCTCGAGGTTCGAGATGGACAGCTGCTGCGCAACAACAGCGTGGTGAACGAACCCTGGCTGGATGAAGCGATCGACTACGCCATGGAACCAATCACCGTGCCCGATGGCACGGTGTGGGTGATGGGCGACAACCGCAATGCCAGCCTTGATTCCCATCTGTGGGGGGCGCTTCCGGACAACCTGGTGATCGGAACGGCTGTATGGCGCTACTGGCCCCTGGCACGGTTCGGTCCGATTCGGTTCTCACAACCGGATTCAACTGTGACGCAGCACACAGCTGCGATAGGTTCAGGGTCCTGACGGAGAGCGGCGGGATGTTCAACCCGGAGTTCCTGACCACGGACAGCCAGGACGGACAACCCGTCAACGGACTGATTCAGTACCTGCAGGATCAATCACCTGATGTGTTGCAGCGCGTCGCGAAATCTGCGAGCAACGACATTCAGGATGTGATTCGACACAACGTGCAGGGTCTGCTGGGAATGCTCCCCGGCGAACAATTTGAGGTGAAGGTCACCGCCAATCGCGACAACCTGGCCAACATGCTGGCCTCCGCAATGATGACCGGGTATTTCCTGCGTCAGATGGAGCAGCGCAAGGAATTGGAAGAAGCGATGTTTGGCGACGAGGAGATGGCCATCGGCCCCGACGACGAACTCAATCTTTGAAGGGGTCAGGCGGCACCAGCTTGTAGCGCAACAACGTTGTGTCGATCCCGGCAAGAAAGTCCCAGCTTCCCTGATCTGGGGCCCACGGCCTCTGGAGAAGTTCCTCCTTGAACACATTGGCGATCTCAGGAGTGAACGCCAGAGGAGCGCTGTAGTGCGCTGGCACGAGCCAACGCATGGACTCAAGGCCTGCCACTTCATCCAACCAACCGAGCAGGGCTTGGCGTGCCCGCGGCAGCACCAGCCGCTCCAAAACCGGAGCCACCTGCAGACGCGGGGCTGGATCCCCCATCAACGCCGCCGCCGCCTGCTGCCAGCCGTCCTGCCAGGAGAAGGGATAGAGCCCGAAGTGCTCACGGGGCGAGCGCAAACCCGGACGAAACGCCTGGCGAAGCACCTGCAGCAACGAAGGAACCTCCAGTGGTTCCGGCCTCAGGTAGGAGGCGAACAGCACAAGCCGGGCCCAACCTTTGCAGCGTGCCTCAGCTGAATCCAGGAGCGGCTGATCACCGCGCTCACGGGCGTGGAACAGCAGGGGGGTGGGGTCTGCATCAAACACCGCAGGAGGCTCAGCGCTGATCCCCACCAGTGCATCGGTCACCAGAAGGGCCCCGGAAGGGCGGTGAAAACAGCTGATCTCCTGAAATCGCCCCACACCGAGATCCAATGGACCGAGCGACAACCAATCGCAGATCTCTGGGTGGGGCACCCCGTCGTCGAGCAGAACCCGGGTGCGGCGTTTCGGAACCCCCAACCAGCTGAGGGGAAGTTGCACAGGGAAACTCCACTGGCCAGGGCACACCCAGAGATCGGCCTGCGGGAAAGCGCGGGCCAGAGGTCCTAGAGGGAGCTTGTGCTCGAGCCCCGATGCCGTCGGCATCACGATGGTCTGCACAGGACCATGCACAGCCTCCAGATCCGCGAGTTTCTTGAGGAGCTCCCGGGTGGGCGGCAGGGGATTCACCAACATCAAGCCGCCGGGAACCCTCACCACCGTGAGGCGAATCGGCACAGCCACGTAGTACACCCCTTGCAGCTGCTCAAAGCTCCAGAGCTCACCGGGGATCAGCTCATTGAACACCGTGCGGCGGCGTCCATAGGGATAGAGCGGCAGCAGCGGCCAGAAACCCCAGCGCTGATCAGCAGGATTCACACCAGCTCCAGCCACCACGCTCCCCATCAATGCAGTGATTCTGCAGAGGAATGGGTCAGGCCAGGGTCAAACCACCCACTCCAGCGCAGAACTGCACCACTCGCTACGCAAGTGGTGCAGTTGTCTGAATGCATTGAGGGCATGAAAATTGTCCAGCTAGTTGACTGATTCAAAGTCGCCTGGCATCCAGCTTTTTTCGAACCATGGTTCAAGCGGTCCGTAAAGGCGAAGAATCGCGTTGTATCCCTTTGCGGGCATGGTCTGCACCCAATTCCCTTCTTGTCCTTCAGGAGCCTTAGGGCCGAAGTAGACGGTCGCAGATCCATCGGGATTCAGTTTCACACCTTTTGAGTTGCTATCTAACCCACCGGTGACCTGATCGGTCTCGAGGATCGAACGAGTCTGATTGTCATAGACCATGAAAGACCAGAAGTCTTTGGCCGGAATCGGTGCTGGCAACGTCACCTTGTAAGTCTTCGCTCCATTCAGAGGCACACCATTGCTATCAGTGGTTGCCATCGCATAGACCGATCCCTTGCCAACCATCGGCTTCACCATCATTGGGGTGCTGCCCGTGGCGTAGTAGTAAAAGATCAGGCGATCATCTAACACGCGCTCGCCATTGTTGAGAAACTCATGGCTGCCTCCAGCCAGAGGGGAATACCACTGACGCTTCCCTGGGTAAAAGTAAACCTCTTCATTGCGAGGGCTGAAGACCACAGTCCGTGCATAGGCATTGGCGATGGTGGAAGCCTCGGTGAGGATCTTCTTCATCCGATCGTCCGGATTGAACGCCTGTCCCTTTTTGATGCCAATCGCCCCGGCTTGCCCAACCAGCTCAGGATCCCAAGCGGTCGCAGGCTCATACTGAATCACTTCATTGAGCTCGTCATAGAAGCTCGCGTCATTGGCATGAATAGTGTTGTATTGCTTACTGGAGAGATTGATAAACCCAGTCGGCTTCGGGTTGTTGGCATCAGCAAGTGGGTAAATCTTGAAAGTTTTCTTGAAGGCCTCAATGGCCTCCTTGGTTTCACCAGGTTTGGCGGCGATACGCATCAACGCCCAATGACGGTAAGTCGATGTCCTGGAGACGAAATATCCTTCGGGGATCTCCCCTTTATAATCAGGACCTACGAAAAGGTATTTGCCACCTTTGCCCTTGTCGGCGCCAACCACCCCCAGGTCCGTGACATAACGGAAGAAAGCATCATTCACAAAACCAAGCACCGGTGTGCCGATCTCGATCACCACGGGTCCGTCTTTTACATCGACTTCCGCATGCACGTAAGGCGTGGTCGTCTGTGGCGTGAGCCACAGGGAGCGAGCATTCATCAACTCTTCAGTGATCCCCACGGAGTGGTTGGGCACCAGACCGATTTTGACGTGCCCGTTCAGCATTCCATACATCGAAGCGGCTGGTGTTCCATTGATGAACAATTCAACCGCCCGGGAGATGTCCACGAAGTTGCTCACTTTGGAGGCAGTTTCCTTCGTTGGAAAACCGTCTTGAAATCTCAGTTCACCGAGATAGCTGCTCTCCATCTTGTCGGGAGTTAGCAATTGCTCGGGAACCTTCGCTTTATAGGTTGGGCTCTCCTGCGCTTGGAGGGGTAAAACGGCAATTGACCCTGCAAAAAACGCTGCAGTGAGGGTGAGTCGATTGATTTTCATTCTCAAATCTCCTTGTTGTTGAATTGAATTGCCTGAAAACTTTGATGTGGTCGGAAGGACTGAACACACGTCCCTAGTAAAACTTTCGCTAGCAGACCCGAAGCGGGGCTTGCTCATGTAGTCATTAGTTCACAGGCATGATGTCCTGCAAGGGATAGGTCTGATCGAAATAGGCCTGAGTCGGTCCATAAAAGCGCAGGTAGGAGAACCAGCTCTCATCAGGATTGGGCTGGATCCAATTGGCTTTTTGAACGCCAGCCGGCAATTCAGGGCTGAAGTGCACCGTCACTGAACCATCCTCGTTCTGAATCAGACCGGTTCGCGAGCTCAATGCAGCCCTTCCTTCATCGTTGAGAATCAGCGTGCGCGTATTGACGTCATAAACCACAATCGACCAGAAAACCTCAGCCGGCGCATTGGGGGGCATCGTCAGCTTGTAGTGCTTGTCGCCCTCGAAAAAGTTGCCCTTACCATCCTTGTAAGCCGTACGGTATTGCTGTCCGACGCCTGCCTGCTCGATGTAATAAGCCTTACCCCTTGAAACAGCCTCCCAAGTAAAGGCAGCCCTGCGATACAGCTGGTCCATATCACCGTCTCGATCATCAACCGTGACCACCATCAGCTGATCCCAGTTCGTGCCCTTGTAGGGAGCATTGTTCGAGAAAGGCTTATCAAAGGTGATCGATTTGAGCATCGCCTCACCGATCACGGCAGCTTCTTTCAAGACTTCAGCTTGAGCCGCCGTGGGCTGAAAAGGTTGACCCTTCTCCAAACCAAGCGAAGCGAGCATGCTCAGAAAAAAACGATCGCGATCTTCAAAAACTTCGCGATCGAGGATTTTTTTCAACGCCTGCCAGTAGGCCATCCCATGGGGCTGCCATTGCCCCCACTCCGTGCTTTCGTCCACATCAATGATCGGATGCAGGGTGGGATTGGCCCGTTTTGCGTAAGGGAAGATGCGGAAACTTGATAACAGCTGATCCGCCTCAGCAGGATCAGGCATCAAAGCCCTGATCCCGAGAAACACAATGTTCGAACCGTTACGGATCACGGTGTACTCATTGGCATCCAAACCATTTGGAATCGCCATCTCAGGCGCAAGGATGAGCAGCTTCGCGCCATTGCCTCGATCCGGACCAGACATCCCAAAATCATGAATGCCACGCTGCCAGATGTCATTGACAACTCCTGCTGACATTCCTTTAGGAATGTCAAAAACCAATGGCCCTGTTCTTGAAAGATCTGCAAAGGCAACTGCATAGGGAGTCGTGGCATTTGCCGTCAGAATTCCCTGCTTCGCCTTAGGAGAGGTCATCCGCACGATCTGACCATCCTTGGCCCCGAAAAGCTCTTCATGGGACTCAAGCCATCGGGCATAACTGACAATCGGAACGGCCCAGATGTACGCCTGCGTTGCCTTGTGAAAATCGAGCTCATTTTTGAGAGTCTTAATGGACTCAAGACTGGGGTAACCGCCTGCAAAACCACCCTTGGTGAACGTGAGCTCACCAATGCGAGACCTCAGATTCTTCGGTGAACTTTCTCCATAGGCCCTGAATTCACTGGGACTGAGTTCATCTTTGATGTTTGTGACATCAACCGATTGGGCATGGGTGATCGGTCCCCGATCAGCCAATCCACCAAACACCATCCCAAAAGACAAAGCAATCGCAAGAGAACGCATAAAAATGAAAACCTTGACGAGGAATAAATTTTATTAATCATATTCGCGCCAAAAAGAATGTTGGTCCTGATAGTGCGTATTTTTTCTTATGGCGGCACGCAGCGCTGCCAACCGATCGTCTGCAGTTTGATCCACATCTCGATGCTTAGATGCCTCAGCATCCGCTGCAGTGCAACGGGTTACCCAAGCCGTGCTGGCAAGGGGTAGTCGCTCAACAAAACGAACTGAACATCATGCGTAGTTGCATCGAGCTTGATCTGGATGAGCATCGCTTCTTGCCTGTTCACCAGACAGACCAGGCGCTGTTTCTCCGACTGCTCTCGACTGCTGAGCCAAACCCAGAGTTCAAGGCCCTCAGAAACCATTCTTCAAGCCATTCACGCTTGATTCCCATAAGACTGAAACGGAGGCACAACGACGGATCCCAGCCCCTTTAGGAGTGGAGCAGTTACCCATAAAACTGCCCAGTTGCACAAAATTCCAGGGGCAACTCAGGGACTAGGCCTTCAGACCTGTTTCAACAACTGAGAACCAGGTGGAAGCAGCGGCCACCAAGGCCAGCGCTCATCAGCAGGATTCACACCAGCTCCAGCCACCACGCTCCCCATCAATGCAGTGATTCTGCAGAGGAATGGATCAGGTCAGGGTCAAAGCACCCACCGCAGCGCAAAACAGCACCACACGCTTAAACGGCAACCACATCGGCGACATACCTTGATCGAATTGCCCGAATAGCCCATGCGATAACACAAAGGCATCAATACATAACCTCGGTTTTTTAAAAATTGAATTCGACCTTGGCCTATTAAGCGCTTCGTTCAGTGATTTGCCTGATCTCTTGGGAACTGCAACCAAGCGTTCTCCCTCGCAAACTCAGACTTACGAAGGCTTGCTTACCATGACTGCAGACACGGCAAAAGCCAAGAGCATCCAACCTGCGTCAGCGAGGAATCCAATCGGTCTGACATAAGTGTGCTGATCAGTCCACTTCTCATGCTTTTACTCCTAACGCGCTTGTTCCAGAACTGACAGGAGCCAGCCATTGGTCACCAACCAGGCTTGGGAGCAACGCCGCAAGGTAGCCGCGGCTCATTTGGTTACGACGATCGGCGTTGGGCATTGATACCACCGCCAGCACAATTCCCAGTCCGAGGGTTTTGAGCAAACCTGAGCGCCTCAGCGGCCTGGTTCCAGACACCACACGTGGTCAAAAGCGTTCTTAGGCGCTGGTTACTTGTGGCGGCCGGATCAGCAATGGTTCGCTTCAGAGCGGCGCTCTCCGTCATTAGAGCCGATGGCACCGTTGAAGCTTGAGGATCCAGGGAGCATCTGGGCGCAGGACTACAACGCCGCCTTCTCAAGAAGGCTTAATGCTATTGAGAATCACTTGCAAAATTCCAGGAATCATGCTCTATTGAGAGCCAATCTCAAGTGTGAACGTCATGCTGCGGCTTTTTGGTGACCGTGACACCCTGATTGAAGCTCTCACGATGGACTGGGCTAACCACCAACTCCAACTCCCTAGAAAAGCGAGCCGAGACCGATCCGCTCGACGCCCTCGTTTTCGGACCAGCCGTCGCGTTCGTTAATGATCGGCAGAGCACCTGAGCGTCCAGCAGATCGCTTGGGTGCTTTTTGTTGCTTCAGAGGCAGCGCGATGTACGGGATGAGACTGGTCACCAATACACCGCCACGACCACAGCCAATGTCAATCCCACGTGGAACGCCAAAAGCAAACTCGCGGCACAGTGCAATGAGTACTACCACCAGCTTCATGCTCGCCTTTACCGGCTGTGTCAACACCCAGCAGTGTTCACAAAGATGCGCCTCCTCCTCCGATGCCGTTACCAGCATCCGCATTGAATATGCAGCCTTTTGTTCAACCCACCACTCAGTTGTTGAAGACCTTTGACCTGCGGCCCACACATATCCCATTCACGAACTGCACCGAGAGATCACCCCTCAGACCAACAACATTGGCACATCAATCCAAGCGATATCACAACTGAAGAACACAGCCACAGCCGGCTGAGGCGAATGTTGAAGCCTCACACCATCTATTTCAGTTGCACAAAATTCCAGGGATTACTCAGGGACACGCCTTTCATAACGCATACAGCAACTGGGTAAGAAGAAGCAACAACGGCGACCAGCATCAGCGTCGGTAAGCGTTTAAGCAAACCGAGGTCACTCACCGAGACATTTTGGCCCAATGCATTGGGCTGGTCTCATCAAGCGACCCGACGTACAAATCATGCCGCGCATGAGCCAAGATGGATTGAAGCATCAGATTCGATGAACGACCACAAGCAACAGCCCTTAACAGCTATCAGCAGCCTCAGCCTTGTAGCCATCAGCATTTTGTTGATCCCACAGGCCGTGAAAACGCACCGCTACAACCGATGCGTTGATGTGCAGATTCAGATGCGCGAAGCAATCAACGCTCAGGGCCAACGCAGCCCTGGCAAACTGAATTACCTCAAAGCTATCGAACACTGCGAAGGCCGATGAACGGCATGATCTGCAACAGTCACCTGTTCGCCATCGGCATCACTGTCATTGGCCTGTTCGTTGCAACTCCGCCTCGGCCGAGTTGGAGTCACAGCAAAGGAATTTATGCCACCCAGGCAGAAGCCGAAGTGCGCGCGCAGGAGATCGGCTGCACAACTGTGCATCAAAACAATGGAAGATGGATGCCCTGCGCTGATGAGCGCGAACTCCACAGGCAGCTGCGCAAGCAATGATCCAACACCATCGTCAGCGAAAAGCCCGCAAAGTTCACCGTTGGCTCGTACCTATTGCCGCACTGCCATTGCTGATCACAGCTGGCACAGGGTCGCTGTACAGCCTGCTTTTGGAGCAAGGCATTGATGCCTTTTGGCTCCTCAAGATCCACACCGGGAACTTTGGCGTTGTGAACCTTCAGCCCATCTACTCACTGCTCTTGGGTGTGCTCACCATCATTGTCACGGTGTCAGGTGCGCTGATGCTCTTGAAGCCTCAGCGTTGACCCCATGGTCCCCACCGCAATCTGTCGGAACACGCCTCGTCGCAAGCAAAGTGGGATCAATGAAAAGGCGAGGGGTCAAGCAAGCAGAGCATCACAGGGGCCAGCTACGCGATCTACACCCCAGCCAACGATCATCTGGAATTCCGAACCATTGGTGAGCGGGAGTCCGCAACGCAGGCCAGAGGACAAGGGTTTGCCTGAAACCGTCGAGCCAACCGGATTGAATCCAGGCCATTCATGAATGAATGGATGATGCGTGGAAGTTCCAGCGCTCCCCATCTTCAAGCCACAGCTCCCAGGCCAGACGGGATCCATCGCGAAGCTGCAGTTGCCCCCCAAAGCCCGCTGGCGATGGCTGATAGAGATCGCTGATCTCCAGCGCAGGCTCTCCATCGCGGGTGAACAGCACCTCCACTCTCTTGCCGATCCGTTGACCAAGGTCTCCGCGGAGCTCCTCGATGGTCATGCCTGGGCACTGCTGAAGTCCAACACCAGATCGCCGAGATCGTCGCGGCTGATGCTGAAGCGGAATCCATCCAGCGTGCCGCTCCACACCCCAGCGGAGGCATCGGCTTCCAGACCCACAGGCGCTTCCACGCTGTGATCAAAGAGCGTCTGAAAACAGTGGGCTGCCACCCGCGCCGCCTGATCGGCATCCATCTCGTCGAGCTCGTGGGCAGCAACCGGGCAACCCTCGAGCAGCTCTGCATCGATCACATTGCCCATCCCCACATCGGCGACCAGCGCAGCCAGACCTTCATTCATGCCCGATTCGGCCATCGTCAAGTTCAGATCAACAGGCCGATCAAAGCACCTCTCCGTTGTCGATAGCGTGGTGACCTTCGTTCTCCCGTGCGTGATGGCCGCCAAGACCCTCCCGAGCACGGGTGCCGTGACCGGCATCAAGGAAACCCTCGACTTCTTCGGTGACCCTCAGTTCGCGCAGAAGCGTTTCAAGGCCCATGGCGACGTGTTTGAAACGCGGCTGCTCAACCAGCGCCTTGTGTTCATCCGTGGTGAGCAGACCATGGCTGATCTATTCGCCCAGGGTGACGCCCTCGAGGGTTGGTGGCCGGAGAGCGTGCGCCAGCTTCTCGGCAGCCGCTCGTTGGCCAATCGCAGCGGAGACGGTCATAAGGCGCGCCGCCGCGTGGTCGGACAGCTGTTTTCCGCAGCAGCTCTGAGTCGCTACACCCCCTCGATCGCCGCTCTGGTGGAGGAGCTGGCAGACGAGCTGATCCAGGCCAAGGCCCCGGTTCAGCTCGTGCCCTGCATGCGGCGTTTCGCCTTTGCGGTGATCGCCACCACCGTTCTGGGCCTGGATGCCAGCGACCGGCAGGCCCTGTTCGCCGACTTCGAAATCTGGACCCGGGCCCTGTTCTCAATTCCCGTTGCCATTCCTGGCACTCCCTTCGCCAAGGCCCTGGAGGCCAAGAAGCGCCTGCTCGGTCGCCTTAAACAGGTTGTGGCCCAGACATCCGCGGAGCGGGGAGGCCTGGATCTGCTCAGCGGTGGCCTGGATGAAGCCGGGATTCCACTCACCGATGACGATCTGGTGGAACAACTGCTCCTGCTGCTGTTCGCTGGTTACGAAACCACCGCGTCGTCGTTGAGCTGTCTGATGCGCGCCCTGTTGCTCAACCCCGAGATTGAGCAGTGGTTGTTGCCGGAACTCCTGGATCAACCCTGGCCCAACCTGGAGAGCCGGAGCTGCCCTCGCCTCGACGCCACCGTGCTGGAAGTGATGCGCCTGACGCCGCCAGTGGGTGGGTTCTTCCGCAGAACCAAGCAAACCATTCAGTTGGCTGGTGTGGCAGTCCCACCGGATCGGGTGATTCAGGTGGCGCTTGCACCCGACCTTGGCGATGGATCCTGCGACCTGGCAGAGATCAGGCCGGAACGGCATCTGGATGGATCGTTCACCCAGACACTGTTGCCCTTCGGCGGCGGGGGGCGCGTTTGCCTGGGCAAGGCGTTGGCTGAGCTGGAGATCCGTCTGATGGCCATTGGGCTGCTGCAGCGCGTGCACCTGGGGTTGACACCCAATCAAGACCTGACACTTCAGCAGATCCCTAGTCCCTCACCCCGGGGAGGGTTGCTGGTGACAGCATCCGCCCGCCACAAGTCGTGAGGAAGCAAAAGCGAACCGCTCAGGGATCGTCCTTTGACGGGCTGGAGTCGGTAAGGGTCTGATAAAGCCTGAATCCACCCCAGCCCCACAGCAGAGACCAAAGCACAAAGGTGATGGCGGTGCCGATCTGGCCGGTTTCCAGGGAATAAACGCCGAACTCAATCAATCCGGCGTCGATCAACGATCCTCCAACACCCCAGCCAAGAACCCAGGCGAAGAGAAACCCGATGGCCTGAAGATTTCCTGTCATCAATCAATCAGAGGGAGTTAGCTCTTGAAGAGTTCGTCCGTCATCTCCCGGTAAGGCTTGAAGGAGGCTCCCGGGCGACGCTTGCGAACAGGAAGGGTGGTGCCGGGCAGCAGATTCTCAGGGGCGTAGGTGACCAAAACCACCTCAGGCTTGCGGCTTTCTTCAGCAGCCAATTCACGGGCGATGGCTTCAGCGGTGGTGAGCGATTCACCGGAGGCCACTGAATCTTCAGAAGCAGCTGGCTCCGAGGCGTCAGCGGGCTCCTCGGCGCTGGACGACACGGGCAGCTCGGGCGCAGGAAGCGGACGCAGAAGCACCAGACCCACCGCCAGAACAAGAAGCGAGGCGATGGTTCCGCTCAAACCGGGCAGGCGACCATAGAAATTCCAAACCGTGCCGGAGACGGCAAGACCGAGAACACCAGTGGCAGCGGCGGCAGGCCCGGCCAGACGACGGACGAGTGCGATCACGGGCTCTGCAACAAAAGGCAATCCTGTCGAAAAACGGAAGAAACTGCGGGACTGCGCAGGTCAGTCATGGATGAGGCGGAACAGAGCCACCTCGGCGCAGAGGCCCGGGCCGAAAGCCAGAGCCAGACCAGGACCAGGGGTGGCGAATTGACGCAACCGCTGCAGGATGAACAGCACCGTGGCGCTGGACATGTTGCCGTGGTCGTGCAGCACGGTCCGCGACGTTTGCAGTTGCTCCGGGCTCAGTTCCAGCACCTCAGCGCAGGCCGAGAGAATCCTCGGTCCGCCGGGATGCATCGCCCAGCTGTTGATGGACGCAGGTGTGAGATCCCAAGCACCCAACCAATCATCCAACCAAGGGCGCAGAGCCTGCGCCACGGTCTGCGGCACCTGGGGCGACAGGCCCATGGAAAACCCGTGATCAGCGATTCGCCAGTGCATTAGTTCGGCGGATCCTGGAATCACGGTGGACCCATTGGCTTCCAGCACAACGGCCGGATGGGATGAGGGGCGTTGCGCCGAGGCCACCACGGCAGCAGCACCATCAGCGAACAGGGCATTGGCCACCACCTGCTCGGGATCCCCGCCGTACTGCAGGTGAAGGCTGCAAAGCTCCACGCAGCAGAGCAAAACCACGGCGTCAGCATCCGCTTCAGCAAAGGCCCGGGCCACCCGCAGGCCATTGAGCGCCGCATGGCAGCCCATAAAACCCAGATGGGTTCGCTCAACATCGCTTCGCAACCCCAGGCGTTTGATCAGGGCGAGATCCACCCCAGGAGCCTCAAAGCCTGTGCAGCAGACCGTGATCAGATGGGTGATCGCGCCAACGGCAACGTCGGACTCAGAAAGGGCTGCAGCGCTGGCCGCGAACGCCAGCTCAGCAGCATGACGCTGAAACGCGATCATGCGCTCCCCTGTGGAGGGATTGGTGGCGCCGTAAAAGGGCACCCGCTCCAGAACTGAGGCGTCGGTGGCGCCATCAGCGATCAGCACACTGCCGCGGCGACTCACGCCGCTGCGCTGATGAATGCGCTGCAGCAGCGCTGTCTGACGGCTGTCGCCACCGCTCACATGCTCCGCTAAGACAACCGACTCATCCCGGGTGATGGACCCCTGGGGAACGGCCGTACCGATGCCATGCAGCGTGAGCGCCATCAAGCGATCTCCGCTGGGGGCAGCTGCACACGATTCACACGGCGCACGATCCGCTCAGGCAAACCCGGCCAGGCCCTGCAGAGGCTGAACAGGCCGGAGGTGAGCAACGGGCGCTGCAACACCGTGGCCAGAGTCCGGCACACCCGCTGACGGCGCACAACCAGGGACTCCAACGTCTGTAGCCAGCGCCGTTCCAGCTCTGGACTCCAGTGAGCCAGGCCCTCAACCACCACTGGAGCAGCAGCCGCGCCAGCCGTGAGAGCCCAGGCCATACCCTCGCCGGTGAACGGTTCCACATAACCGGCCGCATCCCCGATCAGCAGACAACGGCTGCCGGCCACCGCTGGCGGACGGCGCGTCAAGGCTGGCGTCAGCTGCCACTGCCCGGCCATCAGACCGGAGGGCAAGTCAAATCCCGCCGACTCGAGAACGGATCGTGCCGCTCCCGCGGCACCTCCTGCAGCTGCAACACAGGAGCGATCGAACGCCGCCGCCAGATTCAACGCGCCATCCTCCCGTCGCACCAAGCCCACATACCCCCCGTTGCCAAGAGCCATGTGAATCACGTTGCTGGCGTAATCCTGGGCCGAGGACGGCAGCACACAGCCAGCCCCCACCCGGGATGCGGCGACGGTTTCCACACTGGCGTGCGCGGGGCTGCAGTGGTTCACCAAACCGGCCGCCACGAGCACAACTCTGGCTTGCACCACGTCCTCCGGCCCCCCGGCCAACGCGGTGAGCCGCACGCTCCGCATCCCGGGTTGCTCCGGCCCAAGCTGCCCCCGCGTTTGAAAGCGAACCGTGGCACCTGCCGCAGCGGCAGCCTCCAGCAGGGCCTGATCAAAACGCTCCCGAGAGAGGGCCCACCCGCCCGGCAGGGAAAGGGCCGCGCTCAGGCCATGGAAGCCAATGCGCAACTGATGCAGCGGCTGGGCACCGCACCGCGCCATCAGATCGCCCTGGCCCACAGCCTCCAGCACCCCTTGGGCCTGTGCGTTGAAACAACACCCACACACTTTCCAACGAGGAAAAGCACGCTTTTCCACCACAAGCACCGAGAGCCCTCTTCGGGCGCAGTCGAGAGCAGCAAGCCCTCCGGCCACCCCTCCCCCGATCACCACCACATCCCAGATCCGTCTCATCACAGTGGTGGACTCCAGATCAGGCGTTGGCGCTCAGGCCAGAAGCGCTGAAGCTCCGGTCCAGAGAGCCCAGCCCGTTCAGCCAGCTTGAGAAGTTCCTCTGGAGTAAATGCCGCGCGGACCGACAGAGGGCCATCGGTGTGCACCACCCATGAACGGCTGAGCAAGCGTGTCCCTGCCCAAGCCATGGCGTAGCCGAGCCGGCTGCGAATCAGATCATCAACGATCACCAGACGCTTGGCGCGCGCGGCCATCACTCGAAACAGTGTCACCACAGCGTCATCGCTGAGATGGTGGGCGAACAGCGTGCAATAGACCACGTCAACCTGCTGCCGGTCTGGCTCCGCGAGGGCATCGGCCACGCTGAACTCCACCTGTCCGCCCCTGCGTTGGGCATTGCCGCGGGCCAGGCGGATCGCTTCTGGGTTGAGATCACAGGCCTGGATTTCAAGCATCAGCCCTGAGCGCCTGGCCATCCGATCGAGATCAATGGCGATGTCACCGCCCCCGCAGGCCAGCTCGAGAACGCTGATCGGTTGCGACACGTCCGAAACACGGAGCGCCTGCAGCGCACGCAGTAATCCAGACGAACAATCACTGATCCCGTTGATCCGGCGCAGACCGCGAAGCGCACGGGCATGCTCCGTGGGATCCAGCCCTGGCTGATCCATCACCTCAGGCTGCCGATCCCGTTGCCTCAGTGCCTGACCCCAGGGCATGCGTTGTTTCGGCATCCATCTCGACGCTAAACACGCAAACAGCAACGGGCATTGTTAAGGTTTATTTCTCGAGGCTTCAACCATGAACGATTACACCCCTTTCATTATCGGCATGGTGGTTTTTGGAGTGGTCATTACAGCAGCTGTTGTGTACGTGCTGTCGCAGCCAACCGACCTGCCCTCCCTGAAGAAAAAGGATTGAATCAATGGCTGGTTCATTGTTCCCACTGATCTATGCAGGCTGCTTGCTTTTCCTGCTTCTCCAGGCATTCAGGATGATGCGTCCAGGGAAAGCTCTCTTATCGCGTGCCATGGAGCGCAAAGATCGCACCGGGCTTGTCACGACTCACCCGGAACTGCTGGACGATCAAGGTGAGCTCACCAAAGATGATCTTCTTGTGGTGCGTTTCCCTGATCAAGGTTCTTTAGAAAATTCACCGAACGCTTGAATCCCCATGGTCAGCCAGCTCACGGCCATCAATGTCGCCAAGATGATCACGATCGCAATTGTGATCGGCTTGATTGCAATCGTGGGCATTTCTGATCAGCGCCAGATTCTCTATGCCTGCATGCACATCAGTTACTGCGTCTGGTGGCTGCTTGAGCAACGGATCTATCCGGAACGCAGAACATTTCTCTTTCAAGAGAAAGTTGGCCCCATTGGCCTAATTAGCGCAGTATTAATCATTGGGGTGTTTTATTCACTTCCGGCCTTTCTGGCTTTCTTCAATTCAAATCCACTCACCATTGCTGCCACTGCAACGGCGATCCCCCTGTTTTATTTCGGCAGCTTGATTAACACCTCTGCCGACGTTCAGAAAATGACGGCGAAAACGTTGGGCCGCGATCTGGTGAGTGATGGCATCTGGAGCCGTATTCGCCACGTGAACTACGGCGGCGACCTCATGCGATATCTCAGCTTCGCAGTTGTTTCAGGTTCATCCTGGGCCTTTCTTGTTCCTCTAGCGATTGCGGCTCTCTACCTCCAACGCATTGGTGAGAAAGAGATTGCGATGGGCGAAAAATACCCCGACTTCGCGGCCTACCGTCAGCGCACAACCCGTTTAATTCCCTGGGTTTGGTAGCCGCCGCCCAACCCCTCAAAACATGACCACCATCTCCTGCACCTACACCGGTGATCTCCATTGCGAGGCCACCCATACAGGATCCGGGGCCACGCTCAGCACCGACGCGCCCCTCGACAACGAAGGCAAGGGCGAAGCGTTCTCCCCCACCGATCTCCTGGCCACCTCATTGGCCACCTGCATGCTCACGATCATGGGAATCACAGCCCGCAGCCGCGACTGGTCGATTGAGGGAGCCAGCGCCAGCGTGGACAAGCTGATGAGCAGCGACGGGCCAAGACGCATCGAGACCCTGCGCGTCACCCTTCAGCTTCCCGAGGCTCTCGATGACGACCAGCGAGCACTGCTGCAACGGGTCGCCGAACAGTGCCCCGTGAAACGCAGCATCGTTCCCTTGATCAACGCCGAAATCCACTGGGCTTGATCCTGAGTCCCTGCCGTCACAACGTCTGCGCCAGAACGGTTGCCACAGCAGTGTCCACACTCAGAATCCGACCGCCGAGGTGCACTTTTTGCGCGCCCATTTGCTCGGCCAACGTCAGCTCGAAGGGCACAAACCCACCTTCTGGCCCGATCATCACCACAGCGGGCTGACCTGCAACAGCCGACAGGCCAACATCAGCATCCTGGTGAGCAATCCAGCAAGGCCGGCCCTGGCAGATCGCAGGCAACCGGTCTTCGATGAACGGCCGGAACAGTCGGTGGCGGTGCACCTGGGGAATGATCGTGTCGCGGGAGCGCTCCAGTCCCATGCGCAAGGCCTCATCCACCTTGGCATCGGCAAGCAGTGGGCTCTGCCAGTAGCTCTTGTCCACCCGAGCCGTCTGAACCAGATGGAGAGATCCCACACCGAACTCAGCCACGGCGCGCAGGATCCGCCGCAGCATCTTGGGGCGAGGCAAGGCGAGCACCAGGTCGAAACGATGGCGCGCTGGTGGCGGATCCACCAGCTGCACAGTGATCAGCACGGCCTGGGCATCGATGGCCTCGATGCGTCCAGTGCCCAGCTGGCCACCCAGCATTCCAAGCCGCAGGGTGTCCCCTTGCTGGGAGCGCAGAACCTTGCGGATGTGCTCAGCACGGCGATCGCTGAGGCGGACGCGCTGAGCGTCAATCCAGTGGTCGTTGCTGTTGAGCAGGATCAGGTTCATGAAGCTCAATCATGACCTGCGGCAACCGCAGAGGTGGCAACGGCTCAGCTGCAATCCGCAGCAACCCTTCCCCGCATCCGGCACACCATGTCGAGCGGCTGTCCCTGTTCAAGTCCTTCCTGAAGGGCTGTCACGACTCTCTTGGCGATTTGATTGAGCGTGGCCTCCCTCTGAGAGGGATCACGCAGACCGGCCTCCAGCGCCCCCTCCAGCATGCCGATCTCGAGCATCGAGACTCCCTTGCGAGGAGCGCCCAACATGCCGCGATAGTCGTAGGGGTAAGCGCCGAATTCCTTGGCCAGCGCTTCATCCATCACCGAGAAGCCAAAGGCCACAGCGGGA
Source organism: Synechococcus sp. CS-197 (assembly GCF_025128215.1). Lineage (NCBI taxonomy): Bacteria > Bacillati > Cyanobacteriota > Cyanophyceae > Synechococcales > Synechococcaceae > Synechococcus > Synechococcus sp. CS-197. The sequence goes on along the minus strand of NZ_JAHLZC010000021.1, from coordinate 55,496 downwards.
ATGATTCCAGCGCCGATGCCATGGGGCGCATAAGCGTCGTAATGGATCTCCACCACATAGCCGCCCTTGGCAGCATGTTCAGCGCCCACACTCCAGTTGGTACGCGGATCCTCACCATTGCGAATCGTGCGCACGCCCGGGTCGTAGAAGGTGATCTCCAACCCTTGGCGTTGACCCTCCGCCACAACAGCCTTCGCTGTGCGCAGGTTCCAGTAGAGCTCATCGGTCATGCCGGCTTGCATCGGCGCTGCACCACCGATATCAACGGCACGGCCAGGCGTCCCTGACCCATACATCCGCTGGGAATCCGCATGGCCGGCGAGCACCAGAATCGGCATGTCCTTCTTGGGCATGCGATCGCCGACCCAGTTTTTGCCTCGCCCAGGCGTGGGAGGCAGCGGCGGCAATTGAGGTTCCTTGCGCACAGGCGGCGCAGGCTTCATGCTCTCGAGAATGTCCATCAGCCCGGCCTCCGCAGCGAGCGGTACGGCGAGGACACCCACAAGAGCCAGAGCGATGCGACGCATGCGTTTCAGCGTGAGTGACCCATGGTGCCCGCTTGGCGCTCAGCTGTCACCCCTTGATCCGGCCATGCCCTTGCTAAGTGAAAACAAGATGTGAATGGCACCATGGCGGATCTGATCAACCTGCTCGTAGCCTGGCGCTGGCCTGGCGCCTCGGTTTTGATCGCACTGGCTGTGAGCCGGGCCTTGATCAGCGTGGCCCGCCATGGGATCAGGGTTGAGATCTACACCCGCCAACCCATCCTTGTGGGAACGGGACGGGCACCTTTGCGAGCGGAGGTCGGCAAAGTTCGGATCTGAGAGAGAGGGTAAGTTGATGTACTGGTTTCAGCGGGGAACAGCCGCTGATGGAAACGGGGAAAGAACGGTGAAAATCCGTCGCTGTCCCGCAGCTGTGAAACTTCGCCACGCGCGAAGTCAGTCAGAACGCCCGCCAGGCCATGTCTCGACGAGGATCGACCTTGACTTTTTCCACCCATGGAGCCACTGCACGGAAGGCAGCCCTGGCGGCAGCCCCCCTGCTCCTGACTGCATCACTGGCAGCACCCGCCAGTGCCCACCACCCCTTCGGCATGGGTGACAGCACTGGCTTAACGGCCTGGCAAGGACTGCTGAGCGGAATCGGCCATCCGCTTCTTGGCCCTGACCATCTCCTGTTCCTCCTGGCCATTGCCTTCATCGGCCTGCGCCGCCCGATGGCCTGGGTGATTCCACTCCTGGCTGTGGGTCTCGGCGGAAGCGCCCTCTCGCAGTTCATTCCTCTTTCCGATGCCATCGCACCGTGGGCCGAAGCTCTGGTGTCCCTGTCCCTGGTGGCCGAAGGGCTGATCGCGCTCACTCTGTTGCCGGCGCAGTGGCTTCTGCCACTGATCGGTCTTCATGGATTCCTGCTTGGCAGCACCATCGTGGGAGCCGAGCCCACACCTCTGGCCACTTATTTCCTCGGCCTGCTGATCGGTCAGGGCGCCTTGCTGCTGCTGGTCACAGCCTGCTCCAAGGGCGTTGTCGCCAAGCTTGGGGAGCAAGGCCGCCGTCTCAGCGCTGGCATCTGGATGGGCATCGGCCTGGCTTTTGCCTGGGTTGCCTTGATCGACTGAATCACGATTCAGCGCGCGGACATTTGAAGTACTGATCTCTTTCCGGCCGACAGTGTTGATGTCGGCCCTTTTGTTATGAAAAAAAATTGGTTCGCATCCTGCAATGCACTGAGCGTTGCATTGCTTGGCTCCTGCTGGAGTGTTCAGGCCACTGAACTGAACATCAACGGTCTGTCCAACTACGCCGCCAGTGCATCAGCCAACAGCCGTGAGCAGGTCACCAGCATCACTCAGTTCTCTGATGTGGTTCCCACCGACTGGGCTTACCAGGCACTGAGCAACCTGATCGAGCGCTACGGCTGCGTCGCTGGCTACCCCAACGGCACCTACCGCGGCAACCGGGCCATGCCCCGCTTTGAAGCGGCTGCCCTGCTGAATGCCTGTCTCGACCGCGTCACCGAAGTGACCGACGAGCTCAAGCGTCTGATGAAAGAGTTCGAGAAGGAACTTGCCATCCTCAAGGGCCGCGTGGACGGTCTGGAAGCCCGCGTGGGCGAACTGGAAGCCACCCAGTTCACCACCACAACCAAACTTGAAGGACTCACCACCTTTGTGGTTGGAGCCAATGTCTTTGGAGGTGATGCGAATGCAACAGGCGATCAACCGGTGGCCAACCAGAAGCGGGCCAACCGTGAGTTCGGAGCGACAACGTTCAACTACGACACACAGTTAACGCTCAACACAAGTTTCACGGGAAAAGACAATCTGATTACGATCCTGCGCGTTGGCAATTTTGATGGCGGCAAGAACGTCTTCGGAGGTTCGTTCCTTCCTCTATCCACATTAGAAACAGCCTTTCAAGAAGGTGATGAGCCAAATATCATTGGCCTCGATCGTTTGTACTATTCATTCCCAGTCGGCAACAACATTGTGTTGACGTTCGGCGGATTGGTGGGCCAGGAAGACATGCTTGGAATCTGGCCAAGCGCTTACCCCTCCGATGCCATTCTTGATGTCACAACCCTCAACGGCGCACCCGGGGCATACAACAAAAATCTTGGTGCCGGCGCGGGTGTGACCTGGAGCGCCAACGGCTTCAGCGCTACGGCTAATTACGTTGCGGCGTCTGCCAACATCTCCACCCCATCCAAAGGTGGCGTTGGCACAGCCGGAGCTGGCAGCACAGGAACCCTGCAGATCGGCTACCAGCAGGAGCAATGGGGTCTAGCAGCGATTTACACATCAGTGCAGAACACCAATCAGAATGGTGAACCGAATGGGTTGATGGCCTTTGGCACACAATTTGTGCTCGACAGCTACAACAACCCCGGAACCACATCAGCCTTTGGCCTCAGTGGTTACTGGCAACCGGAAACCAGTGGCTGGATTCCATCCATCAGTGCTGGGTGGGGCTACAACGCAACGAGCTACGACTCGACTGTTCTCAGGAGCGTGGATCAATCCACGCTGGTGACGGCCAGCCAGTCATGGACGGTTGCTCTGGAATGGAATGACGTTGTTCTGAAAGGAAACAATGCAGGAATGGCCGTTGGCCAGCCAATGTTTGCCACTGAACTTGAAAGTGGTGACACACCCAGAGATGGGAATTACATCTGGGAGTGGTGGTATCAATTCCAGGTGACCGACAACATCAGCGTCACCCCAGCCTTATTCTACTTAAGCCGTCCATTTGGACAGGAAACCCCAGCCGATACAACATTCAACCAGCTTGGAGGTTTAGTCAAAACCACGTTCAGTTTCTAAGCAAAGAGCCCATTTAACGCACAAAAAAAGAGGGTGTTGGCATGAGCGAACACCCTTTCATTGGAATGAAACAGGATCAGAAGCTAAGCGTCAGTCCAGTGCCCACGTGGTGCTGGAATCCCACTCCCCAGCCATTCCCACCTTCGGTGCTGTAGACAGGTTCCCAATGGGCAAACAAAACCACATTCTCAGCAACTGGGTATTCCAGTTCGATCTCACCGCCCCAGTCCGTCCGTTGAGACAGGCCTGAGTAACTGCCTGGAGTGTAGAAACGTGGACCGCCAGACAGAGTGATGTTGAGGAGGTCGACATTGAAGCCGAAGCCGAGCCAGGGGTCGGTGTAATTACCGATAAAGGTGCCGTCGCTTTCCCATCCCGTACGGTTTTCAACGGAAACAAAGATTCCGTCAACCATATCTTCCAGACCATCACCAAGAGCGAAATTCACATCGCCATCGCCAAAGGCATAAATCACCTGAGCACCCACTTCATTTTTCAGGCCAGTACCAAAATCCTCACCCTCATCTCCAGTGACGTAGTAGGGCATCCAAGCCACAGAGAACGCAAGACGCTCGTTCGGTTGATAGCGGGCCTCCAGATATCCCTTGATATCCGTCCGACGGAATGGCGCACCTGAACCATGGGCATGCCCATGGTGGGCATGATCGGAATGATCATCATCGTGATGATCCTCGTCATGGTGACCCTCAGCGTGGTCGCCATGGTCATCATCGTGATGATCCTCATCATGGTGACCCTCAGCATGGTCGCCATGGTCATCATCGTGATGATCCTCATCATGGTGACCCTCAGCATGGTCGCCATGGTCATCATCGTGATGATCCTCGTCATGGTGACCCTCAGCGTGGTCGCCATGGTCATCATCGTGATGATCCTCATCCCCATGATCATCGTGGCCCTGTTCAACGTGAACACGGCCGTAGAAGTGTTCAGCTTCACCCCACACCAACGATGGGCCCATGGAGGCTTCGATCGCGAAGCTGCCGTTATTGGGAAGTCCCCATTCCAGAACAACCCCGAACTGGCCATCAATCGCGTAGTGCTGAGGGCGGCCATCCAGATTGTTCTCAAATCCTCCATGGCCTTCAATCGTGATGATCGGAGTGGTGCGGAATTCACCAGCAGGCAGTTCTTCACCACCTCCTCCATGACCACCATGGGCCTGTGCACCGCGAACGGCAGCATCGCCAGCCATCAACAGAGCAAGGGTTGAGATGGTGTTGAGTGCAACGGAGCGAAAACGAGCCATTGGGGGAAATCGAGAAATGGAAAAAGAGGACTTAAAAAGAGAGTGATGAAAGGGATCAAAGATGAACTCGATCAATTGATCGCAGCCCAGCGCTTCTGCAACTGATCAGCCGCCTTCTGATCGCACGTCCCTCCTTGAGACACAACGAAATTGCACACATTGCCGGTGGCTGTCTGAATCAAACTTTTCCCAGGTGCCTGACCTTCGCCGAACAACGGTTGCTTGGCCAATGGCACACCGCTGGAGCGACTGATCCGGCGCATCGTCTTCGCAGGAGGTAACGCGTCGGGAAAGATCACCTTGGTTCCAGAAGCCTTGATGGCTTTGCTGATGGCACGCAGGCTGGAAGGACGCATCCGACCACCGGTGGCGTACTCGTCAATCACCGGAAGTTCACGGATTCCGTAGCGCTTGGCCAGAAACGAAAAGCCGCGATGGCCGGTTACCAGAACGCGCTGCGCTTCAGGAACCGTACGGATCTGAGCTCCAGTCCAGGTTCCCAAGGCTTTCAACACAGAGTCCATCGCGGCCCGCCTGCGATTGATGGCGCTGTCCTGCTGCCCTTGAAACAACAGCTTCAACCTTGATGCTGTGGTGTTGACCATGGCCGCCGTATTCGACGCGTCGTGCCACAGGTGTGGATCCTTCACCGGATTCTTCGGTACAGCGATCTCACCGATCGACACCACAGGGCCACCTGCCTTGACGCCATTGAGCGCTGGCGTGAGGTTGTAGCCGTTGAGAAGCACCAGATTGGCCTTACTGAGATTGGTGCGATCGGCAGGACGCAACGCCAGGGTGTGGGGATCCGCGCCAGCAGGAATCAGACAGACCACCTTGGCCTGATCAGCCACCAACGTTTTGGTGATGTCACAGAGCACTCCGTCTGCAGCGACCACGGTGGGCACCGAAGCAGCAGCAGCGATCAGGACCCCTGAGGCAGACGGAAGAAGAGGGACGAACAAGAAGACCGAATTAGTTCTACAAAAATGATAATCATTCTCATTCCTCTGTCCAGATGTGCTTCACATGGCGAACTTCAGCCGAGGCAGGCACAAAAGCGCCATGCACACCACCCCGATCAGGGGACCGGGAGGCAGGTTCAGAGGCACCGCCAGCAAAAAACCAATGGCACTGACGGCCAGTCCCATGCAGGCGGACTGCACCATGGCCGCTCTCAGACTTCCCACCCGACGCAAGCCGGGCAGCACAGGTGCACAGAGAAGGCCAATGACCAGGATCACCCCGACCGCTGCCATCGCACTGACAATCACCATCGAGGTCACCAGAGCCTGCATCAATTGCAAACTGCGCACCGGCAAACCAGAGGCTTGCGCACCTTCAGGATCAACGCCAAGAAACACGAGCTGGCGGTAGCGCGTTAGCAACAGCAACCCCATGGCCGCGGCCGCCACCAGCACCCGGGTCAGATCCGACCAGTCCACGATCAGGAGATCGCCGAACAGCAAGCCCTCCAGATCCAGGCGCAGATTGAGGAGAGGAATCAGCAGCACGCCCAGCCCGAGAAATCCAGCCAGCACGGTGTTGATCACCGCTTCCTGGCCAGCCGACTGACCCCGCTGCAACCGTTCCGCCAGCAGGGATCCCAGTAGACCGCTCAGCACTCCACCGATCGCAGGATCCAAGCCGAACGCCACGGCCACAGCAACGCCAGGCAGAACGGCATGGGAGATGAGATTCGCCTGCAACACCCGCCTCTGCGTCACCAGCAGGGTGCCGGTCACCGGACAGAGAACACCGACCAGCAGGGCCATCAACAGGGGAACAAGCCAGAGATCGATCTCAGTCATGGCAGTGGGCTCCCGGATCGAGTTGATCGCCGAGCCGGTGCCGAATCTGATCAGGCGATCCGTCAGCAAGCACGCGTCCATCGAGCACGATCACCCGGTCGTACTGATCGAGAGCCGAGCCCCAGTCGTGACTGCTCACCAGCAAGGTCTGGCCTGCATCAGCCAGTTGCCGCATCAGCTGGAGCAACTGCGCTCGCGAGGGGGGATCAATGGCGGCACAGGGTTCATCGAGCAGCAGCACCCGGGATGGCTGCACAAGCGCTCGCGCCAGCAGAGCTCTCTGCTGCTGACCTCCGGACAGGGCATCCAGGCGACGACCGGCCAGGGCTGTGAGACCAACCCGTTGCAGTGCCGCATCTCTGTCACAACAGCCATAGGACCTGGATCGCACCGATCCAAGATCCACGAACTCCCGCACCGTGATCGGAAACGACCAGTCAATCCGTCCCCGCTGGGGCATGAGCACCACTTGATCGCGGCACATCTGCACAGGAACGCCATCGCAGAGCACCTGACCGCCCGTGGGGGAGAGCTGTCCCTGCAACAGATGCAGGAGGGTGGATTTCCCGGCGCCATTCGCACCCACAAGGGCCGTGAGCGTGCCTGGTTGGAGTGTCAAAGACACATCTTGCAGAACGACGCGATTGTCAAAAGCAGCCGACAACGACTCGGCAACCAGGGGAGCACTCCCCATCCATCATGAGAACGATTCCCATTCAACCTATCGAGGCCTTCAGGATCTGCCAGTCCAGGCCCCACCTGCAGGGAGCCAACGGGCCAGCACCCCAGGCTGGTCCAGAACGGTCAGATCCAACGTGCGTCCGCTGATCAGGGCCACCCGCCCGGCATCATCGTCCCCGGGGCGGCGCACCACCGTGAGCAACTGGTCGCTCACCGGATCAAAGTCGAGTTCAGCTCCGGAGCTGAGGCGCCAGTTGTCGAGGGATCGATTCAGAAGGATGCTGCCTTCGGCATCAAGCAGCAGAACCCGGTCTCGGGCCTGCTGACCCGCCTCGCGAAGCACGAGCCACAACCGCTCGCCACCGTTGTCGCAGGCGGCAGCCATCACACCGGCCTCGCCGATCCACACCTGCCGTGGCGGACGTCCGGGAATTACCAGCTCAACCGAACGGCGGTAATCAGGCCAGTGCCTGACCAACACGGCACGGCCAGACCCGGAACAGAACGCTTTCACCTCACGGCTACCAGGCAGCGTCTGCGCAGGGGCGGCTCCTTGCTTGGACTCCAGAGGCAACAACGCAAGTCCATCGAAGGAAGGAAGCACCAGGCCCGTGCCATCGGGGAGCAAGCGCAAGGCGCCACTGGCCTCAAGCGCAAGGCGACGACGCTCGGAGCCTTGCTCAAGGATCCAGATCCGGTCGCTCCCGGGTTCAAATCCCCCGAGCTGAATCAAAAGATCACCGCGCTGATTGGCGCTGAGATGGGCGAACAGCAATGAACCTGATTCCAGGGTCTGCAGCGGGCCTAAGTCAGGGTCGCCCAGCCCTGATGGCACGGCACTGAGAGAGCGCTGATCGATCCTGCGGAACAGCACCTGCTGGGTGGTCTCGGCGTCATCGCCCACCACGGCCACACCACTGCCATCACCCAGGGGCTCCACCTGGAGGATGCGCTGCTGCGCAGGCATCAGGGCACGCCAGCGACCATCGCGTTCACGCATCAGCAGCCGCTCACCGTCGTCCCCGGGTGCCACGGCCAGCAGAAACGGCCGGGGATCCCACCACAACGATTGCGGCTTCATCGGCAGACGGCGCAGATCCCGGCCACGCAGATCGAGCCGCAGAGGCCCTGACACAGGGTCGCCAGACTTCAGAAGCAGCCGCATCCGGGTCTGCCGGCCGAGCCAGCGATGGGGAGACTCGGGTTCAAGAGGACTCTCGGCCACCGTGGCGCGATCCATTGGGCGGCTGAAGGTCACATCCAGAGCGGCGGCACCGGAGCGGAGCGGTTGCACCGCCACCGCCAGCAAACGGGGCGGCCTGCGCGCCAGCAGCTGTTGCTGCAGCAGCGCCACTCCGGCGAGCAGCGTCAGGCTGGCCGCGAGCCAGCGCCCTTTGGATTGAGCGAATCGGCCTGTCATGGCTCCAGGGGGCGTGCCGGGCGGGGAATCGACTTGATGCTGGTGGGGTTCACCACATTCGTCGGCACGCCGTTGCGGTCCTGAACCGTCATTGTTCCTTCGATCTCCAGCCATTGATCCGGCTTTGGATCCGTTCCCTCAGGCCAGTCCACAGGCAGGCCGGCGGGCGTGGCATCCGCCAGGCAGCAACGCACGGTGAGACGGGCCAGCTGGGGAGGTTCCCCAGGCCGCGCCAACACGAAACCACTGATGCGCAGTGGATCTCCAGCATGCAGATCCGGATCAGGCTGACTGCGCAGCAAGCGCACCCATTCCGTGAGGGTGCGTTGCTCGGGGGGCAGGAAAAAACTGAGCTGGGGCGCTTCAGGAAGGCTGTCCTGGCGGTTGGCTGCCAGATCACTGAAGGAGGGCGCCGGGGGGACCGCCAGCATCAGCAGGGCCACGCCCAGTGACAGCAGCACGCCCAGTGGAACTGGACCAACCGGGCGGGTTCGGGCCCTGCCCAACTGGATCAGCGCCAGCAGCAGCAGAACAGCCCCGGCTGCCGTCACCACAGGGTGAAAGGCCGCATTCAGAAGCAGATCCAAACGTCCGGAGGCACTGCTCCAGAGCAACAGCCAGCCCCAGAGCCCCAAGGCCAGAGGCGTCATCCAGGGAGACCGGCGCAGGCGTTGCAGGAGAGACATCAAACGGCAACCAACTCAGAGCTGAAGAAAATTGACCCACTGACCGATCAGCAACACCAGCAATGACGCCGCCACTGCAGTGATGGCAATCGCTCTGGGCGTGAGCAGCACAGTGAACAGTCCAGCCAGTTTGAGGTCAACGACAGGACCGAGAAGCAGAAACGCCAGCAGGGCTCCTGGGGTGACCTGGGCGGCAAATCCCAGGGCGAGGAAAGCGTCCACACTGGAGCACACCGACAGCACCAGGGCCAGCAGCATCAGGGCGATCACCGACAGGGTGGGGGCACTGCCAAGGGCCAGTAGCCAGCTGCGGGGCAACCAGGTTTGAACCACCGCGGCCAAGGCACTGCCCAGCACAAGCAAGGTGAGAAGACTGAGAAATTCCCGGGTGCTGTGGCCGAGCAAGGCTCCGGCTCCCAGCCGCTCGGCAGCTGTTGGCGCCTCAGGCATCGCTGCGCTGCCCCCCACCAGACCACTGCCACGCTCGAGCAATCCCACCCGCGACAGCGGTTGGGTGAGGCGCCTCTCCTCCAGCAGAGCCGGCTCCAGGAGTTGGGATTCAGCCAGCATTCCCAGCAGCATGCTGAGGGCCAGGGCGATCAGGAACGCACCCAGAGGCCGGGCCCAGAGCAGCCAGGTTTTATCGGGAAACGCAGCCCAGGTGCTGGCCAGCACGATCGGATTGAGCACTGGCGCTGCGAAAAGAAATCCAAATCCCGTTCCCAGGGGCGCTCCGCTGGCCAGGAGCCGCCTGGCCACAGGCACATTGCCGCATTCGCAGGCCGGCAGAGCGAAGCCGAGGAGAGCCCCCACAATCGGTGCGAGAACGGGATGGCGCGGAAGCCGGCGCACCCAGGCCGACTGGGGAACGAGCCACCGGGCGATCCCGGCAATCGCCACTCCCAGCAGAAGGAAGGGAAGGGCCTCAATCAGCAGACCTTGGAAGATGGCCCAAGCCGTGGAGGCACGTGTCATTCCCAGCTCCTGGTGTCAGCTCCAACCTTGAGACGATTGCTCTTCCACGTAGGCAGCAACGTCGGCGATTTCCGACTCACTGAGCACATCCACGAAAGCGGGCATGGCGTTGCGGCCGTAGGTGACCTGGGCCACGATCGCTGACTCATGGGCACCGAGATAGTTCGGAAGGTGGGCTTTGAGGTCAGCTTCCTGAAGGGTGCGCTCCGCCTTGATGATGTTGCCACCGCCTGCATGGCAAGCGGCGCAGTTGGTTGTGAAGATCTGACCGCCACGCACCGTGTCGGTGGCATCGGCGGCAAGAGGCGCAACCCAGCCAATCAACAAAGCCAGAACGAACGAAGCAACGAAGCGCATGACGGGGCAGACGACTGAACTGATTGTTCAGAGCCTCTGGAAAGGATTCACGACGCGATCAGATGATCGTCATGCAATGACACGCCCGGGTCAGCCACCCATGCCGTGACCATGACTCTCACAGGGCATCCACTTGCTGCCCATGGCATGGGCACCCTTGCATCCAAAACCGGGGGCAGCGGCTTCGGCTTCCTCCCGGGTGTCAAACATGGCTTTCTTGCCGCCTGAGCTCTGATCGGGATGTTGAGGTTGACCCGACAACACCATGCCGCTGTGGTCATCACCGGGCACGTGATGGGCACGAGCCGATGCAACACCCACCAGGGTGAGCAAGCCCAGGAGCGCCATTGCACTCTTGAGCCTGAAACGGGTGGACTTGAATTGCATCGGCTGCAATGAAAGGTTTAAGACCCCATTCTCCATCAGGAACGACAGGAACGAGGATCCCTGTCACCAATCAGCGCGCATCGAACGGTGCCGAGGAGTGGTGGAGAACGATCCGCAGCGTGCCATTCATCTCGCGCACGAAGGTCCACGTTTTCTCCACAACGCCCACCTGCCCCTTGGCATCCGTCACCCGCACCAAACCCATGGTGTTGGCCGTGTTGCCGAACAGCTGGATCACGTAGTCCTCGATCTCACAGCTTTTCCAGTGGCGATAGGTGGCAAAGCCCTTGTTTTTACCGAACGCGGGAATCGAGGGATCAGGACCCACGAAATAAGCCAGGGCTCCGGCGCGGGTGGAACGGAACGTATCCGCCCCAGTGGTGTAAGTGGGTTTGAACGCGATCGGGCCGTAGTCGAAGCCGTAGGCCGCATCAATCACCGCAGACGCTTTGGCCTTTGCAGCGGCATACCCACCGGTCTGGTAAGCATCGCTGATCGCAACCAAAGCCGCACACCAACCGCGCTGGGCCTTGATCACCTCCGCTTCGGTGACCATGGTGCTGAACACCTGCACTTCAGAATCCGCGGCTGCAGGCAAAGGCGCCAGGGTGCTGGCCCCCAGAACCGCAGCGGCAGCCACTGACCAACAACGACCAGACATGGAATGAGCGGACATCTCTTCGATGATTCTTTAGCCGCAATTCCCCAAATCCACCACTCCCTGATTGCGCAACTCTTGGCATGGTGATGACGTCACCCAACGGGCATGCATCGCTACTGGACCGGTCTCCTGGCCGCCGTGTTGTTCGGCTGCAGTGCTCCATTGATCGCGGAGCTGGCCTCTGAGGGTGGCCCCCTGGCCGTCACCGCCCTGCTTTACCTCGGTGCCAGTGCCGTTCTGCTGCCCCTGCACCACCTGCGTTCCCGCGCAGAGGCAACAGGGAGCACAGAGAACGCAGCGGAAGAAACACCGGTTCAGGCTTCCGACTGGCCGAGCCTGGCCCTGCTCACGCTCCTGGGGGGAGTGGTCGGCCCCCTCTGTCTGGTGCTGGGGCTGGAACGGCTCTCCCCCGCCACAGGGTCACTGATGCTGAATCTGGAAGCGTTGTTCACATTGATCGTTGCCGTGCTGATCGGCCGCGAGCACCTGGGTCGGCGCGGAGTCGGCGCAGCCGCACTCACCCTGGGCGGAGCCTTGATCCTGAGCGGAGGCCACCTGGATGGCGGATCGCTTGGCGGGGTGGGGTTGATCGCCCTGGCCTGCCTGGCCTGGGGGGTGGACAACAATCTCAGCCAGGCCCTCAGCCTGCGTGATCCCCTGCAGATCGCCTGCATCAAAGCCTTGGGAGCCTCCCTGCCATTGCTGGTGATGTCAGCCCTGTTCCAGCAAGCCTTCCCTCCGATGCGGAGCAGCCTGGCGTTGCTTGTGATTGGAGCCCTGGGCTACGGCATCTCGATCTGGCTGGATCTGATCGCGCTGCGGCAGCTTGGGGCGGCACGGGAAGCCGTGCTGTTTGCCACAGCGCCGTTTGTTGGAGCCGTGTTTGCCGTGGCGGTGCTGGGCAGTGCCGTGAGCAGCGCCCTGGTCCTCGCAGCGGCACTGATGGCCGCTGGCGTGGTCCTGCTGATCGGTGATCACCACAGCCACCGGCATCACCACGCGGCGATGCATCACAACCACCGCCATCAACACAGTGGGGAGGATCCCGATCCCCATCACCAGCATCAACATCCAGGGGGAGCGCCTCTGTGGCATGCCCATGAACACGTGCATGAGGCGATCGAGCACAGCCATACCCACGTGAGCGATCTGCACCACCGCCACGACCACAACCCGCCGGAGCCGCCTCAGGCCTGAGGGTTTCCGCGGCGCAGCACGCCATGGCGCGGTGCCAGAAGAAACGCCAACAGGAAAAGTCCGGTTTGCACGAGAACGATGCATCCCGCCGTGGAGCTGTCGGTCCAGTAGCTCACATAAACCCCCAGCACACTGGAGAGCACACTGCTGCCGATCGCCAGCCAGGTCATGCGGTCAAAGCGATCGGTGAGCAAGTAGGCCGTGGCACCAGGGGTGACAAGCATGGCCACCACAAGAATGATGCCCACCGTTTGCAATCCCGCCACCGCCGCCAACGACAGCACCGAGAGAAGCAGGTAGTGCAGAGCGCCCGTGTTGATCCCGATCGAACGGGCATGGGTGGGATCGAAACAGAAGAGCAGCAGATCCCTGCGGAACAGCAGCAGCAGCAGGATCACCACACTGGAGATCAGCACGGTCTGGAGGATGTCGGCGGAGGAGATCCCCAGCACATTGCCGAAGAGGATGTGGGTTAGGTCGATGTTGCTGCGCGTCTTCGACACCAGCACCAGTCCCAGGGCGAAGAAGCCCGTGAACACCAAGCCGATCACCGTGTCTTCCTTGATCCGCGACTTCTGCTTCACAAAGCCGATGGTGGCCACCGACCCCACGCCGAACACGAAGGCACCGAGCGAGAAGGGAAGCCCCAGGGCATAGGCCAGCACCACTCCCGGCAGCACCGCATGGGAGACGGCATCACCCATCAGAGCCCAGCCCTTGAGGGTCATGTAGCAGGAGAGCAGACCGCAAACCCCCCCCACCAGGGCGCTGATCAACAGCGCCTTGAGCATGAAGGCGTGGCTGAGGGGTTCCAGGAGAAGATCCATCGACCCAGTCTCAGGGAGAGCTGTTCCCTGTGAGCAGATCTGGGGGCACGCCGCCGAAAGTCAGGGACAGATTTTCGGGTGTGAACACTTCCGATGTTTCGCCATAGGCCAACACGGTTTTGTTGATGAGCACCACGAGATCACAGAAATCACGCACGTGGGTGAGATCGTGGGTGGAGATCAGAATCGTGCATCCCTCTCGGCGGAACTGCAGAAAGAGGTCGGCCATCAATTTCTCGGTGCGCACATCCACGCCGTTGAACGGTTCGTCGAGAAGCAGCACATCAGCACGCTGCGCGATGGCACGGGCGATGAAGGCACGTTTGCGCTGGCCACCGGAGAGCGTGCCGATCGGTCGTCGACTCAGCTCCAGAAGATCCACCCGTTCGAGAGCATCGCGAACGGCCACCCGATCGGAACTGCGGGGGATGCGCAGGGCGTTCATCGATCCATAGCGGCCCATCATCACCACATCCCAAACCGATACTGGGAATTGGCAGTCGACCTCTTCGCTCTGGGGCACGTAGGCCACGGACTGCTGGCGCTGAGCCTCAACGATGCTGCAGCCGTTGATCCGGATCCGTCCCCGCGATGGACGAATGAACCCGGTGAGGGCCTTGAACAGCGTGGACTTACCGGCACCATTCATGCCAACAAGTCCGCAGATGCATCCAGAGGGAAGCTTCAGCGAGGCGTCGTACAGCGCCACCGTGCCGTTGTAATCCACACAGAGCTGCTCAGCAGCGATGCGCATCGTCATGGCGTTGGATCGGCGGATGTCCCCAGCCCTTCTCGGATGAGTTTCACATTGTAGCGCTGCAGATCGAGGAGGGAGGAGGCAGGACCGTTGCGATCCGATAAGGAATCCACGTAAAAACTGCCGCCAAAGCGACTGCCAGCGGCACGGGCCACCTCCCGTTGGGCCCGATCACTCACCGTGGTCTCACAGAACACCGCCGGAACCTGGTCACGCTTGACCCGTTCAATCAGCCGGGCCATGCGGCGAGGCGTGATCTGACTTTCAGCATTCACCGGCCACAGATAGGCCTCCTCCAGCCCGTAATCGCGTGCCAGGTAACTCAAGGCCCCCTCACAGGTCACCAGCAGGCGCTGTTGCTTCGGAAGTGATTGCAGGGCTTGCCGCAGTTCGCCATCAAGCTTTTGGAGTTTGAGCTTGTACGCCTCGCCATTGGCCCGGTAGGTCGGCGCACCGTCTGGATCAAGGGAGGAAAAGGCTTTCACAAGTTGATCCACGTAGTGCTCGGTGCGCTGCGGCGACATCCAGGCATGGGGATTGGGACGGCCGGCATAGGCATCGTCCTCGATCAAGAGCGGCTGAATCCCTTCCGTGAGCGTGACTGAGGGAACATCGCCGGCCGCGGCCGTGAAGCGGCGCGCCCAGAGCTCAAGCCCCAAGCCGTTCTCCACAATCAGATCAGCGCCAGACGCCCGTTCGATATCGCTGGGCGTGAACTCGTAGCCATGGATCTCTGCGCCGGGCTTGGTGATGGATTCCACTTTCAAGCGATCACCCGCCACGTTTCTGGCCAGATCAGCCAGCACAGTGAAGGTGGCCAGAACCCTGGGGCGCTGATCCGGGTCCTTCAGAGATCGTTGCGGCTCACGAGGCGTTGCACAGGCTGCCAGCAGGCAACAACCGATCAGAGAAGACACGATGGTGCAACGCATCAGGGCGCTACGCAGAACGCGACTCGGCAAGGGCGACTGAAGATTGTTCTTGAATTTAAGGGGGCGAAACCTACGCACGGATCCAGGCATCCGCCGATGCCCGATCTTCGAAATGACGCAACTCGCCTGGCATCAGCAGACCGACCACTGAGCTCAGCAACGTCAGCCATCGCGCTTCTGTGATCAGCGCCACACGCTCCACATGGCGCCCATGGCGGAGTCCGAGACGAAGATCATCCACAGCGGCCTGCGGTTCCCATCCCACCAGTTCACGGGCATCGAAAACGAGCCGCAAGCGATCACCTGTTTGTTCGGCGATGGCGGCCTCAAGCTGCGGGATGAACTCTTGATAGTCCTGATGACTGAGGCGGCCCCGGGCAAACACGGTGATCACGGATCCATGGGCCACATCCACCGATTCCAATGTGAAGCCATGGGAGGAGGTCACTGTCATCTCATTCACTGCAACTAATCGTTGTTGTAGCCCCTCGCGCTTCACACCAAACAGTCCGAGAGGTGGGGATCTCCACCCAGCCAATTAATCATTGAAGTCGTTCTCGTGTTTGTTCATCGCTTCAATCACCAGATCATGGATCAAAAGCTGGGTTTCCATTCCGCTGTGATGCACAACCAAGCGCTGGATCGCGTAGTAAACAATCAACATCAGCGGAAGCATCAGCACACAGAGGATCTCAAACATCACGCCACCCTTGAAGCCAATCGCCCTCGCTCAGTCGTTTCAGAGAATCGGATGATTGATGCGATAGCCAACCATAGTGATCGCCACCATCAACAGCACAACAGCAAGAGATCCCACCCAGTCAACGTGAGCGATCGCTTGCACAAAAAGCTGTGAAATGCTGGTTGACATCTGCAATCTTCCGAACCCCGCAAGCCCATTCAACCGCCACCTGCAGAATCGGCACAAGAGCAGGGAACCGGCACTTCACATCTCTTCACCCGGGCCCTGCGAGCAAGGACAGACCAGCAACCGGCCCCAGGCAACTGGCACAGTGACAGTTCAGGCGTGACAGTGCATTTGTGTGAGGAACCGGCAACCCCAAAGAGTCGAAACAAGGTCAGACGTCTTTGTGTTGCCGGCCCTAAACCCTGCCTTTCGGCGGGGTTTTTTTGTTGCAACTGGGCAGCGTTCTTTCATTGAGGTGCACCGAACACCACATGTGGGGCATTCAAGAAACCAAGCGCCAGAGCAACTGCAAATTTATTCATTGCCCCCTTGTCCACACCAGATCTGGGGCTTGCGCAAATCCTCACGCCAGGCCTATTGATAACTGCAAGATTGGCACTGGAGACACTTCTCTCTAGCGTTCATTCGACGGCCGGGTGATGGGTTTCACGAAGCCGGCGAAGCATCCTCCGACGTCATGGCGGAGGATTTTTTATGCCGTCTGCAGCGCTCCGAGCAGTACTTCACGTCGTCCCACACATCCTTCCACTTGCGCCGCCACTGGAAAGGGCGCCCGCACACAGGACAGATCTTGCTGGGGCGATCGCGGGGACGGGTCATCTGTTGATCAAAAACGCTGGATGGTGATCAATAGCAGTGCAGACGCACCAGCTCCACCACGCGCCGGGGATCGCGTTCTAGCTGATAGGCCTCTTCTTCAGCCGCGGCCACGCTGGGTGGCTGCTCTGAAAGAAGCAGGGCATAGGCGTCGGTCTGCAATCCACCCCCGGCACAATCCTGGGCTAGGTGAACCATTTCATGGGCAAGGGTTTCCACAGCCCGAGCCTCGGTGTTCACAAGAGCGGTGGATAAACAGAAGACATTGGAGCCAGTGAAATACTGGCCAGCCTTTTTCACCCCATCACAGAAGGGGCGTTCGATCAGCATTGCCCCTGAAGCCACGGCAACCGACAGGAGTAGGGAATACAAACCAGCCACCGCGTGACAATTCCATGCCGATCCGATTAAAGTCAATACACGTTGAGCCTTCGGGCTGCAGTTCGTTTCACACCAAGCAACGGGGGTGTGAACACTGTGGAGTTCAGCGATGAACACTCTTCAACTAACGAAATCTCGCCTTGTCAAAGCTGAGGCCCTTAGAAAGGCCCAACAGCTGATGGCAAAAGATCAGCGCGACGCTGAATCACTGGATGCCAATCAGCCCGAAAAGGCTGAACGCAAAACCACTGAGCTGCGGTATCGCGGCTACCGCTACAGCATCTGAGGCTGTTTCTCACCCCATGGCTATCACTGGTGGATGAGCGCCGGTGATCGCCATGGTCATTCATCCCGGACGTCCCCTCAGCAGCGAGCTTCGGCGTTGTCTGGCGGAGAGCGGATTGTCATGTCTGATGACAGTGGCGCGCCTGCGGGGTGAGCCGTCTCAACGTGCTTTGGCTGGGATCTGCGCCATCCGCGACCACCTTCTTCAGGTGGACTGCGATTTACAACAGCGCCCCAGCCTCACGCCCGCGGCCATGGCGCAGGCGGTCAGTGCCTGTGATCCCGATCCTGAATGGAAAGAACGGATCCTGCGGGGGATGACGCTCGTCGCCATGTTCGATGGTGAGCCTGACTCCGAGATCCTCTCCCTGCTGGATGCTGCTGCCGAGGCATTCGGGGTCGATGCCCGACCGGTGAAGACCTACAGGAACGTGATGCTGGATCGCCAGATGATCGTTCGCTTCGACATCGCCCGACGTGGTTTTTTACGGCAGGCGATTGAAGCCACCGTGCGTGATGGTGGTCTTCCCGCGTTTGCATCAACCCTCAAGGTGCTCAGCGGCCATGAGGACCGCAGCATGCTCGAGCGCTTTCAAACCCTCCGCGGCTATCCACCCGGAAGCTTCGGCAAGGCCTATGCCGACTTCATCGAGCGCAACGACTTCGCATTCCCTGGAGCAACGGGAGGACCTCCACCACCGGTGTTTCGCCATGACTGCTGCCATGTGCTCGGAGGGTATGGAACGACGGCCGCAGAGGAAGGCGGTGTGGTGGGCTTCCAGGCCGGTTTTGAGCGCCTCGATCCCTTCGATGTGATCATGTTTGTGATGGCTGAGTTTGAACTCGGCATCGGCGTTTCTCCGTTCATCCCGGGGGAATGGAGACAACTGGATCCCGAAAGGGTCTTTGCAGGCCTCGAGCACGGAAGTCATGTGAACACCGACCTGATTCGCGACATCGATCCCTGGGATCACTTCAGTGACCCGCTCGCGGTGGTGAGGGATCGATTTGCAATCCCTGCAAGGGGTCGCAGCCCCCAGTACCCCGAGCCGTTAGCGGTTAATCATTGAATGGCCACCATCCGCCTCCTGGAGCTGCTGATCCTGCTCAGCCTGCTGAGTGGATTTCTCGGACTGCTGCTCCGCCGCAACCTCTACCTGAAGGTTCTGGCCATGGATGTGATGGGCGGATCGGTGGTGTCGTTGTTTGTTCTTTTCGCGGCCCGCACGGGTCTGCGCAGTCCAATTCTCTCCAACGGCGAGACCGATCAGGCCCTGGCCGCTGTCGCAGACCCGATTCCCCAGGCCGTGATTCTCACAGCCATCGTGATCGGGCTCTCCAGCCAAGCCCTGCTGCTGGCGGTGATCAGCCGCCTCTCCGTGCGCGACCCCCTGCTGGACGTGCGCACCTTTGACAGTGAGGACCCGTGCTGATGACCCCTGAGGCGATTCTGGTGTCCTTGCTCACCCCAGCGGTGGTGGTGGGCTGGCTGCTGGCGCCTTATCTGCTGGCCTTTTTCGGTGCTCTCGTACCAGAGCTGGGAGAATGGCCCCTGCTGCTCTGCTGTCTGGCCACGGTGCTGATGGCCCTGCCCTCTCTGCTGCTGGGCGAGAGCATCAGCCTCAACCTGGTCGGCAGCAACGGCATCAGTTTGAGCATCGATGCCACAGCGGCCTGGTTTCTGCTGCTCAATGGCGTGGTGCTGGGCGCCACCCGACTGGCCAGCCGCAACCTCGAGGGTGCCAGTGGCCCCCTGGTGCCTGCCGTGATGCTCGGAGGACTGAACACCTGCTTCGTGGTGACAGACCTCATCAGTCTTTATGTCGCCCTGGAAGTGGTGGGCATTGCAGCGTTCCTGCTGCAACTGCGCCGGGAGGCACCGCGTTCGTTCTGGATCGCGCTCCGGTATCTGCTGGTCGCGAGCACGGCCATGACCCTGTATCTGATCGGCACCGGACTGGTGTACGTGCGCACTGGCAGCTTCAGCATGGAGGCTTTGGCAGGCCTGGAATTGGGCAGCGCCCAGGTGCTGATTCTTCTCGGCCTCTTCAGCAAGGGCGGACTGTTCCTGCCAGGGCTCTGGCTGCCTCGCAGTCATGCAGCCGCCAGACCGGAAGTGGCCGCATTGCATTCAGGGGTTGTGGTCACCGCCGGGGTTCTGCCTCTGTTGCGACTGATGCAGATCGACCCAGGACTGACTCCCCTCGTTCGCTGGATCGGCATCGCCAGTGCGGTGCTCGGCCTGTTGCGGGCGCTCACCGAAACCGACCTGCGCCGACTGCTGGCCTGGAGCACGCTGTCCCAGATGGGGCTTGTGGCCCTCTCACCGATGGCCGGAGGACTGATGGCCTTCGCGCATGGACTCGGCAAAGCCCTGTTGTTTCTGATGAGCGGAGGCGTCGACTCCACCCACCTCAACAGCTGGCGTCAGCGTCCCCTGCCGGCCAGATTGCAGGTTCCCCTCTGGATCGGATCCCTCTCCATCGCCGGCTTCCCCTGGTTGATCGGGTCCATCGCCAAATCGGAGCTGGAGTCTGCGTTGCCACCGTTCTGGGCCGCGGCCGTGCTCTTGGCGTCCATCGGCAGTGTGGCGGTGTACGCCAGGCTCTGGGGTGCTCCGTGGTGTGCCCCCAACGGGAGCAACAAAGGCAGCAACGCTGTCCAGTCACCATCAGGGGGCAGCATCACCCTGCTCGTGGTGGTGCTGATCGGTGCATCGGCTCTGATCAGCCTCGCCGTTGCTCCCAGCCACGATGCTGAGAAGCTCGCCGTGACCGGACTGATCTTCGCCCTCGGTCTGCTGTTGGACCGGGGTCTGCAGCGGTGGCGGCCTGCACTGGAACGTCGCTGGCCGGATCTGGAATCACTCCAGGACCTGATCGGCAGCCTGGCTGTGGTTGGAGCAGGAATGCTGCTGAGCCTTCATGTCATGGAGGGTTGGGGATGACCGTGGTATTCAGCCTGGGGTTCCGGTTGCTGCTGTGGGTGTTGCTCACAGGCGAAACCAACAGAACCAACCTGCTGTTTGGCCTGCTGGTGGCGATTCTTCTGCCACGAGCGCACCACCACGGCGAACGGGTGGCACCGCTGCTCAAGGCAGTCGGCCAGAGCCTGGTCGCCATTCCCCAGGCCTACGGCGAAGCAGTGGCGTTGATCGTTGCCGGTGGGCGCGAACACTGCGATGAAACCGAGCATCGTGCCAGTGGTACCGCCACACCGCTGGTGGTGTTTCTGGAACTGCTGGCGATCACGCTCACACCCTTCACCCTGGTGCTCGACCTGGTGCGCGTTGAGGATGCCGTGGAAGGATCGCACCATCGCTACAGGATCCATCGCTTGCGCCCTGCACCACGCCGGGGGCAGGCGCCGACTGGCGGGAGGACACCGCAATGACCTTGTTGCTCTGGGGCATGGTGATCGCCCTGTTGATTCCGATCGCGCTTCTCTGCCGCAACGGCAGTGTGTGGGATCGCCTGGCGGCGTTTGGAAGCATCGGCACCAAAGTGGCGATGCTGGCCCTGGTGGTGGCCGTGATGCGCGGCGATCGCATGATCGCCTTGGTTGGCGCCTTGATGCTCAGCGCCGGTGATGCCGGAATGCTTTTGCTGGCCAGGCTTCTGGAGGAGAGAGAACCATGAGTGTTGTGCTTCTGAAGGAGGCTGCAAGCCTGCTGTTTCTGTTTGCGGGACTGTTTCTCTGGTTCTGGGGCAGTTGGCCTCTGCTGGAGGTGCGTCCCCTGCTCGACCGGTTGCACAAGCTCACGGTTTCCGACTCCCTCGGGTCGCTGCTGATGCTGTTGGGGCTTCTGATTCGACGTCCCGACTGGTGGCCTCTCTACGGCCTGGCCATGCTGGGACTGATGCTCTGGAACACGATCTTCGGATACGTGGTCGCCCGGGGGGTTCACCAGAGCCGACTGCTGAATGCCAAAGCGCAGGAGCTGGGTGATGCTTCCTGATTTCGATCTCTCCCTGTTGAGTCTTCAAGGCTCCCTCGGTCTGCTGTTGCCGATCACCGCGTTGCTTCCGCTGGTGTCCGTACTGATGGTCTGCCAAGACAACCCCTATCAGGCCCTGATGCTGCGGGGCGTCTTTGGATCAGTGGCCACACTGCTGTATGTGCTCCTGGGTGCACCGGATGTGGCTCTCACCGAGGCGATGGTGGGAACCTTGCTGTCCACCACCCTTTATGTGATTGCTCTGCGTTCGTCGATGACCCTCCGCCTCGAGGATCGGCGCAGCACCGAACTGGAGCCATCAGCCGACGCTGAAGCCCAGGTTCTGAACCAATGGATTCAGCCCTTGCACCTGCGGCTCAGACTGGTTCGGCAGGGCGCAGCACCCCATGGATGGCTGGAGGATCAAGGTCGACTCACAATCCTGCAGCCATCTCTGAAGCAACGTCTCCAGAACACTCCCGGATTCAAGCATTGGTGCAAGAGCGGCGGGGTGCTGATCACACCAGAGGAGCCGACACCATGATCTGGCTTTATGTGCTGGCTGCCATTGCGCTCTTCGCGGCACCGCTCACGGGACCGTTACCTCAGGTGGGTGGCATGGGTGAGCTGATCCGTGGGCTGGCGGCCGAGGGGGACGTGCCCAATCTGGTGTCGGGGGTGATCTTGCACATCCGTTTGTTCGACACCATCGGCGAAGTGGTGGTGTTCACCTTGGCGTCCATCGGTGTGCGCATGCTGCTGCGTGACGAACCCCTGCGGACACGGATCCGGAGCTTGAGCGACATTCCCTCGCGCGTGGTCTGCGAACAGGTGGCAACGCTGGCCGCCCTTGTGGCAGTTGAGCTGGCAGTGCGAGGCCACCTGAGCCCGGGCGGTGGATTCGCCGCAGGGGTTGCTGGCGGCACCGCCATCGGTCTGGTGCTGATTAGCGGCGGAAGTGAACGCAGTCGCCGGCTCCACGAACGCTGGCATGCAGATCTTTGGGAAAAGGCGGCGGTGATGGGTTTTGTGGTTCTGTCCTTTCTGGCCCTCGAAGGACTATCGCCAGGGGCCGGTGAGTTCGGAAGCCTGCTGAGCGGAGGCTGGATTCCGCTGCTGAATCTGCTGGTGGCCCTGAAGGTGACCCTGGGCTCCTGGGCGATGATCCAGCGCTTTGTGCAACACCGCGGCCTCCTTTGAGCGCTTAACAAATTGCAGGTGCGCGACTGCTGACAGGCGGGTGCAAGCGTGTGATCTGCAACAAATCGTTTGATTAAGACCCGTACCTTGCGTGCATCCGCAACCGGAGATCGCGATGAACGGCAGCATTCAACTCAGCACCGAACAACGGTTTCAGATCGAGCAGTTCAACCGAGCTCTCGACACCACTCAGGATCCGGATCAACTTCGGCAGCTTGCCAAGCAACTGATGCAGGCCTGGCAGACCCAGAAAGCGGCCACCAGCTGGATCATGCGCCAGGGTCCGCCCCCCTTGATGCGCTGAAGACAGGAAGACAGGCCGATGGAGCCCGCTCGTTCCATCACGCTGCCCAGTTGGCGTTGACTAGCGTTGATGCCGAAAGGTTTCAACCATGGTTGAGCTGTACTTGAAGGCCAAGCTGCACAGTCGCATCAGCGTCGACAGCTATCGCTCGGTGTTGATGCTTCAGGAACTCGACGACCAGGACCAACGCCTGCGCACGGATCTTCTCCGCCAGGTGGACAACGGCTCGATCAAACTGATTCACAGCTGCGCCTGACGTGCTTGGTGTTTCAACCCAACGATCCCAGGTTCTGGCGGGCACTCCTGGGGGTCCTATCCCTCGTCGTGGGCTGCTCACTCGCCTGGGTCATCCTGCAGCTCTGATCATCACGGCCTGCCTCGTGCTCATCACGGGCGCCATCCCTGCTGCGGCCACGTTGGACGACGAGGACATGATCCAAAACCAGGATGCTGAACCGGTCGACTTTGACCCGGATGCCCCAACCATGAAGGCTCCGCCCCCGGATGCATCCGAGAGGTGAGCCCTCGACCGCGGTCTGCGTCACCACACGCGCGGACCAGCTGATAGTGATGCAGATAACAATCGTCTGTACCGAACAACACAATGTCTACAGATCCTGACGCTGCTGTGAGCGTCAGTTCAGAACAGCCCAGAGAAGCGCCAGAGCGATCCCAACAGTGCCCACGCCCAGGGCGAGGAGCACCAGAAGACTTCCACCCGCCAACAACATCAGCCGACGGAATGACTGCGGGAAGAGCAGATACACCGCAAGGCCAGCAGCAGCGGGCCACAACGGTGGGATCAGCAGAAACACACCTGTCAACACCATGAGGCGCTTGCGCAAGTGCTGATCGCGCTCGAGAGCGAGGCGTTCACCTTGCTTCTGCGCTGCCAGCTGATCGCGTTCCTCGTCGCTGAGCCAGCGCCCCATCGCCCGGGCCTGCTCAAGCTCCTCTTCGATCTGCTGGCGTGACATCGACGGATTCATTCGTTCAATGTAATGGCGCTGAAAGCAATGCTCAGCTGGAGCCGTGACGCTCTCCTTGTCGCCAGGAGCGCTCCAACGACGCCCGTGCTTGATCGAGATCGGTAGCCCCCAAGCGATTCTGCGCCGACAATCCGGCCCGGAAAGGCTGCGTCATGCGCCAGAAACGCAGGGCCGCCGCCAAAGCCACGACCCCCCAAGCAACAAGAATCCAACGGGGATCGTGCACGCAGCTGCGCAAAACACCATCATGAAGCGATCTTGAGCCCACTGCGGCTGAGCCGACACCACCATGGACGGACGACTACTTCTCAGTGGAATCGGACTCGTGGTGCTGGCTGTGACGGTGTACGAATACCTGCTGCTTCAGGGTTTGGCTCCCGCAGCCTGAGCTCATTCCGAGGCGTCGCAGGCGTAGCTGATCACGGCACCGCGCCGCTCGCGAAAGTCGGGGTGCAGCGGATCCTCCACCTGCCACCACCAACGCCCATCGGTGTAACTCGGAGTCCCTGCATTGTTGGTGCGGGGAAGCTGAAGGGTGACGCCGCGCCAGTGGAGCAACACCCCATCACCCGGCACGGTGCCTGCGGCGCTATTGGGCAGCGGAGACTCCGTCACACCAATGGCGTCCTGTCCGAGGGTGAGTGGTTCCGCCGTGAGTCGATCGCCATCACAGATCCAGGCCGCTGAGACCGGTGTTGAGGCAACAGCAAGGCCAACCAGAAGCACGACGTTCAAGACAAGCCATCGCAGACATTGAGCCACAGCGAACGAGCGAACACGTCAGAGTGAAAGAGTCGCACCCCTGTGCACCCTCCGTCGATGCTCCCCCCCTTCTTTCCCCTCTGCCCGATCAGCGCCGCTAAGATCGCAGGCCTCAAGGCCACAGTGACGCTGCTGCTGGTGCTTCTGATCAAGTCCAAGCTTCTGCGCGTGAAGATGTCGCTGCTCGGCTCCTTTCTCGGCTTGATCATGTTGACCGGGTTTCTCCTGAGCACCGGCGTTCTCACCCTCGTTGCCGGTGGCGCCGTGGCCTATGCCGCTGCCAGCCGGAGCAAGGCATGACAACACCGGAATCGAACGCAGGTCCCAGCCCGGAGCAAATCCTTGCGGCATCCGCCGGATGGGTCGCCGTGGTGTTGAACGTGGTTCCAGGCCTGGGTGCGGGGTATCTCTACCAACGTCGCTGGAAGGCTTATTGGCTCACCTCGGCTTTGGCCACCGCCTGGTTTGTTGCCGGTGCAGCTCTGGGATTGAACGCTGAGCCAGACGCCGATCCCCAGAATCAGTTGATCGGGCTTCTTGGACTTGTCCTGCTGTCGGCAGTGACAGCCAGCGAAGCAGGCCTGGCCGTGAAGCGGGTGCGTGGTTCTGACTGAACCGGAGCGAGATTCCGACGCGATTCTCCGATTCTGGTTTGAAGACTGTCGCCCTTGGCAGTGGTTCAAGCGCAATCCAAGCTTCGATCAACGCATCAGAGATCGCTTCGGCGCTCTTTGCCTATCGGCGCAAACAGGCGGTCTGATCGCCTGGGAGCAAGACGCGTGTTCCGCACTCGCGCTGGTTCTGCTGCTGGATCAGTTCAGCCGTCATGTCTGGCGCGGACAGGCCCAAGCCTTTGCAGGGGATGCACGCGCCGTGAACCTCAGCCGCGAAGCACTGCGGCGGGGCTGGATTCAGAACGAACCGGAACGCCCCCGGCGGCAGTTCTGGTTGATGCCTCTTCTGCACAGCGAGGAGATCGCCACCGTTGAGAGTGCGATCCCCCTGCTCGACCGCTGGGCAGACCCTGCCACGGCTGCCATCGCCCAGCGCAATCTCAAGATGCTGCTTCAGGAGGGGCGGTATCCCTGGCGCGATCAGTGAGCCAAAAAAATGGGCAAGCCCCTCAGCTCACCCACTCGACGCAAAGGAGATGTTTCGCTCCCTCCATCACAGATAACCAATCCTCTGGACGTTGCGTAGCGAAAAACACTGTATTCATACAAACTGAGTAAAAGTACTCATTAAGCGGCCTCACCAATGGGCGATCGTTCGCTCCCATCCCGTCAAGCGCATCGTTTCGAACGCCTTGATGGCATTCACGCGCAACAACCGTCTGCGCTGCTCAGGCGTGGCCTGGCCTGGTGCAAGAAAACGCCCCGTTTCCACCCAGACCCACTCGGCACTGGACGGGGGCATGGCTTGCTGAAAGCGCACGACAAGTCCCTCCTGGCGGTTCAACAACCAGCCCTGAGCGCTGGAGATCAGGGGTTTCTGGCGTCGATCGGGATGGGAGGTGCACATGGGTGAATCCTGTCGAGACCCCCAAGACAACGAACGCGCTCTTCAGCAATCACGCACAAATCAGGCCAGCCATCACCGTTTCTGATGGCATCGCTCCATCACCCGATTGAGAACCTCAACCTTGACGGAGGCGCGGTCCCTGGCCACGTAAATCTCAGCCTGGTGTTTGTCACGGCCCCTGATCTCCACCTGCTGAATGTCAGGTTCAAGCCGGGTCAGCACAGCGTCAATTTCGCTCAGAGGATCGTCGCCGAAGTCGTCGATCGCCAGCAGAACTCGATCCAGCGCCATCAGCAGTTTTGTGGCCTTACTCATGGGTCGATGCATGCTTCTGCAAGGTAGCCACGCTGTGCATGCCCCACCCCGACGACACGCCTGCGGCGAGCCCGAGTCAACACAAGCAGCAGATGATTGCCTGCGCCTTGTGCCAGAGCCCTGGCCCTGTGCACTACCGCGTGCGCAGCAATCTGATCAAAGACTGGTCTTTGATCTGCCCGCAGTGCTGGTTGCAGGTTGAACGCCAACCCGGGTATCAGTACGGAGGCACGCGCAAGGCGAGCCGCCGGCAGCGAAAACGCTGAATCCTCAGCTCAGCTCCACACCCTTGCCGCGATAGAAGGCGAAACGCTCGCGAATCTGTTCGGCTTCGGGCTTCGGCGACTCATAACTCCAAACCGCATTGCTGATCACCTGATCACCAACCACCACATCCCAGTAGCGGGCGGTGCCTTTCCAACCACACACCGTGGTGTGACTGGAGTCGCGGAAGTAGTCGGCGTGCATCGACGCGCGCGGGAAATAAGGATTGCCATCCACCATCACGATGTCGTCGCTCTCGGCAATCACCGTGCCGTTGAAAACAGCCTGCATCAATTGGTCCTGATCAGGTTTCATGATGGCGCCGATTCCAGCGCAAGGTCTGCTCAAGAGCGCTACGCCAGGCTCCCGGTGCAAAGGCATGCCGGCGGCCATGCCCGGGCAGCAGCAAGGCCACATCAAGGTTCAGCAGCCGCTCCACAGACGCAAGCTGGATTGCAAAGTCCCACCAGCAGTAGCGCTCTGAAGCCACCACCACCGCATGCTCGGGGTTCCACCAGAGGTGATCGCCACTGAAGAGCACAGCGCGTTCATCCCCCAGCAACGCGCAGAGCGATCCCTCGGTGTGCCCTGGCGTGGGGATGAGCTGGAAGCCTTCGGCAATCGCCAGCGCATCGCCGCCTGTGATCAGATGTTCCGCCTCCGGGGCCGCGTCCGCATCCGCCGCATGAATCCAGCGTTCACAACCCAACGCGCTGGCCCAACGCGCGTGGTCCGCCACATCATCGCGGTGGGTGAGCACGATGAAGCGCAAGCCACCCAGGGCCTGGATCCGCCGGGCCAGAGGCGCGCTCCAACGCGGAACATCCACCATTACGTTTCCGGAGGGCCTGGTAATCAACCAACTGCAGGCGCCAAAACTGCGCCGCGACGCCCAGCCGCAGTAGTAGATCGTTCCCTCGGGATGCTCCTGGATCAGAGCAGGAAAGCCATCAACCGGCGTGGTCTGGAGCAGGCGGCGCTCGGTTTCGATCGCTGCCACAGGGCAGGCCTGCAAAGCCAGAAGCGCCTGCTCTGTGGCCTCCTGGCCAACGGGCTGCGCGTGCACGAATGCCCTCTCACCCTCGGGGGCGAAATGATCGGGATCGAATTGCCAGCACGTGCCGCAATTGATGCAGCACTGGTTGATTCGGAACACCAAGGTGCTTAGCGCAGGGTTTTCAACGGTCCAACAGCACTAATCTGGCGCCGATTGCATTGCTCGATCGGACATGAAAGGTTCTTTACCAGTCAGGCTCAGTGCAGGAGCTGCAACAGTTGTTTTGACGTTTGCGTTGGTTGTCCCTGCTGGTGCCAGAACAACCCGCACATTCAGCGGCTCCAACCCTGGCGAAGTCGAAAAAAATGCTCGGAAGGCAGGCTATGACTACCCGGATGGAGAAATGAAATGCAGCAGCCGTTGCAATCAACGTTGGGCAAAAGACTGAACCTGACCAACCATTGTCCCACTCCAATCGCAGCGTTGCCCTCTTAGCGACTTCGAGGTCTTAACGCTGAATCTGCGAGCGCGGCGTATCGAGAAGCTTGAGCGGCCAGAGCGCAAGCGGCATGCCGATGCGAAAGGCAACCTTGAGAAACCAGCGTTTCATGGTGCGACCTGATGGGTCATCTCCAGCGTGGCCGATCGCTCCATGGCCATCAAGGGCGGACGCGAAGATCGTTACGCCGTTGCCATCCCATGACCATTCTTTCTGCTGCTCTGGTGCTGGCTGACTTCAAAGCGGTACCGCTACCGACACCGCGCTAGCGCCGTTTGAACGACAATGAAACAACTTGGACACTCTCCATGCCGCGTCTCGTGCCACTGATCGCGTTGATCCTGTTGTTGTGCGTGCCAGGCCAGGCCTCGGCCGGTTCGCTGGAGGTGACACTCCACGCCATCAGCGCTGAGGGGGTTGGAGACCCGATCGGCACCGTGAAGGCCCATGACAGCGACCAAGGGCTCGTGATCACGCCATCACTCCAGGGATTGAGCGAGGGTGAGCACGGATTCCACCTGCACGCCGGCGACTCCTGCGATGCAGCTCTGAATGCCGAAGGCGTGATGGTGGCGGGCCTCGCGGCGAAAGGGCATTGGGACCCCGACGAAACCAACACCCATCTCGGGCCATTCGGGAATGGTCACCGCGGCGACCTCAGCAGGCTTGTGGTGGATGCCGATGGCAACACCACAACCACCGTGGTCGCCCCGCGCCTGAGCACCTCCGATCTGCGCGGACGGGCCCTTGTCGTGCACGCCGGTGGTGACACCTACAGCGATGTGCCACCCCTGGGTGGTGGTGGAGCGCGCATCGCCTGCGGCGTGGGCTGAGGAATGACAACCCCTGGAACCGTTCTGATCACCGGTGCCTCCAGCGGCATCGGCCGAATCACGGCCCTGCGTCTGTTGCAGAAGGGCTGGACTGTGCATGCAGCCGCGAGACGGGTCGATGCCATGGAGGATCTGCGCAGCCGCGGTGCCTTCGTGCATGCGCTCGACATCACGGACCCGGGATCACGACAAGCACTGAGTGATGCAGTTTCAGACCAGCACGAAGGCCTGGATGCCCTGGTGAACAACGCTGGATATGGATCCATCGGTCCAATGGAAACCATGCCGCTTGATGCGGCACGGGCGATGTTTGACGTGAATGTGTTCGGGCTCATGGGCCTGACCCAGGCGCTGCTTCCGGCGATGCGCAAGCGCGGTCAGGGCCGGATTGTGAACATCTCCTCCATCGCAGGACAATTCGTGACGCCGGGGGCCGGCTGGTACGGCGCCAGCAAATTCGCTGTTGAGGCCATCAGCGACGCCCTGCGCATGGAACTTCAGAGCTTCGGCGTGAAGGTGGTGGTCATCGAGCCAGGATTGATCCGCACAGGATTTGAAGCCGTGAGCAAGCCATCACTCGAGGCCGGCGGCGATGATCCGGTATGGGGATCGATGATGCGCAACGTCGCAAAAGCGTGGGGCGAAGGCTTCCGACAAGGATCCGATCCTGAGGTGGTGGCCGCCTGCATCGAGCGCGCTCTCACGGATGCTGATCCAAGCCCGCGCTACCGCTGCGGCAGCTCGTCGGAATCAGCCTTGATCCAACGGTTCATCCCCACCCGTCTCTGGGACTCCCTGGTGCGCCGTCAGATGATCGGCGGCTGAATCAACGCGCGATCAGAAGCTCTGCTGGGTCTGGCCAGCAAAACGACCGTCGTAGTGCTCCTCACCATCCAGCTCCTGAAAGATGAACTGGCAGATGGCGGTACCAGGAACCACGGCCAACGGTGCCGGGCCGAAGTTGCTCATCTCCAGCACCTGCTGACTGTCGATCCCGGGTCCCATGAAGGGAGCACTGATGTGCACCATCAATCCCAAACGGGCGAATCGGCTGCGCCCCTCCAACCAACCGCACAATCCCGGTCCAAGCCTGAGGCGCTCCCGGGTGATCCCCAGGATTGTTTCACCGGGCATGATCAGGATGTGTTCTCCTTCGGACACCTCCACCTTGTCGGTGAACTGCCGGTAATCGGTGTGCTCGCACACCGCAATCACCTCATGCACTTTGCGGAACACCCGGAAGCTGCTGGCCAGCGTGAGATCCACTGAGGCTGGACCCACAAGCTCAGGCTTGAAGGGTGTGATCGTGATCACCCCGGAGTCAATCGCCTGAAGAATGGCCTGCCGTCCCAGAACTGCCATGGGGCTTGTGCAAGGGGGTCAAAGTATGACCTGAACACCACAGAAACTCTGATTCGTGGCAAGATGTTGAGGTGAAGCAGCTTCGACTGACGTCAGCTGCGCGCAGAGAGAGCCTGAAACAAACATTCAGCGCGATCCAGATACCTCAATGGAGAAACCACCATGAAGACCTCGTCCCACCGGAGGGATGCTCTGATTTCTGCTGGAGCAACTGGCCCTGAGACGTGCTCAGGCACCCACAGGCCTGGCACGCACCGCTCTTCAGATCCTGTGACCGAACGGTCATCCCAGCTGATCAGTTGGGATGACCTGCTTGGTCAGCGTTGAACCGATGGAGTGGCGTTCAGCAATCAGAAGAAGCCACTCTTCGAGACAGGGGTACCAATCAACTCCTGCAAAGCCTCAGTGGTGAAGAGGTCAAATCCTTGCTGTGCATCCTCAAATGAGGCATAGCTTCCAAGGGAGGATGCCAACGCATCCAACTGATTGGAGACCTGTTCATCTCCCACCAATCCCTGACCATAAGAACCACTCACTTCCGCAGTGGTGCCCCATTGCAAAGCGGTCCACTGGGTGATGTCACTGAGCAGGGCCACGCGGAAGCGATCCGCCTCTTGCGTGGACTGAAGGATGGCCTGAGGAAGAAGGGTTTGATCCAACCCAGCACTCACCTGATCTTGCCAACTCTGAAGTTCAGAAGCTGTCGCCGAGCGTTTGTAGAGCGTGGAATAGGCAATTTCAACAATGTCGTTAACACTCTGATCAGCAAGGGGGCCTCCATACAACGCCTCGATCTCACCGGCATAAGCCGGCGAGGACAAGAGATTCGTGACCAACGCGGACGCCTGCTCCCCTGTTCCCAAAATCGATGCAGCTTGAGAAGCAAGAGCCGAAGGCCAAAGCAGCTTTCCGGTGTACGCCAGATAGGTCATCGACGTGAGTTGATAACGCTGCTGAACCTGTTCAGCCGTGAACGTGCTGCTGCTGGTGGTATCAACGATTCCGGTGAGATCATCGGCATTGATCAGATTCAACCCATCCAGCGGTATCACCAGCTGCTGGGTTGTGTTGATCAGGATGTCTGAATTGGAGGCATTTCCGTTCACTTCATTGCCTTGGGCGATAACGGCATGACCGTCCAAGAGAGTGCCGCCATGACCAAGGCCTGCACTGATCGTGGGAGTGACGGCCTCAGTTCCGTTCGCAAGCTGCAACTCATCCACAAGGAACAGAGGCAATGAATTATTCCGCAGGTTTGTGATGCGTTCATCAGGAGATAAGCCAGCACCACCATGACCACCATGACCGCCATGACCGCCAGATTCTGAAGAATCGGGAAGATTGGTGGCGATGAAATGACCGGCTTGGAGTTGCAGCGTGAACTGCTGTGAGCCTGCAGAAGACTGTGTCGTGAGCACCAGATTTTCCAGTGCCGACTGGGCATAGCTGTTGAATCCAGAGGTCAACACCAACTGAGAAAGATCACTGAGGCCAGAATCCAAAAACACCGCATCGGCAAGCACGTTGCTGTCAGCGAAGAAGCCTCCTTCCATTTCTCCAGTCTGGAACATGAGTGACAGTGCAGCTCCATCAATCACGACGAGTCGCACGCCTCCTTCAACCGCATAAGCGATCGCGACATCTTGGAAGTTATCGAGATTCATATCAGCCATCGCCACACTCACCTGGTCAGCGCTGAGCCCCATTCGGGGCATCACACTGTGGGGGGCCATCAAGGAGATGTCATCAAAGGGGTCGAAGTTGAACTGCTCGTCCCAGCTACCGGGCGCCTCACCTGGCAAGAACGCCTTGATTTCAAGATCCTTAAGGTTCACCACATCCGACTGCACCTGATCGAAACCGGCGGTAACCAGATCTCTCTGACCATCCCCACTGAAATCTTCGATGAAGACCCAGGGCGCCAAACTGGAATCGGCATAGGGAGTCAATCTGGAGGTCCTGAGAGTCTCTCCACGAAGAAGCGCAGCGCCATCAAACAGTTCGATGATGCCGGCCTCTCCACCTCCCCCTGCAGCAAGGGCAATGTCCTGAACAAAATCAGCACCAAGATCTCCCGCTTGAGCACGCGTCCAGGTCTGACCGGAATCAGGAAGCGCCTGAAGCTGCACCGAGTCGAAGGTCTGAGCCTGATAAAGGCGAACACCGGATTCGTTCTGCGTAAAGCCTTGTGCTTCCACCAACCAACTGGAATCGGTATTCTCAACCACCGTCACAATCTGCATCATGCCAGCATCCTCATGGGGAAGGATGTGGCAGTGGAAAACATACGTTCCTAAATAATCCTGGTACAGCATGCGAATGGTCTGATCGTTAGCCCCGAACGTTGCCAAAGAAGCAATCTTCTCAGGATCTTGAGCTTCAGGTATGGAGTGAAACTCACCACGCTGTGGCTCTAAAGAAACAACCTCTTTTGCTGCCGGATCATAGAACTCATACCCAGAGGAGTTGAGTGATGTCGTATCTTCAAGATTGCGCTTATTCTGAAGCTCCGTATCACTATCCTTTACCTGATAATCATTAATGTGAATATGGAAAGGATGACCAATGTATTTCGAAGGACTATTTATACTCCAATTACGATTCACCCACTCCTCAATCGTTCCAAGCTGGGCAATGGTCATATTTCCATAGGGGAAAACATGATCGTTGATCAAGAAAGGATTGTTATAACCCAACCAATTGTCAACCCCTGGCTTACCAACAGGAAGACTGGTGTAAGGCTCGTAAGTAGCACCATCATTCATCATGCTGTAGTGCTTAAGCAGCTCCACAGTGGCGGCGTCGTACTCACTGGCAGGCCCAACTAGCGTGCCTTTGGTCCAGTTGAACTGACGCTGACGAATTGGATCCCAAAGATCGGAGCCGTCAGCATCCTGGGCGAACAGATCGACGGAAGGAACCTGAAGGGGGTCATAGTCAGCCTGGGAGGTGGTTGGGAGAATCTGTTGAACATCAATCCCGGCATTGGCCTGAGCAATGACCGCATCCAACTCCGCAGTGGTGGGCAAAGCCTGCCCGCCCTCAACGTTGAACAAGGCGAGAGGACCGGCTCCGGTTTTAGAGCCAAATCCGGTATTGATCTCGGTTAAATCGGGATACGAGCCTGCATTGTTGATCGTGTAATCAACACCATCCTGCTCGAATGAGTAGGTCGAGGCCATCTCGGTTTTTCCCTCCGGTAGATACACCAGCACGTCCACACGCTTGGCCGGAGGCAAACTGAGCAGATCCACCGCTTGCGTATATCCCGTGGGCAACTGATTAGAAGCACCAGATGCACCAAAAATCCCATCAGTTGCAGCGCGGATTTGTGGATACTGATGGCCATCTTCTCCATAAAGATAGAGAGGCAATGTTGTGCGGTTGCCATCTGAATCCGTATGAATCAGCGAGATGTTATGAAACGCTTGATTCGTTTGATTTGAGAGCGTAATCGCCTGCCAACCACCCTCTCCCGCCTCGGCCGTGGGCTGAAATTCGCCATTCACCGTGACCATCGTCATCCGATTGACGACACCGCCGAGATTGTCAAAACCATCCAAGCGAAGCTTGCCTGTTTCAGCGTCAATCCCCACATCCATGGTCTTAAGAACAGCCCAATTGCGGGGAATGTCCTTAAACAAAGGAATTTTACTGAGCGGATCACCCACTTGAAATGGCCCCGACATCCCGCCGTAAACCATCTGATTCACGGAAGGATGGTAGTGAGGGTGATACCAATAAGAACCTTGACCATGATCAGCAGGGAGATCGATCTCCGTTGTCCACTGCTGGCCCGTGGTGTAGCGAGCGACGACATTATCGCCAAATCCACCGGGATTCGTGTGCGAGCCATGCAAGTGATAATTCACAGCATTCAGAGCACCCAGACCATCGCCAGCTGCATTGCCATAGGTGCTGTTGCTAACCAATGAAGCCGCTTGATTTTGCTCTTCGTTAAGGCCATCAACCTTGATATCGTTAGTGAAATTGAGGTTCATCCCATCTCCGGGTTGCATCATCAACACCGGAGCGGGGTAACTCGTTCCTTCACCCGGAACCCCGAAGGTGTAAAGCATCGAGGGGTACCAGAGATCAGGATTGGGATTTGCCTCTGGATCAGTTAAAGCTTCAAGTCTCTGCAGGAGGGCATCGGTATCAAACCGAGAAAAGACAGTTGTGCTCCCGTCGTAAGCATCCCAAAGCTCTGCAGGCTTGTAATTACTTGAATCACTAGCAGCTTTATAGAGGTCACTACCAACAACTCCAACTGCGTTCCAATAATCGTCGTTTGTGGCACTTTGATCATTACCGGGCCCTACATAGCCAATTTTAAGTAAATCCTCCATGGATCGATTGCGCGCGTGAGTCGTCCACTTACTGAGCACGCCTTTCTTATAAGCATTAAACAGTGATTGCGAATTTGCAGTATCCGTCAGCTGAGGAATAAACCAGTCGCGCAAAAAGCGATCGATTCCAGGGATGCGTACTGGATCGGAGCTAATGCGCATCGGCGTATCGAGTGTTCCTGACTGCAGCGAGGAAACAACACGACTTTCACCATCAATGGTCCTCAGCTCAAGACCAGAGGAGAGAATCAGATTAGGACTCCCATCCTCGAGGGTTGGAAACAAAGAGCCTATCCGGTAATTTACTTCAGAAAGAATATCCGTACTAGTTGTGATTGGCAGCGTAAGAATGACATCATTGAAATCCTGATCAGACTCACCAGTCACCAATTGATCTTCAAACCCTAACGCCAGGGAACCATCTGACGTCGTAAAGCTGACAACTTGAACTGCATTGTCAGGGTTGGCACTCGAATAAGAACTAAAGAGATTTGATTCATCACCATCAACAAGCAAAAGGAAGCCATAATTTTTATCCGGAGAAAGGTTAAGATTAATAGATCCAATAGAACCATTCTCAGGCAATTGAAATGCAGAAAAAACAAGACCAGACTCTTTTGCATCCCGAAGCGCAGCCTGGAGATATCCCGGATCCCCAGGAGAAAGACCATCAACAGCCCCATTGAGAGGGTCTGCCTCATAAATTGCAATCCCGTTATTGTAGTTAGCAAGTCTGCGGACAGTTCCCTCAACGACCACTTGAGGCCCCTCCGGAATTGCATTCGCAAGCAACCCAGACCCTCCAACCGAATACACCGCCTCAACACCACCAGAGAAACGAGCCAAAGCGCTGTTTCCAGTAAGAGTCACCTCTTCGAGAGAGAGAAGCTCACCTGAGGAATCTCTCGCTATCGGCCGCCAGTTATCAGCACTGATCGGCGTCGCCCTTCGTCCACCGAGTGACACACCTTCCGTTTGCAGCCAACGGTCAGTTCGAATTTTCTCTAAGTCAAGAGAGCTTGCATTCGCCTGTTGAAATTCCGAGAGCCAGGTCTGTTCGGATAGGCTTTCAAAGCCAAAGTCAAGATCCCTTCCCTGGGTATCAAGACGCAATAAGTCTATATAAGTATCAGCCGCAATTTTGAATTGATACGGTTGATCGGTTCCCAGAAGACTTCGATTCAGCCATCCCGAAGCAAGAAAATCGAGAGGATTCATGATCAGCTTCGTCGCCATTAACCATTCGCACCTTAGCTACCAAGACCGAGAAAGCAACTATTTAAGAAAAATTATTATCTAAAAAAAATCAGGCGATCAATGGCTTGTACTTTTCATCAATGTAGACAACATTTTGTCAGCCAAATGTGGACCCGTTCCAGCCCCAGCAGCTCGCCGGAACATCCTCAAAACCGATGTAGATGCGGTTTGCAGCAATCCCTGTTCGCGCACTGATCAGATCGCAAAAGGCCGCGCTCATGGCTGGGGGACGGAGGGCACCGATGGACTTCACCTCCACATAGGCGCAGGGTTCTGGGCTGCCGGCGAAGGTCATGGGCACACCGGTCTCCAGCAGCGCCATCACATAAGCCTCAGGCTTGCCGGTCTGCTCTGCCAGCAACGACGACAGCTGCTGCAGCAATCCATCGCCATCGTCGACAGAGGCCAACGACGTGCGCACGTTGATGAGAGGCATGGTCGATTCAGACGTCGTACAACTTGCACCCGGGCGCCGTTGGATCAGCAGCGCAACGACGGGTCCAGTACTCCAGATCCTCACCGCGGTGGTCGAGGGGCGGGCGGGAGACGGGCTTGGTGTTGAGAGCCTGCGGGCGTTTGAAGAGATTGTTCATCGTTCCTCCTCGTCTGTTTCTGGTCTACACCCGCTGCGCCCCTCAGGTCTGTTGGGATTCCCGAAAGGCCTGAAGCTTGTCCATGTCTTTCTCCTCATCGATCGTGTAGTCGGTGAGGATCAACGCCTTGCCGATGGTGCCGAGGGCATATTCGATCCGATCGAGATCGTTTCGTCCCCCGCCATCGTTGCGCGCGGCGCGGATCACAGCTGGGGTGAGCTGGTTGGCGATGCTTTCGATGGCCTCAGCGATGGCCTTGGCCTGGTCGAGGGGGGTGGTGGCATCCATGGCACTGCCGCATGCGCTGCATCACTTTGCCAGGAGCGCGCTGCGGGCGTCGATCCGCCTTGGTCGCCATCCTGAAGCGAGATGTCGGGAACGCAGCGATGCTGCTCAATGCCTTCGATCTGGAGACCAGCAGCGGCACGCGCAACCTGGAGCTCCGCGCCGGTGCGTTTGTCGGCCTGGGAATCGAAGCCGATCTCCTGGCCGTGTCGTCCGATGGCCAGGCGGATGGCACTGCAGAGGACGCCTTCCTCACCAGGCTGCAACGGGCCTATGGGCTCAGGCTTGAGAGCACACAACGCGCTGTGGATCTCAGCGGCAGCCTGGTGAACAGCTGGGTCAGCACTGAACTGAGCTTGCACCCTGTCCTCTCAGGAGCGGGAGGACGGCCGGTGAACAGCCACTTTCAGCGGGTGGCGGTGGTGGCCGGAGGTCTAGGCCATGAACAGGAGCGGGATCAACCCTGGAGTGCGTTCAACCGCCTGTTCTCGCTTCTGGCCATCCTGCCGATGCAGGGAATCCACTGCCGCACCGTGGCTGCGCCGCTGTTTGGTCTCCACCCCAACGGTCCCGACGCTGCCGCCGATTACCCCCACCTGCTGGACATCTGCAAACAGGCCTTCCGGCATCTGCCTGAGCTGCACAGGCTGATCCTGTTTGATCGGGATGATCAGGTGCTGCGCCCGCTCGGCGCCACCATCGATCGCACGATTCAGCGCAAGGATCCCCACCACACCCTGGTGGAACTGCCCCGAGATCTCGACGCTCTGGAGAGCCTGCGCCATCTCTGCCGCTGCGTTCTGGAAGACGACAGCCTGAAGCGACTGCGGGTCGCCGCGGACCTCACAGAACTGATCCAACTACTACAAAGCGATCAGGTTTCACCGATTTCGTTGGGACTGCATTCGCGCCGGCTGCTGGAGCGTCTGGTGACCCACTGCCTGCACCAGTGCGGAGACCAGCAGCAGCGAGGCCTGAACAACGGCATTCAGCAGTTGCGCAGCCTGGGGCTGGACCCCTGGCTGCTGAGCTGCATGCATCAGGTGCGCACCTTCGGGAATTGGATGGGCCATCCCCAGGACACAGGCCGGAGCCGCCGGGTGGAACAACACGACGTTCTGGCCATGCTCTGTTCCCTGCAGCGGATCCTGGCGGACTACCCCTGGATCACTCCGCCTGCATCACCAGGGCGTGAAAGTTCTGCATATGGGCCGTGAGCAGTTTCTCGAACACCCGAAACACACCCACGATTTCGCGGGCACCAAGGCCCACCCCCTCCGGCACGATGTGCTTATAGATGAAGGAGATCACCCAGTCGCCACCCTCGTCCTTCTCGGCACGGGCGTGGACGGGGAATTCATCGATCAAATTGCAAGCCCTGAGCACCTGGGCCTCCGTCGCCTCGCCGTAATTGGCGCTGTAGCGGAACACAAACACCTGATCGGTTGGGCTGGCATACACCTGCACAGGGCGACCGTCCGACCAGACCGTGGTGGTGACAGCCACATCTGTTTGATCATCCTGGTTGCGCACCCGGTTGGTCTCAGCCTTGTAGAAGGCTCCATCGAACAACGACGTGACGTTGTCGGGGGAGAGCTGCTCAAGGGTGAACTCCATGAACGATCAAGACCAAACGGGCTCAACCTTCATGCTGACCGCGGTTCAGCGGCCGCGCCATTGATTCCAGATCCTGCGATGCCACGGCGTGACATCTCTCGGAAGAGGAGGCTCCCCCCGCTGACGCCGCTCCAGCTGCTCCACCTCAAGCTTCAATTGCCTGAGAACAGGGATGAGCAGCACCCCCGCGATCAGACCTACGAACAGCAGAACGGGAAGCAGGGTGATCAGCCAGATCGTGGCGACAACGGCGACACCCGTTGCGGCCAGTTGTTGGATCCACTTCGGCCGGCGACGGCCCGGCAGCTGCTTCATCGCAAGGGGAGCTTCCTCTTCAGCCTGCCACTAACGATGGCCGCTGGCCCGGAAGCGCGACGACCGACTCGTGATGCCGTGCTTTGTGCGACGTCCGCTCACACGCTTGCGCCACATCCTGAAGGAGGAGGGTTTCAGCGCGCTGCGCATGATGGCGATCACCTCCGGTTCGCCGAGACCGAACTGATGCTGGATGGCCTCAAAGGTGGTGCGGTCTTCCCAGGCCATTTCGATGATCCGGTCGAGATCAGCGGAATCAAAACGATCAACGGAACGACTCACAGCAGATCCAAGGCCCGGAGCACATCCACGCGGATCCCCCCCAGGCGTGACCAGGCCTGAAGAGCGTCGGCCTGCGAGCCATAGGGTCGCCAGTCGTTCTCAGCAAGACGGCGCTGCATGTGCCGGGCCACCCGATCCACCACCAGGCGATCACTGGGCACGGAGATCCTGATGGACTTGCCGTTCAATTCGTGAGTGAGCTCGCTTGAAGGCATGGGTAAGAACGCTGATTGTGCCTTTCGATACAGGGCACAACACTGAAGGGAAGGTCCACGGAGCGCAGTATGAACCAGTCCTCAACCAAAACGGCCGGCCTTCGCCAGCAACAGGATCAGCTGACGACAGCCCAGCCGAATGCCGAGTGCCGCCTGCGCAATGACCGTCAGAGCTACTTCGCCATCACACGCGAGCTCGTGCAAGCGCAGTTCGTTTTGGCCGATGGTGAGCTCAGCCAGCGCCTTTGGCAGGAGGTCGCCGACCGCGACCTTGAGGTGGGTCGCATTCTCAACCTGCTCTACGGAAGCTGCTTTCAAGACGACGAAGCCGAGATGACCGCCCTCGACGATGCCTTTCTGGCCCTGCACGTGAGCTGAGCCGGATTCAGTAATACCGGCCTGGGTATTCCCCCGGGTGATCCACGCGGGTCACCCGCACGCCATCAACGCTGCGGCCTGAGAGCAGCAGCAGATCACTCCCAGACACTGCGTAGCCGAGCTCCTGAGCCAGCAGGGCCACCTCATCGGCTGTGACGACGGCCTGCACCTGCGCCTGGAGGCGAGGGTCACGGCCGAGATGGGCCAGAAACGCCTGCACTGGGGAGGAGTCCATCGCGCCGAGCAGGAACAGTGGGCTCCATCGTCCCTGACGGCGCGCCAACCTGGAGCCGCTCAGCTCCTGACCACGCCATGCACGACCAACGGGAAGCGTTGCTGCAGCACAACATCGGCCAGTGGGCGGGGTGCTTTATCCGTCTCAACGGCGATGGCCACGAGCAGGAACGCTTCCCCACGGCGTTGTCTGTTAAAGAGTGCGATGGGCTGATTCAGACCTGCCTCACCTATCAGCAAACCGGCCAGCAGCGCTCGATGTCATTTCAGACCCTGCCTCCATCCATGCAGGTCAGCGCCAACGGCGGTTGGTCTCTGGGTCCCACAAGCATCACGCCCTGGAACTGGGTGGCGGAACTTTGCGTGGTGCATCAAAAGGCTCGCAGACGAATCGTGGTCCGTCATGGAGTGAGCGGGCTGGAACAAGTGGTGTACGTGGTGGAGACGGAAGGCAGCAGAACACCTGAGGCGCCTGTGCAGCGTCTTCAGTGCCGCACGCGCAGCGCGGCGGAGCTGATGATTTGGGAACCTGAAGACGGCGTTGAACTGCTTCTCGACCAGCGCGATCGCCAGAGCGGAGACGCCACTGCTTGCGGGCTGCGCTGGACCCTGCCGGGTGGAACCGTGCGGCAGATGGTGCGCCGCTACGACACCCAGGGAGGCCTGCTGCCCTTGAGCCCGGCCTGGCCGTAACGCCAGGACGTTGCATTCCTTAACAAAGAGTCGTAACGTTCTGTTAATCGAACGGAAGCCCATGGACTCCACTTCAACCAAACAGGACGCTTGGTTCCAGGACGCCGCTGCCGCCCAGATCAAAGGTGAGCGCATGGTGCGCGCTGAGCTGCTCAACGGCCGCGTGGCCATGCTCGGTTTCGTGATCGGCGTTCTCACCGAAGCCCTCACCGGCCACGGCATCCTCAGTCAGATCACCTTCGGTGTGCTCGGCCTGAGCTGACGACCTTTCCAGGTCCATCCCCGACCGGTCAGAGTCCGCCAGACCGAGACCGGTCCGATCGCACCCACCAGCAGACCACCGACCCCCATCAACCACCACAGGGTTGTGGGAATTCCGAACGTTTTGCTGGTGTAAAGCCTCAGCAGACATTGCTGAGCAATCGCCAAGAACGCCAAGACGACACTGCTCGTCCACCAGATCGACTGAGCTGGGAAAAACAGGAACAGAGCGGGCAGAACTCCAGCCAGAATCCAGGGAACACTGAACATCTGCACCACAACGGCTGCAGCGGCCAGGGCTTTCAGCACGTTGCGATCCAGGCCGAGGCACCAGTTTTTGGTCCAGCCTTCCCAGAGGGAGGCAAGGTTGGGGTACATGCGCAGATCCACCGCATCAAGGCCCAGCACATAACGCAGGCGCAGGCCTTCGCTCTTGATACGCCGGGCCAAAGCCAGATCCTCCACCACTTCAGCGGCGAGGGCGCGGTGCCCACCGATGGCCTCATACGCCGTACGCCGAAACAACATGAACGGGCCCGCTGC
Source organism: Synechococcus sp. CS-197 (assembly GCF_025128215.1). Classification (NCBI taxonomy): domain Bacteria; kingdom Bacillati; phylum Cyanobacteriota; class Cyanophyceae; order Synechococcales; family Synechococcaceae; genus Synechococcus; species Synechococcus sp. CS-197. The sequence continues at coordinate 14,014 of NZ_JAHLZC010000021.1, read as the reverse complement.
GAACGACACCGGCGAGGCGGGATCGTTCGCTTCCTCGATTGGAAAGCCAAGCCCCAGCAGGCTGGCCATGATTGGCTGAACCATCCATTCCGCCAGGCAGTCGCAGCCCAGGCGCGGAGCAAGGCTGAACAGATCGGCCTCCTCATCGATCGCCTGCGCGAGGGCTCGGCGCAGGGCATCGGGCTTCAGACGCACATCCGCATCCACGAACAGCACCCACCCGGACTGCACCTGCTCCATCGCCCGGGTGCAGGCCCAGTTCTTGCCAACCCAGTGTTCACCCTCCGGACGAGGGCCTGCATGCACCACCTCGCCACGGATCCCAGCAGTGGCGTGAGCCTTCAGCACGGCAGTCGCCAGCTCCGCCGTTGCATCGGTTGATTCATCATCGACAACCAACACCCGCCAGTCGCGGCAGGGAGGCTCACTGGCAAGCACATGCCGGAGGCAGGGGCCGATGTTGACGGCCTCGTTGTAAGCCGGAATCACCACGGTCAGGCTGGCGCTTCCGGCACTGGGGGATGCATCCGGGCGCAGCACCGGAGCGCTGGCCAGGCATCGCATCAACCCCAGCTGAAGCAGGAGGAGACCGCCGCAGGATGCCGCGGACGTGGCGAACAACAGCAGAGCGAGGAGCTGTGCCCAAGAAACGCTCAGCTCAGCCAACGATCGGCATCCATGATTCGCTTGATCAACAACCCCAACCGCTTGAACTCCGAGAAGTTCAACTCTTGAACGGCCTGATCGAGGCCGCAGTCCACCCAGGCATCGCCACGTTTCTCGTAGATCGTGAAATCCTCCTCCAGGGAGTTGCGGCGGATGCAGTAGGTGATGCCGTCGTCGTGAACGAAATCCGCCGAATGCAGCTGAAGGGCCATCCGCTCTGATCTGCCGGACGCGGCAGGCACATCCCCCAAACTCTCGCTCCTTTTAACCAGAGCAACAATGCGCCTTAACACCGATTGCCCCAGCGGCTCACGCCAACGAAACTAAGCACATCGAGATCGGAGGCGCTGATGACAGCCGAGACTCCACCCCAGCCCAATCACGAAGCAGCCTGACTCAAACGGCCCCTGCTCCAACAGTTTCCACCCATCCGTGAGGCTTTGTCCCTCGGCAGGCAATCACTGGTACGCCACGTCGACCGACACTCCACTGCATCGTTCCGGCCGCAGCAAGCAGCCACAGGTGCCCCGGAGCCCCATCAGCCTTACCCCTGGACTTCAGGCCCCAGGCGCCATGCAGCCAGACGCTTCAACACGTCATACAGTCGATCGATCGACAAAAACATTCACCCCGTCAGCGATGGCGGGGTTTTTTGCTGACAAGACGGCTGATCGACGAACGTTCTGATATCTGAATTGGCAGAAACCTCTCTTTTCTTAGCCATGCAGATAACAAGATTCATTGATCTGGACTCCATCAATGAATCTCCCGCTTTTCCTTGCAGCCCTGCTCCTTTCAGCATCACCTGCCCTTGCTGACGGCATTCTTTTTCTGAAGTGCGATGAAACGAGAGTGTTCACGACGAAATCACACTGGCGCGACGGCGACACAACACATTTAGAGAATGAAGACAAAGAGGTGCTTGTACTCGGAATTGACCGCAAGAAAGAGACGATGCTCATCAACAACAGTAAAGTTGATATCGTGATTAAGAATGATGAGGCAATTGACTCAGGTACATTTGATAACGGCAAGACAAAGGATGCACGTGTTATACACACGACACTTTCGCCTCCACATATAAGATACGGCAATGGAAAGGTCGTTATAAAAGAAGACTTTGTCACGACCATTACTGACGTAGCGATCACGGCAGATTGCACCAAGATTGACTCTGCAGACTTCGAAAAATTCCTCAACCAATGAAACCCTCGCCTCTACTTGAAGCCTTGCTTCTCTAAGCGTCAACAGCACTGGCAGACAACTTCGTTGATTTGAGGTGTGATGCCATGGCCTCCCTCATCACCAAGCAAGTGAGCACGAATCAAGAGCTAGAGAAAATACAGATCGAAGAGCAAGGTTTGTTCAAGGTGAATCCTTCCAATCGTCGCCTCATAAGACAAGCAGACCATTGGGGAAGTGCGATCACTGCCAATGAATGAATACCCTCAAGATTGATCATTTAGACCTACGCAGGTCCTTTCAGAAAAATTCGAGACAGAACGGGTTGTTCTCTTGGCAAGAGCCGGCTTCTCAATTGGATTGATTCGTATCGTCGCCGTTGTTCTGGATGGCGCCGATCTTGGCGTCAGCCCAACGGGCAAAGAAATACACACCCACGAACAGAGGCAGATAAGCAGTCCACATCCGCTCAGGAGCCAAACCGCTGTTGTTAATCACAGCCAAGCCGCCGTATCCAACAACGAAGTAGATCACCGCACGCCTGATCGCACCAACTTGCCGGGAGTTCATGAATAGATGAAAGAGAAGATCAGCCTAAGAGGCCTTGGGAACGCGCGCACTCACTGCATCGACCCGCCCCTAGCCCGACAGGCGAGGTCCTGAAACCGAACCACAACAGTCGGCTCTCCCACTGTGTGTGACGTTTTCAGGAGGGATAGACCGATCAGATCCCGCTCAGAAACAACCATGACGGCATCCACAACGCAGGCAGCCAAAGGACTGATCACGCACGATGCTGAGGGCCGCGACAACGTTTACGCCAAGGAACCACCGATGCAGCTCACCAGCCCGGAGGCTGGATGGGGCTTCCACGAACGGGCCGAACGACTGAATGGACGCCTGGCCATGCTGGGATTTGTCGCAGCCATCGCCACGGAACTGCTCACAGGAGAAGGACTGCTTCAGGCCATCGGCCTTTAACGCCGCCCGACTGAGAGATCATGCTGAGCGGCAATGGAGAGGGGATGGACAACCTGTTGGTATCGGGAGCCGACTCAGCACCCCTGAGGGTGTTGCTGGCCCATGGAGCCGGTGCCGGCATGGACAGCCCCTTCATGGAGGCGATGGCCCTGGGCCTCGCCGAGAACGGCTGGCAGGTGCTGCGCTTCGAGTTTCCTTACATGCAACGGCAACGCAGCAGCGGCAAGAAGCGGCCGCCTGACAAGGCGGAGGTTCTGCTGACCAGCTTTCGCGAGCAGGTGGAAGCCCTGGTTCAGGACAAGCCCCTGGTGATCGGCGGTAAATCAATGGGTGGCCGCATGGCCAGCCTTCTGGCTGATGCGCTGCTCGATGAGCAAGCGATCCAGGCCTGCATCTGCCTTGGCTACCCGTTTCATCCTCTCGGCAAGCCCGACCGGCTGCGCACGGAGCACCTCGCCGGCCTGCGCACACCAACGCTGATCGTTCAAGGAGAACGTGACGCGATGGGTCGACACGACGAGGTGAGCCACTACCCCCTCTCCGAACAGCTGCAGCTGGCCTGGATGCCGGACGGGGATCACAGCTTCAAACCGCGCAAAAGCTCAGGCCACAGCGAATCCACAAACTGGGCTTTGGCGGTGCGTGCGATGGATCAGTTCCTGACCAAGCTGCTGTCCAGCACAGAACGGACACAGCAAGCCTGACGGCGCCGAACACGCCCGAGCAGTGCACCACGTACAAAATTTTTTCGCACATCGCCAGAATCGCAACATAGCGTTACAGTCTCGCAATCCTCGATCGCTCCGGATGTTCACGCTCGACAAGGCTCGTCAGATTTTTCCGGAGACCATGACCGCCGATGCGGTTCCAGCCATCACCGCACGCTTCAAGCTGCTCAGCGCTGAAGACCAGCTGGCCCTGATCTGGTTCGCTTATCTGGAGATGGGTCAGACCATCACCGTGGCAGCCCCCGGCGCCGCCCGCATGGCCCTGGCGAAGCCCACCCTCGATGAAATCGTGGCGATGAGCTTCGACGAGCAAACCAAGGTGATGTGCGACCTGGCGGCCAAGATCAACAGCCCGATCTCCAGCCGTTACGCCTTCTGGTCGGTGAATGTGAAGCTCTGCTTCTGGTACGAACTGGGAGAGTTCATGCGTCAGGGCAAGGTGGCCCCGATCCCCCAGGGCTACAAGCTTTCTGCCAACGCCAACTCGGTGCTGGAAGCGGTGAAGAAGGTGGAGCAGGGCCAGCAGATCACCCTGTTGCGCAATTTCGTGGTCGACATGGGATACGACCCCGGCGTGGACGACAGCAAGGTGGTGACTGAGCCGATCGTGGCGCCGACACCTGAAGATCAACGTGAAGAGATCTTCATTCCCGGCGTGCTGAATCAGACGATCCTCAGCTACATGCAGCTGCTCAACGCCAACGACTTCGACAACCTCATCGATCTCTTCCTCGATGACGGCGCGCTGCAACCTCCGTTCCAGCGTCCGATCGTGGGGCGTGAGGCCATCCTCAAGTTCTTCAAGCGTGACTGCCAGAACCTCAAGCTGATCCCCCAGGGTGGTTTCGGTGAACCTGCCGATGGTGGATTCACCCAGATCAAGGTCACCGGCAAGGTGCAAACCCCTTGGTTCGGCCGGGAAGTGGGCATGAATGTGGCTTGGCGCTTCCTGCTCGACGACAACAACAAGATCTATTTCGTGGCGATCGACCTGCTCGCTTCACCCGCCGAGCTGCTGAAGCTTGGTGGCAAGTGATCCCTCGGGGACCAATCACTGGAGGGGGCTGCAACTGGCGGGGCTGATCGGCTGTGCCTGGTTGTTCACCCTCGCGGTGGGGCTTCGCCTTCCCTTTCAGCAGATCCACCCTTTGGCCCTCATGGCCTTCGTGATCCTGCGCGGCTTTCTGCACACCGGACTGTTCATCGTGGCTCACGACGCCATGCACGGCACCCTTGCCCCTGCAAGCCGTCCCAACCTCAATCAACGGATCGGCCAAGGCTGCCTCTGGGCCTACGCCGGCCTCAACTTCCAGGCATGCCTGAACCATCACATTCAGCATCACCATTCGCCTGGATCGGCCACGGATCCCGACTACTGCACCGCGGCTGATTCCTCACCACTGGCCTGGTATGCACGCTTTCTCAGTCACTATCTGAACCCGATGCAGCTGTTCAAGATGGCGGGTTGTATGGGCCTGATGCTGGCGGTCATGCCCGCGAATCAGCAGCAGCCCCTGCTCGCGCTTGTGTTGATCTATGTGCTGCCTTTGATCATCAGTTCCTGGCAACTCTTTGTGGTGGGAACGTTTCTTCCCCATCGCAATAATCGCCAGGCCACTGAGGGTTTCCATCAACCAATCAGCCTCAATTTTCACCCGGTTCTGTCGTTCGCAGCGTGTTACCACTTTGGCTATCATCGCGAGCACCACAGTTACCCAGCAGTGCCTTGGCATCAGCTCCCCAGGCTGCGCACTGCAGTTGCTCAATCCTGAACCTGGTTCAGCACCTCTGCACTTACACCTCACACCTCCCACACCATGTCAGCAGCTGACTGGACACACCAGGAACAATCAATCGCCAAAGATGCCTTTGAAACAGGCAAACAACGTTCCATCGAAGCACTGATTGTGATCCTGAGGAAACAGAGTGCATTGCTCGACACTCCGGAATCAATCTGGCGCTATCACGATTTTCTCAGCAGCGAGCGCTATCAATATGAAGGCCGTGCTGAATTCGATACCGCCAATATTCTCTTCAATCTGGCCGACATGATCAAACAGAATTTGATCACCTACGAAGATCTTGAAGGCCTTGACACAACCAAGCTGAGCAAAATCAAAGCCATGGCCATGTTCTGAGGTCAACCCAAATTCAGGATTGGTTGCTTGTTGAGAGATGCAGCGATCTGGGGCTGGGTTGAATGCGAATCGCTGCGGGCTTCAATGCGCACGCCAAGGCTCGAAAGGGCTGATGCACACCCTCAACAATGAGAGTTCCCATCGGATGGGAATGGGCCAGATTGAGTTTCATCGTCAAACCGGTTGTGAAACGGAATCCCTGTTGGCTTGATTCCTAAAGGCAGCCTCGCGGATTTAGAGGCTGTTGACGAGCCAAGTTCAGGAAATCTTCCAGGCTTGACCTGCAAAGTTGTCGCCGTTGGCACGGCCGCTTTGCCCTGCCCCCCTAACCATGGGCTGATCGATGGATTCAGCCATGACAAGCGAACAGGCCATTGCCTTGATCGGATCCGCTGTGGACTACAGCCAACAACGCAGCAAGTTGCTCGCCAGCAGAGAGCGACTCTCCGACGCAGAAGCCATCCGCCGAGAGTTCGATGAATGGCTGAACCCCACCGGCGATTCTCTGCCCCTGATGCCATGCCCGCGGCCGCAAGCGGGTTAACCGGCCTCTTCCCACTGCGCCTGATGACAACAGGCCATGGGCAATGGCATTTTGAAATCATGAAACAGCGCTCCCTGCTGCAGCGACTCGGCTCTTACCTGATGGGCCTGGTGGATGAGTACTGGACCATGCGCGAACCGCAGAGCTACGGCGAGAAAGCCCCCAGCTGCACAGTGCGCTGCGACGACGAGCACTGCGAGCGTGCGGACTGAACGGAATGACTCAGTTGTGGTTGATACCAACCATCAACAAATGGATGTCGATCTGCTCATTCAGCGCCTTGAGCCGCTGAGGCGCTGAAGTGACCATTGGTAATTTCCGCCTAAGCCATCCATCAATTGTGAACGCAACGCCTTTGCAATCACTGAGTGCCGTTGAAGCCCCTTGCATCCATGGCGCCTGGCAACTGGTGAGCTACCTGGTGGAGGAACAAATCAGCGGCAACACCTTCAGGCCGATGGGTGACCACCCCACGGGCTATGCGCTGTTTACCCCGGCTGGACGGGTGTCGTTCACGCTCACGGCTGAAGGCCGCACACCCACAACCGACCGCGAAGGCGACGCGGCTCTGCTCAGCAGCCTGGTGGCCTACTCCGGAACCTACAGATTGGAGGACGACCGCTGGATCACGGCGGTTGATGTGGCTTGGAAGCCGGAATGGGTGGGTACCGAACAGATGCGCCACTTCTCGATTGACGCTGACCAGCTCACGGTGCGAACGCCATGGCGGGTGATGCCCAACTGGCCGAAACAGGGCCCGACCCGCAGCATCGTGATCTTCAAACGCTGCAGCTGACGTTGCTCACTGCAGGGGATCGATGAGGCCATACAGCAGGGCCGTGACCGCCATCTGGGTGCGGTCCCGGGCACCGAGCTTGTCCATGGCATTGCCCACGTGGCTTTTCACCGTTTCCACCGAAAGGCCGAGCAGGGTTGCGATGGCGTTGTTCTTAAGACCGCGCGCCACCCCGGCGGCCACCTCCAGTTCGCGCGGAGTGAGTTCCTCCACCAACGGCGGCAGATCGGGTTGCGGTGTGGAGGCGGCAATGCGGCGGATCTGCTCTGGGAAGTACACACCGCCATCAGCGAGGGTGCGCAGGGCCTTGATCAGATCACCGCGGCCGGTGCCCAGGCTGGATTTGAAAACCACGCCATCCGCGAAGGCCTCCATCGCCTCCTGCACCACCGCCTGGGTTTCACGCACCAGCACGATCAGCAGCTGACAGGTGGGCAACTCCGCCTTCACCCGGCGTAGCAGGTTGATGCCATAGCCGGATTCGAGATCCGAGCTGCAGATCAGCAGATCCGGCTGGGTGCGCAACACCAGCTCAAAGCCCTCATCTTCGGTGGTGGCCGCACCCACCAGGCTCGAGGCAATCGCATCAACCAGCACAAAGGAAATCAGCGCCAGGCGATCGCCGAACACCACAACAATGCGGCGCTCCTTCAACAACTCAGAAGCCTGAGCGATCGCCTCCTGATTGGCACGGGAGTCGAGCCGAAGCTCCATGGTCGGCACACGGATACCCGATGTTTAGCGCGGATGGTCGGCACGCACCTGCTGGGGATCACGCCACACCACGCCGCGGATGCGGGATGGATAGCGCGCACGGGCCAGCCGCCAGGCCTCGAGCGCATCAGCCACCTCCACGGTGTGGGTGGTCAGCTGACCATCGCGCTCAAGGATGAGGTCGTAGGCGGGGGACATCGCCGGATCGTGCAGCCCCTTCATTGAGGCAGAGATCAACGGGTTGCACATCCCTCAGTTGAGGGAGAGACCTGCAGCACTCTGCTGCCGGTTCCCCTCGCATTAGGCACGCCGTTTTCACTCTCAGCGGTCTGCGACCGATCGGCAATGCGCGATTTCACTGATTGCACTTGTCGCCTGGAACACCAACACTGTGTGCATCGAGATCGGAGGCACCGATGACGGCCGACACTCCACCCGAGCCAACACAAGAAGCTCGCTGACTTTCTGGCCCCTGCTCCAACAGTTTTCACGCATCAGAGAGGGATCGCCCTTCGGCAGGCACTGAGGTTCGCCACGTCGATCGGCACTCCATCTGCACCGTTCCAGGTGCCCCAAGGAGTTCACAACCCTCCCACCTAGGAACCTGGCCCCAGGCGCCACAGCCAGTCGCTTCGACCCTTTCTTTCAGTCCACTTGCTGGAGGTTGAACAACCGTATGGCAACACTGAAAATCGCATGGTCGTGATGCACAAACGAGCGCGTTAGGCCGCCTGTCCCGCCTTGGGACGACGGCCTCCATAAATCAGCCCAATGCTGATTGCAACCCCCGCAGGTCTCCCACCAACAGGGACTTGCGGGGGTTTTGCCTGGGACGACCTGACCCGTTAATAACGCTCCAGCACCCGGGTGCTGCCGTCGTGGGCGATGGCCACCACCACGTAGGGATCCGCTTCGACCCCTTCCATCTCCATTCCGGGAGAGCCGATCGGCATTCCCGGCACGGCCAGGCCGCGAATGTCGGGTCGTTCGGCGAGCAGTCGCTGCACCGACGCCGCCGGCACATGGCCGTCGATCCTGTAGCCCGCAACGCTGGCGGTGTGGCAGTAAGCCTGGGTGGGATCGATGCTGTCGCTGATCTGATCGTTGATGCGAAAGCCCGCTGCTTCGAGGTGCCGTTCCCACTGCCGGCAGCACTCACAACTGGCCGATCGCACCACCGTGATCAGCGGACCCTCGGCCTCAGCCCACACCGGCAGGGGGGAGGCGAGGATCAACGCCAACAACAGGGCGCACACAAACCGCAGACGGCAACGCCAAGGCATCTCAAGACTGATGCAATTGCCGGAGCAGTTTCGCGGCAAGGATGCTGGACAAGCGGCGCTTCACCAGCAGATCGCAGATCCAGTCGAACAGGGGCGGGGCACCCTCCACCGCAGCGAGCCGCTGTTCAAGGTCTTTGAGTTCCTGCTGATCGCGGCAGCCGCGGAGGGCATTGATCAGAGTTTCTTCTGCTGGCACGGATGCCAAGGGAGTCGCCACCATGCGCGTTGCACTGCACACCGTCTTTACAGCTAAAGCATCAAGAACCCCGCTGTCATCAGGCTTCAGGCCAACGTGTCGAAATGCGCAAGCCCGCCTCGGTTGAAGGCCTCTGCGGTTGCAGGGCTTCCAGACCGGTGCTGATGGCTGACACCAGCAGCAGGGCTGCAAACCCCTGGCGCAGCCTGCGCTCAGACACACGGGACACCCAACGCTGGCCGAGGAGGATGCCGATGCCACCACCGAGGAGCAAGGGCAGCAACAGGGGCAGACTGGCTGCCGGCCAATGGCCATGACGGACCAGGGCCATCAAGGAACTGGCGCAGATCACCAACAGGCTGGTGCCGGAGGCAAGGGTCATCGGCAGACGGGCCAGCAGCACCAGGGCGGGAACAATGGCGAAGCCCCCACCCACACCGGCGATGCCCGTGAGCAGTCCCACCCCCAAACCCTGAACCAGCAGCTGAATCCGGCCCTCCCGTTGACGCGCAGGCTCAGGCGCCTGTGGCGGCCGCAGCATCAACCAGGCCGCCGCCAGGGCCAGGGCCCGTTGATACACCTCGGCATCCTTGCGTCCGGCATGGAACAGGCGGCAGCCTTCGTCGATCAGATCGCGGAGCACGGGATCACGAAGATCAATCACTTCGCCCCCCTGCAACACGATGCGCCGATCCCGGATCACCTGGCGCACGCGCTGGAAGGAGGCTTTGGCGAAGGCGTCTCCAAGCCGATCCGGGGCCTGCCTGCGCTCGCGGATCTGAATCAACGCATTGAGGAGCTCAGCCGCCTTGAACACCGCCAGATTTCAGCGCTGCTCTTCGTTCAGCGCCCTGAGCGCAGGCAAGTAGGCGTCCACAGCCTCGAGGTAGCCAGGCGATTTCTCACGGAACACCGCCATGGTGCGCCAGGGAAGCGCCTCTGCTGCCATCCCGCCAACCCTCACTTGCGGGTGACGCAGATATAGATCGCATGGATCACAGCCACAGGCCACATGATGGCCAGCAGCGGCAGCCCCAGCCCTCCGAAGCTGAGCAACCAGAAGAGCAGGTTGAGCCAGAACGCCCCGGTGAGACCCACCTGGGTGGCCACCGCCAGAGGCGGCAAAATGAAAGCCAGGATGATGCGAAGGAGGTCGCCGAGCGTCATGGGTCTGGAGATGACTCCCTCTTGCTAGCCACGTCCCCTGCCAGGGGACAGGCAAGCTCGCAGCTCCCTCAAGCTCACTCCCCGGTCGAGCCCTGCGCTCCGCCACAGGCTCGGCGTGGTTGGTAGCCCTGATGCTCGGCCAGATAGCGGAGGTAAACGATCTGATGCCGATCGGGCAGACCCACAGCAGCGATCAGACCCAGGGGCCCGAACAGGAGGCCAGCCAGCAACCAGCGATTGCTGTTGCGGGCCTTCTGAGCGGCAACGGTCTTGGCCAGACCAGCACTGATCAGATGGGAGATCAGCACCATCACCAACAACTTGACATCCACGGCGATCGCGCAGCACACACCCTCAGATAGCCAGTGCCTGCGGTGATGTCAGTGCATGGGATCGACAGCGGCACGCTTGGCAAGGCTGTGGTCGCCAGCGCGGCAGACTGTTCAAAACAGCCGCCGATGCCCTCCACCTCGCGCCGTGCAGGCTTACTGCGGGAGCTCGCTCAACCGCGCAACATCGTGGTTGGCGCCCAGATGCTGTTTGTGGCCTTCAGCGGGTTGGTGCTGGTGCCCGTGCTGATGGGTCTCGATGCATCGGTGGCACTGTTCACCGCCGGCGCGGGCACGCTGCTATTTCAGCTGGTGACCGGAGCACGAATCCCTGTATTCCTGGCCTCCTCCTTCGCCTTCATTGCCCCCACCAGTTACGGCATCCAGCAGTTCGGACTGGCGGAAACCCTCGGGGGCTTGATGGCTGCCGGGGTGTTCTATGTGCTGCTGGCGCAGGTGGTGCGCTGGCGTGGTGACGGTGTGATTCAGAGGCTGCTTCCAGCGATCGTCACCGGACCGGTGGTGATGGTGATCGGCATGTCGCTCGCCCCGATCGCCGTTGAAAAAGCCGGGGGCAACCTCAGCGGCGACCATCCCGCCAGCCATCTGCTGGTGGCGAGCGCCGTGTTTCTGGTCACCGTGCTCACGGCCATGCTCAGCCGGGGCACCTGGCGCTTGATCCCAGTGTTGATCGGGATTGTGTTCGGTTACGGCATCAGCCTGCCTCTGGGGCTGATCGACCTCTCCAACGTGGCCACGGCACCGTGGTGGTCGCTGCCGGGCTTCACCACACCCCGGTTCAGCCTGCCGGCAATCCTGTTCATCCTGCCGGTGGCGATCGCACCGGCCATCGAACACGTGGGCGACATCCTGGCCATCGGCGCCGTGACCGGCGAGAACTACCTGAAGCGTCCTGGCTTGCAGCGCACCCTGCTCGGTGATGGTCTGGCCACAAGCCTGGCTGCGGCCCTCGGCGGCCCCCCCAACACCACCTACTCCGAGGTGGTGGGCGCCGTGGCGCTGATCCGGGCCGTGAAACCGGTGGTGATGATCTGGGCCGCCCTGTTCGCCATCGGGCTGTCGTTCGTGGGCAAATTGAATGCCTTGCTCAACACCATTCCCGACCCCGTGATGGGCGGGGTGCTGGTGATTCTGTTTGGAACCATCGTCACCCTGGGCATCAACACCCTGGTGCGCGCCGGTGCCGATCTCAGCGATTCCCGCAACCTCATCGTGGTGGGAACGATTCTGGTGCTGGGGATTGGCGGACTCGGCATCGAAGCCGGTCGTTTCAGCCTCGAAGGCCTGAGCCTTGCCGCCATCGCGGGCGTGCTGCTAAATCTTGCCCTGCCGCGCACGCAGGCCGGCAGGGACTGAGTGCACGCGAGGCGGCCTCAATCCAGCAACGGTGGCGTGAAAGTGTCGGCCACCGCCACGATCCAGCGAGCAGCCGCCGCCGTCACCTGTTCCTTAGTGACGTTGAACTCCAGGTCGTGGCCCTTGGCGAGCAGATCGGGAATGATCGTCTGCCAGGCCATGCCGGCGGCACTGGCGTTGAGATCACCGATGAGCACAAACGCTTTGGCCGCACCGGTCACCGCATCGGTGTACTCGGGATTGGCCGACACCTGGCTGCGGTACCAGTCGCTCACCTGATCCCGCTGGGCCTTGCTCAGAAACGGTGGCGCCCCCACCAGATAGGCATCGAGCACCAGCATCGGGCTGGGCACGCTCTGGCCGGGGTGTTTGAGCGCAAACCAGGCCTGGCCGATGGAGGCAGCATCGGGCCAATGGCAGAGAATCGCGACGTCCTGGCTGTCGAGCGAGCGCTGTGCCGCCAGTTCATCAATGCGTTCGAGCAACTCCGGGCCGGTGAGCGGCGGTTCGCTGCGGGAGTGTTCAGCCCGGGCCTCATTGATTGCCTCGGCCACCGCCGCTTCGTTTTCAGTGAGCTGCTCGAGAGCCCGCTTGAGGTTGGCGTCGGCATCGGCGGGGCTGGCCAAGGGACATCAGGCGGAGGGCTGGTTCCACGATGTCATTGCCATCAGGGAGTGATCACACTGGGAAAGACAAAGGCCTGGCTGCGATGCACAGGATCACCCGCCAACTGATAGCCCCGCTGGCGGCGGCCGTTCTGCTCGGCGCCTGCCGTCAGCCCAAGCCAACACCAGACTTGAACAGCGTGTTCCAGGGGCGCTGGCAGGCCAACAGCACCGCTGGGCGCGCCGTGTTGGATGTGCTCAGCGTCGAGCCCGAGCGCGTGCGATGGGGCAATGACCTGAATGGTGTCTGCGACAGCGACTACAGCGCTGAGACCCTGCCCAATGGCGAGAACGGTCGCTTCCCCGATCAGCTGATTGCGCCCACGGAGCCAACGGAGCTGGCCTATGCCGTCGTGAGGCTCACGCTTCAGCCAGAGCCCTGCCCGACCGGTGTGGCTGTGATCCAGCTGGCCAAGCCACTGGATGGGTCAGAGACCCTCAAGGTGGTGACCTACGACGCCCAAGGAGCCGTTCGCGGCCAGTATCCAGACCTCACGGCACTGAGCGAGGAGCAGGCCAGCAAGCCCCAGTGGCCACTGCAATGCACGCTCAACGAGATTGCGTCCACCTGCAGAACAGAGCCCGCTGCGAAGGACGGCTTCACGATTTACTTCTCCCACGCCGAGCAGCCGATCTTCACCTTCACGCCGGTCGGTGCGCCCACGACCGATCGCCGGGAGATGGTCGACAGCTCCGGGCAGCGCTGGGCGATGAGCGGCCATCACTCCTTTGAACTGGAAGAGATCGGCGGCTATGGCAACCGAATCACCGTGAGCAGCCCCTGAAACAGATCAGCGGCGAGGCGGCTTCCAGCTCATCCAACTTTCAGAACTTTCTCCCCCGATTGGGGGAGGTTCCAAAAGGCCTTTCGGCCAACGCTATGGAGGAACCCACGCATCCACCGATTCCGATGCTTCCTCTGTTTGACCCGCTGCTGATCCTCGACACCTTCCAGCTCAACATCGGCAACTGAAGGAGACACACCATGCCGATCCTTTATCCACCCACAGGCAGCTTCACCTCCGATCCAGGGGCTCTCGAGCGGAGCGAGCTAGAAACGCTTTATCTCCACCTGCGCCACAACTACCGGGGCCTGATGGTGAGCCGGGGGCATGAGGAGGGTGACTGAAGCCTGCTCGGTGAGAGCAAACCCGTAACTGCGAACAACATCGTTCGTTTCTCCCGTCAAGCAGCCCCTGTTGCTGCCTGACCCTTAGGGGAGATGGGGTGAAGTCAGCCTTATCACCC